>NZ_JBIQDP010000028.1:0-59336 GCF_045370945.1 Pseudobacillus sp. 179-B 2D1 NHS
GTAGTTGGGGGATTCCCCCTGTGAGAGTAGGACGCTGCCAGGCAATCCAAAAGAACAGCAGACGCTGTTCTTTTTTATTTTATTCATGAATTTATACTTGTCGAAATGTCAAACTCTGCGCAAGACTGTCGAATGCCCACGAAAAATATCTTCTATTATTAAGTAGTTCTTTTAGGTTTACTTTCTCTGAATGAGTGGAATATAGAAATATATTTTTACAGCGATTAAATTTCTTTAAAATAGTCAAAAATGAACATCAAGTACATACATTAAAATTGCAAATCCTTTAAGTCTTCCTGTATAATTAACGTCAAATATAGTCAAAGTCAGAAATGGAGGAGGTTTGATGCGTAATATATCTGATATTATTGAGGACTATTTAAAGAGAGTTCTTGAAATGAGTGGAAGTGAAATTGTAGAAATCAAGAGAAATGAAGTAGCTGAAAAATTTCAATGTGTTCCCTCGCAGATTAATTACGTGATCAATACACGCTTTACCATTGAGAAAGGATACATGGTAGAGAGCAAGAGAGGGGGCGGAGGTTATATCCGCATTATAAAAGTACAAGTGCATGATCAGCATGATTTAATTGAACAATTAGTTTCATTGGTGGGGAACCAAATTTCACAGTCAGCAGCAGAGAATTTAATCTATCGTCTAGTAGAAGAAAAAGTAATTTCAGAACGTGAAGCAAAAATTATGATCAGTGTAATGGATCGTTCTGTTTTATATATTGATCTTCCAGAAAGAGATGAGCTCCGAGCGAGAATGATTACTTCTATGCTAATGGCCTTGAAATATAAATAACTTATAAGGGGGGTGGTTCTCTTTGATTTGTCAAAGTTGTAAAGAGAGACCTGCTTCACTTCATTTCACTAAAACAGTAAATGGTGAAAAGACGCAACTACATTTATGTGAAAAGTGTGCGCAAGAAAAGGGAGAGCAATACATGTTTAGCCAGCATTCGGACTTTTCTATCGGTGACTTGCTTGGCGGTCTGTTTAATCTTAATTCATCTTTTTCGTCGCAGCCTGCCCAATATCCACAACAGAAGGTTTTAAAATGCGATAATTGTCAAACTACCTTTCAACAGTTTGTTAATAGAGGAAAGTTTGGTTGCTCGCACTGTTACGAAGCCTTTCAAGACCAACTAAACCCTATACTAAAAAGGTTGCAAAATGGAAATAACTTACACGCAGGTAAAATACCAACTAGAATTGGTGGCACCCTTCATTTGAAAAAGGAAATAGCCGGATTAAGAGAAAGGTTACAGCAGGCGATTGCGCAAGAGGAGTTTGAAGCGGCAGCTGATATTCGCGACCAAATCCGTTCTCTCGAAAAAAAAATCCTTTCTGAAGGAGGAGAGTCGTGATGTCTCTAGAAAAGTTTATTAATCAGGCTGTCAGCTCCTGGATGAGCAATGAAGGTCCTCAGGCAGATATTGTTTTAAGTTCAAGGGTTCGTCTTGCTAGAAATTTAGACAATTATCATTTTCCTCCATTCTTAAAAGCAGACGAAGCAGAGGAGATGACCGCCAAGATCAGTGAAGGCATACAAGAGAAATATCCGCTTGAATTGTTAAAAATGGAGGAATTGTCTCCGTTACAAAAGCGAGTGCTTGTAGAGAAACACTTGATTAGCCCATACTTAGCTGATACCTCTACCTATGGGGCCGTCCTTCTTTCGGATGCAGAGGACATTAGTATTATGATCAACGAAGAAGATCACATTCGGATCCAGTGTCTTTCTCCAGGCTTGCAGTTAAAAGAAACTCTGAAAAAAGCAAACGATCTTGATGATGCCATTGAGGCAAACGTAGAATATGCTTTTGATGAAAAAAGAGGATATTTAACGAGCTGTCCAACAAACGTGGGTACAGGGTTACGAGCGTCAGTGATGATTCATTTGCCGGGATTAACCCTGACCCAACAGCTTAACCGGATTGTTCCGGCAATCAGCCAGCTGGGATTTGTAGTTAGAGGTATATATGGAGAAGGCAGTGAAGCTTTAGGAAACATCTTTCAAATATCGAACCAGTTGACTCTGGGAAAATCCGAGGCGGATATAGTAGAAGATTTGATAAGTATCGTCCATCAGATTATCGAACATGAGAAGTCAGCAAGAGAAGCTTTAGCCAACGCATCTTCTATCCGTTTAGAGGATAAAGTATTCCGCTCTTATGGTGTATTAACAAACAGCCGGATTATTGAAACAAAAGAAGCAGCCCAGTGTTTATCAGATGTAAGACTAGGAATTGATATCGGTTATATTAGCAATGTTTCCAGAAGCATTTTAAATGAATTGATGATTTTAACACAACCGGGCTTTCTGCAGCAATATGCCGGTGGACCGCTCCACCCCGAAGAAAGGGATATCCGGCGTGCAGCATTAATTAGAGAGCGGCTACAGTTAGAAGAAAATTGTTGAGGTAAAGGAGATGGATGGATATGATGTTTGGTCGTTTTACAGAAAGAGCACAAAAAGTATTAGCGCTTGCGCAAGAAGAAGCAATTCGTCTAGGGCACAGCAATATTGGAACAGAACATATTTTATTAGGTCTAGTGCGTGAAGGAGAAGGCATCGCAGCAAAAGCACTTTATGGCCTTGGACTCAGCGCAGAGAAAATTCAAGAGGAAGTCGAAAATTTAATCGGAAGAGGAGAAGGCAGCGCTCAAACAGTCCATTACACTCCTCGCGCAAAAAAGGTAACGGAATTATCAATGGACGAAGCGAGAAAGCTCGGACATTCTTACGTTGGAACAGAACATATCTTACTTGGATTAATCCGAGAAGGAGAAGGAGTAGCAGCCCGCGTTCTTAGCAACTTAGGAGTTAGCTTAAATAAAGCGCGGCAGCAAGTACTTCAGCTGCTTGGTAACAACGAGACCAATGGTCACCAGGGCGGTTCAACATCGAATGCCAATACACCTACACTGGATGGCTTGGCTCGGGATCTAACAGTGATTGCAAGAGAAGGAAGCTTAGACCCTGTTATTGGTCGCAGCAAGGAAATCCAGCGGGTGATCGAAGTTCTAAGCAGAAGAACAAAAAATAATCCGGTTCTTATCGGTGAGCCAGGTGTAGGTAAAACAGCTATTGCTGAAGGGCTTGCCCAACAAATTGTTAATAATGAAGTGCCGGAAACACTCCGGAATAAACGTGTAATGACTCTTGATATGGGTACAGTCGTAGCAGGAACAAAGTATCGGGGTGAATTTGAAGACCGCTTAAAGAAAGTGATGGATGAAATTCGTCAAGCCGGCAATATTATCTTATTCATTGATGAGCTTCATACCTTAATTGGAGCGGGTGGAGCAGAGGGAGCCATTGATGCTTCGAATATTTTAAAACCTTCCCTTGCTCGCGGTGAGTTACAGTGCATTGGCGCAACAACGTTAGATGAATACAGAAAATATATTGAAAAGGATGCAGCCCTTGAGCGGCGCTTCCAGCCAATCCAAGTTGATGAACCGACATTGGAAGAATCTATTCAGATTTTAAAAGGATTAAGAGACCGCTATGAAGCGCATCACCGTGTATCTATTACAGATGATGCCATTGATGCAGCAGTCAAAATGTCTGATCGCTATATTTCAGACCGTTTCCTTCCGGATAAAGCGATTGATTTAATTGATGAGGCTGGTTCGAAAGTTCGTTTGCGTTCATTCACGACTCCTCCTAATTTGAAAGAATTAGAAGTAAAGTTGGAAGGAATACGCAAGGAAAAAGACGCAGCTGTTCAAAGTCAGGAGTTTGAGAAGGCCGCTTCTCTGCGTGACGCTGAACAAAAGCTGCGGGAAGAGCTAGAAAAAACAAAGAATAATTGGAAAGAAAAGCAAGGTAAAGAAAACAGTGAAGTAACAGTTGAGGATATTGCAAAAGTAGTATCTAGCTGGACAGGAATCCCAGTTTCCAAGCTAGCTCAAACAGAAACGGAACGATTGCTTAACCTAGAGGAAATCTTGCACTCCCGTTTAATTGGTCAAGAAGAAGCAGTGAAAGCTGTTTCTAAGGCTGTCCGCCGGGCCAGAGCTGGTCTAAAAGATCCGAAACGGCCAATTGGTTCCTTTATCTTCCTTGGTCCTACAGGTGTAGGTAAAACAGAGCTTGCTAAAGCGCTGGCAGAATCTATGTTTGGTGATGAAGATGCCATGATCCGCATCGATATGTCTGAATACATGGAGAAACATTCAACCTCTCGACTTGTTGGATCACCTCCAGGCTATGTCGGCTACGATGAAGGCGGTCAGCTCACAGAAAAAGTACGACGCAAGCCATACTCTGTTATCTTGCTTGATGAAATTGAAAAAGCTCACCCGGATGTATTCAATATTTTATTGCAAGTGTTAGAAGACGGACGGTTAACAGACTCTAAAGGTCGTACCGTTGACTTCCGTAACACAGTGCTGATTATGACATCAAATGTGGGAGCGGACTCTTTGCGCCGAAACAAATATGTCGGCTTTAACATTCAAGATGGTGAACAAGATTTCAAAGACATGAAGGGCAAAGTAATGGAAGAGTTAAAGCGGGCGTTCCGTCCAGAATTTATTAACCGTATTGATGAAATTATCGTTTTCCATGCTTTAGAGAAAAAGCATTTAAAAGAAATTGTTACATTAATGGCTGACCAGTTGACGCAACGTTTGAAAGAACAAGGGATTATTGTCGATTTATCTGACCGTGCGAAGGAAAAAATTGCCGATGAAGGCTATGATCCAGAGTATGGAGCCCGTCCTTTACGTCGAGCATTACAAAAGCAAGTGGAAGATCGTTTATCGGAAGAATTGCTTAAAGGCAAGGTTTTAGCAGGTCAGCAAGTTATTGTAGATGTAGAAGATGGTAACTTCATTGTAACAACGAAAGAACCATCGGCTGCAAAATAAAGAGGCTGTCCTATAAATGCCCGGCTCCTCCTTCACAAGTTGCAATTTATATGCAACGCTGGAGGCGCCTGGCTTTTTGTTGTTTTAGAAAAAGGATCATTTAAAGAGGTGGAATAAGCATGGCCAAGAAGAAAACAAAGTTTATTTGTCAGTCCTGCGGTTATGAATCGGCAAAGTGGATGGGGCGTTGTCCGGGGTGTGGAGAATGGAATCAAATGGTGGAGGAAGTCGCTATTACAGGGACACCTAAAAGGACCTTTATGCATTCGGAGCAAACGGTTACCTCTAAGCCAACAAAGCTTTCAAATGTGGAAACGATTCAGGAACCACGAGTAAAAACAAGGTTAAAAGAGTTCAATCGGGTGTTAGGCGGAGGTGTTGTACCTGGTTCACTCGTCTTAATTGGAGGAGATCCGGGAATAGGGAAGTCAACTTTGCTGTTGCAGGTTTCCGCTCAATTAGCAGCAAACAAAAGCAGGGTATTATACATTTCCGGCGAAGAATCTGTTAAGCAGACTAAATTAAGAGCAGAAAGATTAGCTGTGAAGGAAGAGGAGCTCTTTATTTATTCGGAGACAAATTTACAGTTGATCCATACGGCGATTGAGCAACTTTCTCCTTCATTTGTTATTATTGATTCAATTCAAACTGTTTATCATCCGGAGGTAACTTCAGCACCGGGAAGTGTTTCACAGGTGAGAGAGTGTACAGCTGAGCTAATGAGAATAGCGAAGGTTAACGGTATTGCCATTTTTATTGTAGGGCATGTTACGAAGGAAGGATCTATAGCCGGGCCCAGATTATTGGAGCATATGGTGGATACTGTGTTATATTTTGAAGGAGAGCGTCACCACACGTACCGAATTTTAAGAGCGGTTAAAAACCGCTTCGGTTCCACGAATGAAATGGGAATCTTTGAGATGAAGGAGGAAGGATTAGAAGAAGTAGAAAATCCTTCGGAAATTTTCCTTGAGGAACGCTCCCAAGGTTCTTCGGGATCAACGGTGGTTGCCTCAATGGAAGGCACAAGACCAGTTCTTGTTGAAATTCAGGCACTTGTTTCACCGACTGTTTTTGGAAATCCGCGGCGAATGGCTACGGGTATGGATCACAATCGCGTAACGCTCTTAATGGCTGTGCTTGAAAAGCGAGTAGGTCTTCTATTGCAAAATCAGGATGCTTATTTGAAGGTAGCCGGAGGTGTGAAGCTAGACGAACCGGCTATTGACCTTGCGATTGCTGTCAGCATTGCTTCTAGTTTTCGAGATCAGCCAACTAATTCAACGGATTGCATCATTGGTGAAGTGGGGTTAACAGGAGAAGTGCGGCGGGTTTCACGAATAGAACAAAGAGTTTTCGAAGCTGCTAAGCTTGGCTTTACAAGGATCATTCTTCCTGCAAATAATCTTGGAGGCTGGAAAGTTCCTGAAGGGATAGAAACTGTTGGTGTTTCTACGGTTAATGAAGCATTACAACTTGTATTTGGTAAATAATTTGCAGATTAGCCTGCATAGGCTGTTTGCAGGCTTTTGGGCATTTTTTTCAAAAAAACGATTGCGTATGGAAAAAAGTGTTTATAATGATAACAGGGAGGTGAAGTCAGGATGTTGAAGCGTCTCGTGCAGGCGGGGTTTATTATTTTAGGGGGAACACTTGGCATTATTCTTATTCCGGACTTATTAAGACTTATTCATTTAGATCATTTAACTTTAGTTAATAATCCGTACGTCGCAGTAATTATAGGAGCCGTTATTTTTTATATGTTAACGTTTTGGGCTGTAGACTACATTATTGATTTTGTTAAATGGATGGAGGACCGAATTGTTACAGCACCATTGACTGACATTCTTTCAGGCAGCTTAGGGTTGATTTTGGGACTGATCGTTGCTTTTTTAGCAGGAAACACATTAAATTCCATAGAGATACCAATCGTTAATACAGTAGCACCGATTTTTCTGACGATCTTATTAGGGTATCTTGGCTTCCAGGTTGGCTTTAAGAAGCGTGATGAAATCACAAGTTTGTTCACGATCAATAGAAGTAGCAGGAAGAAGGAAGCAGAAGCAGCTGAAAATCCATCGTTGGAACAGAGGGCGTGCAAAATTTTAGACACAAGCGTTATTATCGATGGCAGGATCGCTGATATTTGCCAGACTGGTTTTTTAGAAGGATGCCTGATCATTCCGCAGTTTGTGCTGGAAGAGCTACAGCATATTGCCGATTCTTCTGATACGCTTAAACGAACAAAGGGCCGTAGAGGTCTTGATATATTAAATCGCATTCAAAAAGAGATTCCAGTAGAGGTAGAAATAATTGAGCGGGATTTTGAAGATGTCCAGGAAGTAGATAGCAAGCTCGTCAAGTTGGCAAAGGAAATGAATGGGATCGTGGTGACGAATGACTTTAACTTAAATAAAGTATGTGAACTGCAAAAGGTACAAGTTTTAAATATTAACGATTTGGCAAATGCAGTGAAGCCGTTGGTCATTCCGGGAGAAGAAATGAAAGTTCTTGTTATTAAGGACGGAAAAGAACAGCGTCAAGGCATTGCTTATCTGGATGATGGAACGATGATTGTAGTAGAAGAAGGCCGTGATTACATCGGCAAGCAAATCGACGTAATTGTAACGAGTGTACTGCAAACATCAGCAGGTCGGATGATCTTTGCCAAGCCGAAGCTAATAGAAAAAGCGCTTTAAAGGAGCAGGGGAAAATGAATTATCAAGTAATTATTCCAGCTGCCGGCCGGGGAACGAGAATGAAAGCAGACAAAAATAAGCTGCTGCTCTTGCTGAACGGGCGTCCGGTTATCATTCATACGCTGGAGGTTTTTGAGCAAGATCCGAATTGCAGTGGTATTATTCTCGTTGTCCAGCCTGAGGAAACAACCATGTTCTCCAATTTGATTCATGAATATGATGTCTCTAAAGTGAAGAAGCTGGTTCCTGGTGGTAATGAGCGGCAGCAAAGTGTATTTAATGGCTTGAAAGAAGCGGATCAGACCGGAATTATTCTTGTTCATGATGGAGCAAGACCTTTCATTACAAGGCCGATCATCAGCCAGCTTGTTGAGAAAGCAACAGAAGAAGGAGCGGCCATTGTCGCTGTTCCTGTAAAAGATACCATTAAGCGTGTAGAAGGAGGAGTAGTTGCCGAGACAGTTGAACGTTCTAGCTTGTGGTCTGTACAGACACCACAAGCTTTTCGTGTGCCGTTGATTATGCAGGCTCATAGACAGGCTCAAGAGGATCGATATATGGGCACAGATGAAGCCTCTCTTGCTGAACGGGCGAACATAAGGGTTCAAATTGTTGAAGGGGACTATGATAATATAAAATTAACTACACCCGAAGATCTTGTATTCGCGAAAGCTATTATTCAAAAAAGAAAATCACTATAGAGGTTGAAGGAGAAAAGTTATGTTTCGAATTGGGCAAGGCTTTGATGTGCATGAATTTGCAGAAAATCGTCCATTAATTGTTGGGGGTGTAACCATTCCGCATGAGAAGGGATTAATTGGCCATTCAGATGCTGATGTATTGCTGCATACTGTAACGGACGCTCTTCTTGGAGCAATAGGTGAGGGAGATATTGGCCGGCATTTTCCAGATACAGATCCGGCGTTCAAAGATGCAGACTCAGCTGTTTTGCTTCAGCATGTGTGGCAGCTTGTGAAAGAGAAGGGATTTGTTCTAGGCAACGCAGACTGTACTATTATGGCTCAGAGACCTAAGATGGCGCCATATATTGGACAAATGCGAGAAAGAATCGCAGAGCTGTTGGAAACGGACGCATCACAAGTGAATGTAAAAGCGACAACAACAGAAAAATTAGGATTTGTAGGTAGAGAAGAAGGAATAGCAGCGCAGGCGGTTGTTTTGTTAATAGCAAAAGAAAAGGAATCCTCTTCCTTCTAATAAAAGCTGGTGGTAAAATAAAAAAAGTTACTAGGAACGATTTGAGGAGGAACATAAAATGGCAAACGATATTCGTGTGCGCTATGCGCCAAGCCCGACAGGCCATCTACATATTGGTAATGCGCGCACAGCGCTTTTTAATTATTTATTTGCCCGGAATAAGGGTGGGAAATTTATTATTAGAATCGAGGATACCGATCAAAAGAGAAATATTGAGGGCGGCGAAGAAAGTCAGCTGACGTATTTGAAATGGCTCGGTATTGATTGGGATGAAAGTGTCGACAAGGAAGGAGAATTTGGTCCTTATCGCCAGTCTGAACGAAATGATATCTATAAGAAATACTATGACCAATTATTAGAAGAAGGACATGCCTATAAATGTTATTGTACGGAAGAAGAGCTTGAAGCTGAACGGGAGGCGCAACAAGCCGAGGGAAAAGATATGGCGGGCTACTCCGGCAAATGCCGTCACCTGACTCCTGAAGAAAGAGCTGAAAAAGAAGCGGAAGGACGAAAGCCAAGTATCCGTATTAAAGTTCCTGCAGGAGAAATGCTCACATTCAATGACATGGTGAAAGGGGAAGTGTCTTTTGAATCGGATGGCATTAGCGATTATGTCATCGTGAAAAAAGATGGAACACCGACATACAACTTTGCGGTAGCAATAGATGACCATCTGATGGAAATGACACATGTGCTGCGCGGAGATGACCATATCTCCAATACACCGAAACAGTTGCTCGTTTACAATGCGCTTGGCTGGGAGCCGCCAACTTTTGGCCATATGACACTGATTGTGAATGAAAGCCGCAAAAAGCTGAGCAAGCGTGACGAATCCATTATTCAATTTATTGAACAGTACAAAGAGCTTGGCTACTTGCCAGAAGCACTATTTAACTTTATCGCTTTACTGGGTTGGTCTCCGGCCGGTGAAGAGGAGATTTTCTCTAAAGAGGAATTCATCGAACTATTTGATGCTAACCGTTTGTCCAAGTCTCCCGCTTTATTTGATCAGCAAAAGCTGGCATGGATGAATAATCAGTACATGAAGAAAGTGGATTTAGATCGGGTAGTGGAGCTTGCAGTGCCCCATCTTGTCAAAGCAGGCCGCATTGCTGCTGAGCGCTCTCCTGAGCAAGAGCAGTGGGTGCGTGAGCTGATTGGCCTTTATCAAGAAAAGATGAGCTTTGGAGCAGAAATTGTGGACATGTCAGAGCTGTTCTTTAAAGAGGATATTAGCTATGAGGAGGAAGCAAAAACAGTTCTTGAAGAAGAACAAGTTCCTGAAGTTCTTGCTTCTTTCCTAAACAAGGTTGAAGCAATGGAAGAGTTTAAGGCCGATGAAATTAAAAAAGCCATGAAGGACGTCCAAAAGGAAACTGGACATAAAGGGAAAAAGTTATTTATGCCGATCCGTGCCGCTGTGACCGGCCAAACACATGGACCTGATTTGCCTAAAGCGATTGAATTGCTCGGCAAGGAAAAAGTTGTCGAGCGTCTTGGCAAGATCCATAGTTAACATTTCGGCAAAAATGTAATATATTAAATGTACTATTTATTCATAATTAGCGTTGATGAGGAGAAGTAAATAATTGAAGCTTTACAGAGAGAACCGTCACCGGCTGCGAACGGTTTAAGCCGCTCAATTATTGAAATGCCCCTCTGAGTCTGTTGTTGAAAGGAATCCGAGTAAGCAGCAGCGGGAACACCCGTTATCAGTTTAGAGTTGGATTAACAGACAGGACTGTCTGTTTTTCAAACAGAGTGGAACCGCGTCAACACAACGTCTCTGTCTATACAGAGGCGTTTTTATTTTGTTTTTAAAAAAGGAGGATAGCAATGAGCATGTTTAAATTACTTAAAGAGGATATCGATACAATTTTTGAGCAGGATCCTGCTGCCCGCAGTTATTTGGAGGTTATTTTAACCTATTCCGGATTGCATGCTATTTGGGGTCATCGGTTGGCGCACGGTTTTTATAAGAGAAAATTCTTTTTCCTTGCTCGTCTAATTTCTCAAATTAGCCGTTTTTTCACCGGTATAGAAATCCACCCGGGTGCCCAGATTGGACGCCGCCTTTTCATTGATCACGGGATGGGTGTTGTTATTGGGGAAACTTGTGAGATAGGTGATAATGTAACACTATATCAAGGAGTGACACTTGGAGGTACCGGTAAAGAAAAAGGAAAGCGGCACCCGACGGTTAAAGACAATGCATTGATCGCATCAGGGGCTAAAGTGCTTGGCTCCATTACAATTGGGGAAAACTCCAAAATTGGGGCCGGGTCGGTTGTTCTAAAAGATGTGCCTCCCAACTCAACCGTTGTTGGTATTCCGGGGAAAATAGTGATACGTGACGGGAAAAAAGTACAAAAAGACCTTAATCATCAGGACTTACCAGACCCAATTGCTGATCGCCTTTTCTCCATGGAGAAGGAAATTGTCAGGCTGCGTGAAGAGCTTCAAGAAGTAAAGAAGGGAGAACCACTAAATGACCATTCACGTTTATAATACATTAACGAGGCAAAAAGAGGAGTTTGTCCCCCTAGAAAAGGGAAAAATAAAAATGTATGTATGCGGACCGACCGTATATAATTATATTCACATAGGCAACGCCCGGCCAGCTATTGTATTCGATACAGTCCGCCGTTACTTTCAGTATAGCGGCTACGATGTGACCTATGTTTCTAACTTTACAGATGTGGATGACAAGCTGATTAAAGCAGCTAACGAATTAGGAGAAGAAGTTCCGGCGATCGCTGAGCGCTTTATCAATGCTTATTTTGAGGATACAGGGGCGCTCGGCTGCCAAAAAGCGGATGTGCATCCCCGTGTAACTGAAAACATTGACATCATCGTTGAATTTATTGAAACCCTCATTGAGAAAGGCTATGCTTATGCTTCTGAGGGAGATGTTTATTATCGTACACGAAAGTTTGCAGAATATGGAAAGCTCTCCCATCAATCCATAGACGAATTAAAGGTTGGTGCAAGAATTGGCGTAGGGGAAAAGAAAGAAGATGAGCTTGATTTTGCCTTATGGAAAGCAGCAAAGGAAGGCGAGATTTACTGGGAGAGCCCGTGGGGGAAAGGACGTCCGGGATGGCACATTGAGTGCTCAGCGATGGCAAGAAAGTATCTGGGCGATACAATTGATATACATGCCGGCGGACAGGATTTAACTTTTCCGCATCATGAAAATGAAATTGCCCAGTCCGAAGCATTGACAGAAAAAACGTTTGCCCGCTACTGGCTGCATAATGGTTATATTAACATTGACAATGAAAAAATGTCGAAATCGCTCGGCAACTTCGTCCTTGTACACGACATTATTCAACATATTGACCCACAAGTTCTTCGCTTCTTTATGTTGTCTGTTCATTACAGACATCCGATCAATTATAATGAAGAATTGCTGGAGAATGCAAAAACAGCGTTGGATCGCCTAAGAACTGCTTATGAAAACTTAAAGCACCGCAAGCAATCGAGTACGAATTTGACAGAAGATGATACACAGTGGCTGGATAAAATAAAAGAACTGCATCAGGCGTTTACTAAGGAAATGGATGATGACTTCAATACAGCCAATGCCATCTCCGTCTTATTTGAACTTTCCAAGCAGGCTAATTATTATTTAATGGAAAAAAACACATCCGAAAAAGTAATTGACGCCTTTTTAAAAGAGTTCGAAGATTTATTTTTCGTGCTCGGGCTAAAGCTTGAAGTAGAGGAAGCACTGTTAGAGGAAGAGATTGAGGAATTAATCGAACAGCGGATTCAAGCAAGGAAAGACCGCAATTTCCAGCTTGCCGATGAAATTCGTGATAAGCTGAAGGAAATGAACATCATTTTAGAGGACACACCGCAGGGCACACGCTGGAAAAGAGGGTAAAAATGCTGGATTTTGAACCATTAAAAGAGGCCACACAGATGAATAGTCTTGCCCTTGCTTACATGGGCGATGCCATTTATGAAGTGTATGTGCGCCGTCATTTATTGGAACTTGGAAAAGTGAAGCCGAATCAGCTTCATCGGGAGGCTACCCGCTATGTTTCGGCAAAAGCTCAGGCGGATTTTCTATATCAGATGATCGACAGCGGTTTTTTGTCAGAAAAAGAGCTTGCTGTGGTTAAAAGAGGGAGAAATGCAAAGTCGGGAACAACCCCAAAAAATACCGATGTTCAAACTTACCGGCATAGCACAGCTTTTGAAGCACTGATTGGGATGCTGTTCTTAACAGGAAATGAACAGCGGCTTGCAGAAATGATCGATTTTTGTCTGCAGCCAAAAATAAGTGAGAAAGGAGGAGACTCATGATGTCCAAAGAGTTTATCGCAGGCAGGAATCCTGTGCTTGAAGCGCTAAGATCAGATCGGGAAATCAATAAAATCTGGATAGCGGAGGGAGCACAAAAGGGGCCTGTGCAGCAGATTATCAAAAAAGCAAAAGAAAAAAATGTACTCGTTCAATTTGTCCCTAAACAAAAAATTGATCAGATGAGCGAGGAGAATCACCAGGGCATCGTTGCTTCTGTTGCTGCCTATGACTATGCAGAGCTAGACGATTTGTTTGCCAACGCGGAAAAGAGCGGGGAAGAACCTTTTTTCCTCATTCTGGATGAAATTGAAGATCCTCATAACTTAGGATCCATTATGCGAACAGCAGATGCTGTGGGAGTGCATGGCATTATTATTCCCAAGCGCCGGGCGGTAGGATTAACAGCTGCAGTCGCAAAAGCCTCTACTGGAGCAATTGAATATATTCCTGTTGTAAGAGTGACTAACTTGTCACGGACGATTGATGAACTGAAAGAACGTGGTGTGTGGATTGCCGGCACAGATGCAAAGGGGGCCGATGACTACAGGCAGTTTGACGGAAACATGCCACTTGGGCTTGTCATTGGCAGTGAAGGAAAAGGAATTGGGCGCTTAATTAGAGAAAAGTGTGATTTTCTTATCCAACTGCCTATGGCCGGACGTGTCACTTCTCTAAACGCTTCTGTAGCAGCCGGCGTATTGATGTACGAAGTGTATAGAAGGCGGCATCCTTTAGGGGAGTAGCGATGAACATCCTCATAGTTGACGGCTACAATATTATTGGTGCTTGGCCGGAACTTCAAAAGCTAAAAAAACATGATCTTGCTTCTGCCCGTGACCGTCTTATTCAGTTGATGGCTGAATATCAAGGATTCACGGGCAGCCGGGTCATCGTTGTTTTTGATGCCCATTATGTTAAAGGAACAGAAAAAAAATACCGGGATTCAAAAGTAGAGGTAATTTTCACACGGGAAAATGAATCAGCAGACGAGCGCATTGAAAAGCTTGCAATAGAACTAAATAATATTAAAAATCAAATTTTTGTAGCAACCTCCGATTTTACGGAACAGTGGGTAGTTTTTGGGCAAGGAGCTTTGCGAGTATCTGCTAGAGAGCTGCTTACAGAGCTGAAAGTAACCAATAAAAAAATTGGGAGAAGCGTCCAAAAATTCCACGAAAAAAAGGTCCATTCAAAAATTCCTCTTACAGACGAAGTGGCAGAAATTTTTGAAAAGTGGCGCCGTGGCGAGAAATGAAGCATTGACGTTCGAAAAAAACGTACTGTATAATGTTGCTATCTATGGCTTTGCAGGCGGAGGGGATGTGTGTGAGTTTGAACCGTTCAAGCAATACAGCATTGGAAACGCTTCAAGATGAGCAACTCATAGAACTTGTTCACAGTGGAAATAGTGATGCTCTGGATTATTTGATTCACAAATACAAAAATTTTGTCCGGGCGAAAGCACGTTCCTACTTTTTAATTGGGGCCGATAGGGAAGACATTGTCCAAGAGGGGATGATTGGGCTTTACAAAGCTATCCGCGATTACAGAGAAGATAAGCTAACCACGTTTAAAGCTTTTGCTGAACTTTGTATCACAAGACAAATTATCACTGCCATCAAAACAGCCACAAGACAAAAGCATATTCCGTTAAATTCCTATATTTCACTTGATAAACCAATTTACGATGAGGAATCTGATCGTACGTTGATGGATGTCATCACAGGCGCAAAAATTATGAATCCAGAAGAATTAATTATTAACCGCGAGCAATTTAATAGTATTGAAGATAAAATGAATGAATTGTTAAGCGACTTGGAACGAAAAGTGCTAGCCTTATATTTGGACGGGCAGTCGTACCAGGAGATTTCAGAAGAACTTAACCGTCACGTGAAATCGATTGATAATGCTCTGCAGCGGGTTAAGAGAAAGCTTGAGCGCTATCTGGAATTTAGAGAAATCACGTTGTAGGCAATAACTTGACTAGTTCCGCTGATAATGTTATTTTTTACAATTGAGATAGATAAGGTGGATTCACAATGACAAAAAAGAGAATATTAGCTTGTTCCGAATGCGGTTCAAGAAACTATTCCACTCAGAGCAAAGCCAATAGTGAAGAACGCCTAGAAATAAAAAAGTTTTGCCGCACATGTAACAGTCACACGATCCATAAGCAGACTAAGTAAAATGAGAAGCGGCTACTTAAAGACATATAAATGGCCGTTGTGCCGGTTATCTATGCTATAGAGGCTGATGTTGGAAATTCGGCCGCTCGCAGCTGGGTAGAGTAAAAGTGGACAGGCTGGTGTCTGCAGCCAGCCAATAATTGATCATCTTTGAGAAAAGTTGATTTCACCTTTGGAGGGTTCGAAATGTCGAGCATAACACAATTTTTCCGCAACGTCGGTTCGGAAATTAGAAAAGTCAGCTGGCCGAAGAAAAAAGAGCTGACGGGATATACAATCACGGTTATTACAACTGTGTTTTTCTTGGCCATCTTTTTTGCGGTGGTTGATTTAGGTATCTCATCGCTTGTACGATGGGTTTTGTCTCTATAATTTTCAACTTTGCCGCCTCGTTTTGAATATACTGTTTTTTGATATGGTATAATGAAACATCATAGAGAAGAAAAAAAGCCCGCTTCAACGGGTTTTTTCATTTGCTTTTCAAAAGTAAAGGAGGGAAGGACGCTTAGTCCCTTTCTATGGAGAAGAATTGGTACGTTGTACACACATATTCAGGATATGAGAATAAAGTAAAAGCTAACCTGGAAAAACGCGTAGAGTCCATGGGTATGCAAGATAAAATCTTCCGTGTAATCGTTCCGGAAGAAGAAGAAACTGATATTAAAAATGGTAAAAAGAAAGTAACAAAACGCAAAGTCTTTCCAGGCTATGTACTAGTAGAGATTGTCATGACAGATGATTCTTGGTACGTGGTTCGCAACACACCAGGTGTTACTGGGTTCGTAGGTTCTTCGGGTCATGGTTCAAAGCCAACACCGCTTTTACCAGACGAAGTAAAAAATATTTTGAAACAAATGGGAATGGATGAAAAACGCAAGGACGTTGATTTTGAAGTGAACGAAACAGTAGTCGTAAACGAGGGCCCATTTGCTAACTTTGAGGGAACAGTAGAAGAAATCGACTTCGACAAGGCAAAATTAAAAGTGCTCGTAAATATGTTTGGCCGCGAAACTCCGGTTGAACTTGATTTTAACCAGGTAGATAAATTATAATGGAAAACATCTTGAAATATTAAGGAAACAATGATAATATTTTTAAGTCAGTATGTCTTAAAGACAGACTAATTTTAATTAACCATCTTTAATATATTTAAAGGTGTTATTGAGTGGGAGGGGAAATCCCCAAATACCACATCACGGACTTAAGGAGGTGTGTCTCGTGGCTAAAAAAGTTATTAAAGTTGTTAAGTTGCAAATCCCTGCAGGCAAAGCAAATCCTGCGCCGCCGGTTGGTCCTGCACTTGGTCAAGCTGGTGTAAACATCATGGGATTCTGTAAGGAGTTTAACGCGCGTACAGCGGATCAAGCTGGTTTGATCATTCCAGTTGAAATTTCGGTTTTTGAAGACCGTTCATTTACATTCATCACAAAAACTCCGCCGGCTGCTGTACTTCTTAAGAAAGCAGCAGGTATTGAGTCTGGTTCCGGTGAACCAAACCGCAATAAAGTAGCGACAGTAAAGCGTGATAAAGTTCGCGAAATCGCTGAAACAAAAATGCCTGACCTTAACGCAGCTAATGTTGAATCAGCTATGCGCATGGTTGAAGGTACTGCCCGCAGCATGGGTATTGTGATTGAAGACTAATTGTTTGTAGAAGTTGTTCAAGGGTTGCGTTGTGAATGTATTCCGTAATTACTTCACACGCAACCTTTATTCGTGGGAGGTTATTCCGCTAAAACCACATAAGGAGGAAGTTTTAAATGGCTAAAAAAGGTAAAAAGTTTCAAGAAGCAGCAAAGCTTGTTGATCGTACAACAGCTTATGCTCTTGACGAAGCAGTTGAATTAGTAAAGAAAACAAACTTTACAAAGTTTGATGCAACAGTAGAGGCAGCTTTCCGTCTTGGAGTAGATCCGAAGAAAGCTGACCAACAAATCCGCGGAGCAGTTGTGCTTCCAAACGGAACTGGTAAAACACAAAAAGTTTTAGTGTTTGCTAAAGGTGAAAAAGCAAAAGAAGCTGAAGCAGCTGGAGCAGATTATGTAGGAGATGCAGACTACATCAACAAGATCCAACAAGGTTGGTTTGAATTTGATGTAATCGTAGCTACTCCTGACATGATGGGTGAGGTTGGTAAGCTTGGCCGTGTGCTTGGTCCTAAAGGTCTTATGCCAAACCCTAAAACTGGAACAGTTACTTTCGATGTAACGAAAGCTGTTCAAGAAATCAAGGCAGGTAAAGTAGAATACCGTGTTGATAAAGCTGGAAACATTCATGTTCCGATTGGTAAAGTTTCTTTTGACAATCAAAAGTTAATTGAAAACTTCAACACAATCTTTGAAACAATGTTAAAAGCAAAACCATCAGCAGCAAAAGGCACATACATGAAGAATGTTACAATCACTTCAACAATGGGTCCTGGCGTTAAGGTAGATCCTTCTTCTGTAGCTGTTGCAAAATAAGTTGACAACAGATTTTGAATTTGATATAATTCATTTTGTTGCAAAATAATTGAACATTTATACCGTAGACAGCAGGTGCTGAAAAGCTTAATTTCCCGCCGAGGTAATACGAATATATAGAGTGTGGCCTTGCGCTGTACTTTTCGTAACCTCCATGTCTGCTGATGTGGAGGTTTTTTACTTTCATCTAAGGTATGAATGGACAAGCAAAATAGCAAATTGTTTATTTTGCTATAGAAATCTACAGGAGGTGTAAAAGATGAGCAGTGTAATCGAGCAAAAGAAACAGTTGGTAAACGATATTGCTGACAAATTTAAAAGCAGTGCATCTACAGTAATTGTAGACTACCGTGGTTTGACAGTGAGCCAAGTAACTGAGCTTCGTAAACAGCTTCGTGAAGCTGGCGTTGAATTTAAAGTATACAAAAATACTTTAACTCGTCGTGCAGCTGAAACTGCTGAAATTTCTGGTTTGGATGAATTCTTAACTGGGCCGAATGCGATTGCGTTCAGTACAGAAGATGTAATTGCACCAGCAAAAATTCTTAATAGCTTTGCTAAAGAGAATGAGGCGCTAGAAATTAAAGCAGGTGTTTTAGAAGGAAATGTTGTAACAGTAGAAGAAGTGAAAGCTCTTGCTGAACTTCCATCCCGCGAAGGACTTCTTTCTATGCTACTCAGCGTGTTGCAAGCACCTATGCGCAACTTCGCTCTTGCAGCAAAAGCTGTTGCCGATCAAAAAGAAGAACAAGGCGCGTAAGCTGATTTTTTCAGAAGCAGCCTAAACGAATAAAAAGAAAGTAAAAACAAGGAGGAAACTTTAAAATGACTAAAGAACAAATCATTGATGCGATTAAAGAAATGTCCGTTCTTGAATTGAACGATTTAGTAAAAGCAATTGAAGAAGAATTTGGTGTAACTGCAGCTGCTCCAGTAGCAGTAGCAGGCGGAGCTGCTGGTGGAGACGCTGCAGCTGAGAAAACTGAGTTTGACGTTGTGCTTACTGATGCAGGCGCTCAAAAAATCAAAGTTATCAAAGTTGTTCGTGAAGTTACAGGTCTTGGACTTAAAGAAGCGAAAGAACTTGTTGACAACACTCCGAAACCAGTTAAAGAAGGAGCTTCTAAAGAAGAAGCTGAAGAAATCAAAGCTAAACTTGAAGAAGTTGGCGCTGGCGTAGAAGTTAAGTAATTACGTACGGACGATAACAAAGCCCGCTGGATCCAGCGGGCTTTTATTTATGAATTTAATTTTCTGGAACGGTAAGCTAAACGGGCTATAAATCTTGAATGTATTTTTTGTTTATTTTATACTTGGCGCAGCTAACCAGGTGCTTTTTCATTACCTAGTTGCAGCGGCTAAGCTCCTCGAACAAGCCAAACGAACTGCAGGACTGAGGAAATGCGATTGCGTTAGTTTGTTTTCTGTTTGTCGGGGCTGAATAAGGCGCTTCCGCTTTTTTATAAATTGTCAGAGTGGAGGGGGAAATATGACTAACCATTATTTTTCGCAGACGCCCGGTAGTGAGAGTGACCCGAAGTTTTGGGAGTATCTTTTGAAAGGGCGGAAATTTCGCTTTAAAACCGATGCGGGTGTTTTTTCTAAGAAAGAGGTGGATTTTGGCTCTCGCCTTTTAATTGAAACCTTTGAGCCCCCGGAAGTGGACGGGCCATTTCTTGATGCTGGCTGTGGGTATGGACCAATCGGTCTTTCTGTTGCTTCTGCTTTCCCGGAGAGAATGATTCATATGGTTGATGTGAATTTGCGCGCTCTTTCGCTAGCAAAAGACAATGCAGTCCTTAATCAGATTGAAAATGTTAACATTTATGAAAGTGACCGTCTGACAGGGGTGGTTGAGCAAGGATTTGCTGCTGTATTGACCAATCCGCCTATTCGAGCAGGAAAGAAAGTGGTATTTGATTTTTTTCGACAAAGTTACGAAAAGTTGGTTAAGGGCGGAGTGTTGTGGGTTGTTATTCAAAAGAAACAAGGAGCTCCTTCTGCTTTGAAAGAAATAGAGTCACTTTTTGGGCGTGCGGAAGTGATTGATCGTTCAAAAGGGTATTATATTATCAAGGCGGAAAAATGTTGACTCGCATATAGCTCTATGTTATTATTATAAAATGCCAGAATAATAATTGTGACCATTTTTGCTATAAATCCATTTAGGCTGTATAATTAATGGTTGAAATGGCTACGATGCTAAAATAATAGTTCATCACGCGTAAAATGAGGTTTTCTTTGAAAAAACCTTTTTCTTTTTGTCTTACGGCAAGGCTGAATGCCTGGCTATAAGAAGTATATAGGCAACTAAAACGCTTGATTTGAGGGGTGAATCAGTTGGTAGGTCAACTAGTTCAGTACGGACGACACCGCCAGCGCAGAAGCTATGCGCGCATTAGTGAAGTTTTAGAATTACCAAATCTCATTGAAATTCAAACATCCTCCTATCAGTGGTTTCTTGATGAGGGCTTGAGAGAAATGTTTCAGGATATTTCTCCTATTGAAGATTTTACTGGTAATCTTGCATTGGAATTTATTGATTACAGTCTCGGAGAACCGAAATATCCGGTGGATGAGTCTAAGGAGCGCGATGTAACTTACTCTGCTCCGCTTCGAGTTAAAGTCCGTCTTTTAAATAAAGAGACTGGTGAAGTGAAGGATCAGGAAGTATTCATGGGCGACTTCCCGCTTATGACTGAAACAGGAACATTTATTATCAATGGAGCAGAGCGCGTTATCGTATCCCAGCTTGTTCGTTCTCCGAGTGTGTACTACAGCGGAAAAATGGACAAAAACGGAAAGCGTGGTTTCACTGCTACTGTTATTCCGAACCGCGGAGCCTGGTTGGAGTATGAAACAGATGCAAAAGACATTGTATATGTTCGTATCGACCGTACACGTAAATTACCAGTTACCGTATTATTGCGTGCTCTCGGGTTTGGCTCTGATCAAGAAATCATTGATCTTATCGGTGACAACGAATATATCCGTAATACGCTCGAAAAGGACAATACGGAGAGCACGGAAAAAGCACTCATTGAAATTTATGAGCGTTTGCGCCCGGGTGAGCCTCCGACAGTTGAAAATGCTAAGAGCTTGCTGATTTCCCGTTTCTTTGATCCAAAACGTTATGATCTTGCTAGTGTTGGACGCTATAAGATGAACAAAAAGCTCCATACAAAGAACCGTTTGTTTGGGCAGCGTCTTGCCGAAACGTTGGCAGATCCGGAAACAGGTGAAATTATTGCGGAAAAAGGCACACTTCTTGACCGCCGTGCACTTGATAAAATTATACCGAACCTGGAAAATGGTGTAGGCTTTAAAACTTATCGTCAATCCGGCGGGGTAGTAGAAGAGGATATCGTTGTTCAATCCATTAAAATTTATGCCCCAAATAGTGAAGATGAAAGGATCATTAATATCATTGGGAATGGCTTCCCAGAGGTAAATGTGAAACACATTACACCAGCTGATATTATTGCATCCATTGGTTATTTCTTTAACTTATTGTACGGAGTTGGAGACACAGATGATATTGATCATCTAGGTAACCGTCGCCTTCGCTCTGTCGGCGAATTGCTTCAAAATCAATTCCGAATTGGATTATCTCGTATGGAACGTGTTGTTCGCGAACGAATGTCCATTCAAGATACAAATACAATTACACCACAACAATTAATTAATATCCGGCCGGTTATTGCTTCAATCAAAGAGTTCTTTGGAAGCTCCCAGCTTTCACAGTTCATGGATCAAACCAACCCGCTGGCTGAATTAACGCATAAGCGTCGTTTATCAGCGCTTGGACCTGGTGGATTAACAAGGGAACGTGCAGGATTTGAAGTGCGTGACGTTCACTATTCCCACTATGGCCGTATGTGTCCGATTGAAACACCTGAGGGACCGAATATCGGATTGATCAACTCGCTCTCTACTTACGCAAAGGTTAATCGTTTCGGCTTTATTGAAACTCCTTACCGGAAAGTAGATCCGGATACAGGAAGAGTAACAGATCGTATTGACTATTTAACAGCTGACGAAGAAGATAACTATGTAGTGGCTCAAGCGAATGTTCGTCTCAACGAAGACGGTTCGTTCGCCGATGAAGAAGTAGTTGCTCGCTTCCGAAGCGAAAACACAGTTGTAAAGCGTGAGCGCGTGGACTACATGGACGTATCTCCAAAACAGGTAGTGTCTGCTGCAACAGCTTGTATTCCTTTCTTAGAAAACGATGACTCCAACCGTGCGTTAATGGGAGCGAACATGCAACGTCAGGCCGTGCCTTTAATGCAGCCGGAAGCGCCAATTGTTGGTACTGGAATGGAATATGTTTCAGGAAAAGACTCTGGAGCCGCAGTTATCTGTAAGCGAGAAGGAATTGTGGAGCATGTAGAAGCGAGAGAAATCTGGGTGCGTCGCATTGAAGAGATAGATGGAAAAGAAGTAAAAGGTGACCTTGATAAATATCGCCTGCTTAAATTTATTCGCTCTAACCAAGGTACATGCTATAACCAGCGTCCGATCGTTAGTGTCGGCGACCGTGTGACAAAGGGTGAAATCCTTGCTGACGGCCCTTCCATGGAAAAAGGGGAGCTTGCTTTAGGTCGAAATGTAATGGTTGGCTTCATGACATGGGATGGTTATAACTATGAGGATGCCATCATCATGAGCGAACGTCTCGTAAAAGATGATGTGTACACTTCCATCCACATTGAAGAATACGAGTCAGAGTCACGCGATACAAAACTCGGACCAGAAGAAATCACTCGTGATATTCCAAACGTTGGGGAAGATGCGCTTCGCAACCTTGACGAACGTGGAATCATTCGCATCGGGGCTGAAGTGAAAGATGGGGATCTTCTCGTCGGAAAAGTAACGCCAAAAGGCGTCACTGAATTGACTGCGGAAGAACGACTTCTACATGCGATCTTTGGAGAAAAAGCGCGTGAAGTGCGGGATACATCTTTACGGGTGCCACATGGCGGCGGCGGAATCGTCCTTGATGTGAAAGTGTTTAATCGCGAGGACGGCGATGAATTGCCACCAGGTGTGAATCAGCTCGTCCGCGTGTATATCGTTCAGAAACGTAAAATCTCTGAAGGGGATAAAATGGCCGGACGCCACGGAAACAAAGGGGTTATCTCCCGGATCTTACCGGAAGAAGACATGCCTTTCCTTCCTGACGGCACACCGATCGATATTATGTTAAACCCACTAGGGGTACCTTCACGGATGAACATCGGACAGGTAATGGAGCTTCACTTAGGTATGGCAGCTCGTTACTTAGGATTGCATGTAGCTACTCCGGTATTCGATGGAGCAACGGAAGACGATGTATGGGAAACAATTGAAGAAGCTGGCATGTCCAGGGATGCAAAAACGGTCCTTTATGACGGCCGTAGCGGAGAGCCATTCGATAACCGTGTATCTGTTGGTATCATGTACATGATCAAGCTTGCTCACATGGTTGACGATAAACTTCATGCCCGCTCAACAGGGCCTTACTCTCTTGTTACCCAGCAGCCGCTCGGAGGTAAAGCTCAGTTCGGTGGTCAGCGTTTTGGAGAGATGGAAGTATGGGCACTTGAAGCTTATGGTGCGGCTTATACACTTCAAGAAATTCTTACTGTCAAATCCGATGATATTGTTGGTCGTGTGAAAACATATGAGGCAATTGTCAAAGGTGAAAATGTTCCGGAACCAGGAGTTCCAGAATCATTTAAAGTTTTGATTAAAGAACTTCAAAGTTTGGGAATGGACGTCAAGATTATGTCCGGAGACGACCAGGAAATTGAAATGCGTGATTTAGAAGATGAGGATGACGTTCAGCAGGCAGATACATTAAATATCGCTCCTGAAGAAAACTTATCTGAAAAAGTAAGTTCAACGGATTAATTAATTAACAGGCCGGGGAATTCCAATAGCTTTCTCCGGCTATCTTTAATAAATAGCGGTTTAAGCATACTCGTTAGAACCTGTAGACTGAAAGGGAGGTAGGCCCCTTGCTAGATGTAAACAATTTTGAATACATGAAAATCGGTCTGGCATCACCAGACAAGATTAGATCATGGTCATACGGTGAAGTGAAGAAACCGGAAACGATTAACTATCGTACATTAAAGCCAGAAAAAGATGGATTGTTTTGTGAGCGTATTTTCGGACCTACAAAAGACTGGGAATGTCATTGTGGGAAATATAAGAGAGTACGCTATAAAGGCGTTGTCTGTGACCGCTGTGGCGTAGAAGTAACAAAAGCAAAAGTTCGTCGCGAGCGCATGGGTCATATTGAATTGGCGGCTCCTGTTTCACATATTTGGTATTTCAAAGGTATTCCAAGCCGTATGGGGCTAGTGCTTGATATGTCCCCACGTGCACTTGAGGAAGTTATTTACTTTGCTTCTTATGTTGTAACCGAAGCTGGTGATACTGCGCTTGAGAAAAAGCAATTACTTTCTGAAAAAGAATACCGTGCTTATCGTGAAAAGTACGGAAATAAATTTCAGGCATCTATGGGTGCAGAAGCGATTAAAAAGCTGCTCCAAGACATTGATCTTGAAAAAGAAGTGGATTTCCTAAAAGAAGAATTAAAGAGTGCACAAGGCCAGCGCCGGACAAGAGCGATCAAACGTCTTGAAGTTATCGAAGCGTTCCGCCACTCCGGCAACAACCCGAGCTGGATGATTTTGGATGTTCTTCCTGTCATTCCGCCGGAGCTTCGCCCGATGGTACAGCTTGATGGTGGTCGTTTTGCCACTTCTGATTTAAATGATTTATATCGCCGAGTGATTAACCGGAACAACCGCTTGAAGCGTTTGCTTGATCTCGGAGCTCCAAGCATTATTGTTCAAAATGAAAAGCGGATGCTGCAAGAAGCAGTAGATGCATTAATTGATAATGGTCGCCGCGGCCGTCCTGTTACAGGGCCAGGTAACCGTCCGTTAAAGTCCCTTTCTCATATGCTGAAAGGAAAGCAAGGGCGTTTCCGTCAAAACCTGTTAGGAAAACGTGTTGACTATTCAGGCCGTTCGGTTATTGTCGTTGGACCGAATCTGAAAATGTATCAATGTGGCCTTCCAAAAGAAATGGCACTTGAATTGTTTAAGCCATTTGTTATGAAGGAACTGGTTGAAAAAGGCCTAGCTCATAACATTAAAAGTGCGAAACGTAAAATTGAACGCGTGCAGCCGGAAGTATGGGATGTGCTAGAAGAAGTAATCAAGGAGCACCCTGTTCTTTTAAACCGGGCACCGACGCTTCACCGTCTTGGTATTCAAGCATTTGAACCTACATTAGTAGAGGGACGCGCAATCCGTCTTCACCCGCTCGTTTGTACAGCATACAACGCGGACTTTGATGGAGACCAAATGGCCGTGCACGTGCCGTTGTCAGCAGAAGCTCAGGCAGAAGCCCGGATGTTAATGCTGGCTGCTCAAAATATCTTGAATCCAAAAGACGGAAAGCCAGTTGTTACTCCTTCTCAGGACATGGTATTAGGAAACTACTACCTCACTCTTGAGCGTGAAGATGCTATCGGCGAAGGAATGATTTTTAAAGATGTAGATGAAGCACTAATTGCCTATCAAAATGGTTATGTTCATCTTCATACGAGAGTAGCTGTCGCTGCCTCTGCTTTAAACAATCAAACATTTACTGAAGAGCAAAATAAAAAGCTGTTAATTACAACAGTCGGAAAGATGATTTTTAATGAAATTCTTCCGGACACATTCCCTTACATTAACGAGCCAACAAATACAAACCTGGTAGAGAAAACACCAGAGAAGTACTTTGTTGAGCCGACAGAAAATGTAAAAGAATATATTGAAAAGCAAGAGCTTATTGCTCCATTCAAGAAAAAAATCCTTGGAAATATCATTGCGGAAGTATTTAAACGTTTTAAAATTACAGAAACGTCCAAAATGCTTGACCGCATGAAGGACTTAGGATTTAAGCACTCTACGAAGGCTGGTATCACGGTAGGTGTCGCAGATATCGTAGTATTAGGCGAAAAAGAACAAATCTTGAAAGAAGCACAGTCAAAAGTTGATAATGTTATGAAGCAATTCAGACGTGGTTTAATCACGGAAGAAGAACGCTATGATCGCGTTATTTCTATCTGGAGTGCAGCTAAAGACACGATTCAAGGTAAATTGATGGCTTCCCTAGATAAGCGCAACCCAATCTTCATGATGAGTGACTCAGGGGCCCGTGGTAACGCGTCTAACTTTACTCAGCTTGCAGGGATGCGCGGTCTGATGGCGAACCCGGCTGGTCGGATTATCGAACTTCCGATCAAGTCAAGTTTCCGTGAAGGCTTAACCGTATTGGAATACTTTATTTCTACACATGGAGCGCGTAAAGGTCTAGCAGATACGGCTCTTAAAACGGCTGACTCTGGTTACTTGACTCGTCGTCTTGTAGATGTGGCTCAAGATGTAATTGTCCGTGAAGATGATTGTGGAACCGACCGCGGTCTTCTGATTCGTTCGATTAAAGAAGGAACAGAAATCATTGAACCGCTGGAAGAGCGTCTTGTTGGCCGTTATGCTAGAAAGACAATTGCTCATCCTGAAACCGGGGAAATCATTGCAAGAGAAAATGACCTGATAGATGAGGACATGGCAAGTGTCATTATTAACGCAGGCATTGAAGAGGTATGGATTCGCTCCGCCTTTACTTGTAACACCCGTCACGGCGTATGTAAAAAATGTTACGGACGCAACCTTGCAACTGGACAACAAGTGGAGGTCGGCGAAGCAGTTGGTATCATCGCTGCCCAATCAATTGGTGAACCAGGTACACAGTTGACGATGCGTACATTCCATACAGGTGGGGTAGCCGGAGACGATATTACTCAAGGTTTGCCTCGTATTCAGGAGTTGTTTGAAGCGCGTAATCCAAAAGGTCAGGCAGTTATTTCTGAAATTGACGGTGTTGTGACCGCAATTAATGAAGGCCGTGATCGCCAGCAGGAAATCGTTCTTCAAAGCGATGTAGAAAGCCGCACATATACGGCTCCATACACAGCTCGCTTGAAAGTAGCTGTTAACGATCAAGTAAAACGAGGCCAAGAACTGACAGAGGGTTCTATCGATCCGAAAGAATACTTGAAAATTACCGATGTTTCTTCCGTTCAGGAGTACTTGTTGCGCGAAGTGCAAAAAGTATACCGGATGCAAGGGGTAGAAATCGGTGACAAGCATATTGAAGTAATGGTACGACAGATGCTTCGTAAAGTGCGTGTTCTTGATGCTGGAGAAACAGATGTTCTGCCAGGCAGCCTGCTTGAAATTCATCAATTTAGAGATGCCAATGAGCAAGCGTTGCTTGAGGGCAAAATGCCAGCAACAGGAAGACCAGTTCTTCTTGGTATTACGAAAGCATCCCTTGAGACAGATTCGTTCCTATCTGCGGCATCCTTCCAAGAAACAACCCGCGTGTTGACAGATGCAGCGATTAAAGGAAAACGCGATGAACTTTTAGGTTTGAAAGAGAACGTTATTATCGGAAAACTTGTTCCAGCTGGAACGGGCATGCAGCGATATCGTAACTCTGAGCCAGTATTAGCAACATCTGAAGAATCTGTAACAGTAGAATAATAAATATGCGCTAAAAAGGTCTGTGAATACTTACCTTTTCAGCAAATTATATGTCCGGGGCCGGCTTTTCCGGCTCCGGCATAATAATTTATTTTCATAGTTGACATTTAAAAACATGAATGATAATATAATCAAGGTGCTCCTATGAACCTTGTTACTTTGGAGGATGTTTACATGTCTTATGATAAAGTAGCGAAGGCGCAAACCTTGGCGATAGGAACAAAACAAACAGTGAGAGCTCTTGAAAGAAATCAAGCACAGCAAGTAACGATCGCTGCTGATGCCAATCCCTTTTTATTAAAAAAGGTAGAAGAACTGGCCAAACAAAAAGCAGTGCCGATTACTTATGTGGATTCTATGCTAAAACTAGGAAAAACATGTGGGATTGATGTCAAGGCAGCTGCTGTTGCTATTATTAATGAATAATGTTTTTGCATGAAAGTGCAAAGACTTTGTTTTTAATTTTAAATGGTCCACCTGGATGTGTGGGCTTAAGAAAAAAGGAAGGGAGGATTTTTATATGCCTACTATTAACCAGTTAGTGCGTAAACCTCGTAAATCAAAATCAACTAAATCCAAGTCACCAGCACTTAACAAAGGCTATAATAGCTTTAAAAAAGCGCAAACGGATATTAATTCACCACAAAAGCGTGGAGTGTGTACTCGTGTTGGTACAATGACACCGAAAAAGCCTAACTCGGCTTTACGTAAATATGCCCGTGTTCGTTTGAGCAAT
The DNA here is from genome assembly GCF_045370945.1 of Pseudobacillus sp. 179-B 2D1 NHS. Lineage (NCBI taxonomy): Bacteria > Bacillati > Bacillota > Bacilli > Caryophanales > Bacillaceae > Pseudobacillus > Pseudobacillus sp. 179-B 2D1 NHS. Next base: position 28,102 of record NZ_JBIQDP010000028.1, read on the forward strand.
GGTATTGAAGTGAATGCTTATATTCCTGGTATTGGACATAACCTTCAAGAGCACAGCGTTGTGTTGATTCGTGGAGGAAGAGTAAAAGACTTACCAGGGGTTCGTTATCACATCGTTCGTGGTGCGCTTGATACTGCCGGCGTAGAAACTCGTCGTCAAGGCCGTTCTAAGTACGGAATGAAGCGTCCAAAAGAAGCTAAAAAATAAAAACATTAATTTATAATGTAGGAATTACATGAAAGGAGGAACTTACATGCCACGTAAAGGTCCTGTAGCGAAGAGAGATGTACTTCCAGATCCGATGTACAACTCCAAATTAGTTACTCGTCTCATCAATAAAATGATGGTTGACGGTAAAAGAGGTAAATCACAAGCCATTCTTTATGCAGCATTTGATCTTATCCGCGAACGTACGGGGAAAGATCCAATGGAAGTATTTGATCAAGCCATTAAAAACATCATGCCAGTATTAGAGGTTAGAGCACGCCGTGTAGGTGGTGCTAACTACCAAGTGCCAGTTGAGGTTCGCCCTGAACGCCGTACGACTCTTGGTCTTCGCTGGTTAGTTAACTATTCTCGTCTTCGTGGTGAGAAAACAATGGAAGAACGCCTTGCGGCTGAAATCCTTGATGCAGCTAACAACACTGGTGCTTCAGTTAAGAAGCGTGAAGATACTCATAAAATGGCGGAAGCAAACAAAGCATTTGCTCATTACCGCTGGTAAGATTCTTTTTAAAACTATCTTAATTTAAGGAAGGAGAAAGACATACATGGCAAGAGAGTTCTCCTTAGAAAACACTCGAAATATCGGTATCATGGCGCATATTGATGCCGGTAAAACGACAACTACCGAGCGTATTCTCTACTATACAGGCCGTATCCATAAAATTGGTGAGACTCACGAAGGTGCGTCTCAAATGGACTGGATGGAACAAGAACAAGAGCGCGGTATCACAATCACTTCTGCTGCGACAACTGCTCAGTGGAAGGGCAATCGTGTAAACATCATCGACACACCAGGACACGTAGACTTCACTGTTGAAGTTGAGCGTTCCCTTCGTGTTCTTGATGGTGCAGTAACTGTACTTGATGCCCAATCCGGAGTTGAGCCGCAAACAGAAACTGTTTGGCGCCAAGCAACTACGTATGGCGTTCCGCGTATCGTGTTTGTTAACAAAATGGATAAGATTGGAGCAGACTTCCTTTATTCTGTTCGCACAATCCATGACCGTTTAATGGCAAATGCACATCCGATTCAACTTCCAATCGGTGCTGAAGATGAATTCCGTGGCATCATCGACTTAGTCGAAATGAAAGCTACTTTCTACGGCAACGACCTTGGAACTGAAATCGAAGAAGGGGAAATCCCTGAAGATATGCAAGCTCAAGCAGAAGAATACCGTGAAAAACTTATCGAAGCAATTGCTGAATTCGATGAAGAAATCATGGAAAAATATCTTGGCGGTGAGGAAGTAACAATTCCTGAAATTAAAGCCGCTATCCGTAAAGGCACAATCAACGTTGAGTTCTTCCCTGTACTTTGCGGAACTGCTTTCAAAAACAAAGGTGTTCAATTAATGTTGGATGCAGTTGTTGACTATCTTCCTGCTCCTACAGACGTACCAAGCATTAAAGGGACTCTGCCAGATAGCGATGAAGAAGTAACTCGTCCATCATCAGACGATGCACCATTCTCTGCACTTGCATTTAAAGTTATGACTGACCCTTATGTAGGTAAGTTAACGTTCTTCCGTGTGTATTCTGGTATTTTACAATCCGGTTCATACGTACAGAACTCTACTAAAGGCAAACGTGAGCGTGTAGGTCGTATTCTACAAATGCATGCGAACTCCCGTGAAGAAATCTCTGAAGTGCATGCAGGCGATATCGCTGCTGCAGTTGGTCTGAAAGATACGACTACAGGGGACACTCTTTGTGACGAGAAAAACCTCGTTATTTTAGAGTCTATGGAATTCCCAGAGCCGGTTATCTCTTTATCAGTTGAGCCGAAATCAAAAGGCGATCAAGATAAAATGACAACTGCTCTGCAAAAACTTCAAGAAGAAGATCCAACTTTCCGTGCAGAAACAAATCCTGAAACAGGACAAGTTGTTATCTCCGGTATGGGTGAGCTTCACTTGGATATCATTGTAGACCGTATGCGTCGTGAATTTAAAGTAGAAGCAAACGTGGGTGCTCCACAAGTAGCTTACCGTGAAACTTTCCGTGCTTCTGCGCAAGTAGAAGGAAAGTTTGCCCGCCAATCTGGTGGACGCGGACAATACGGTCACGTATGGATCGAGTTTACACCTAACGAAGAAGGTGCTGGCTTCGAATTCGAAAACGGCATCGTCGGTGGGGTTGTTCCTCGTGAATACATCCCAGCTGTTCAAGCTGGTCTTGAAGATGCATTGCAAAACGGTGTTATTGCCGGCTATCCATTAATCGACATTAAAGCAAGACTGTTTGATGGTTCTTACCATGATGTTGACTCCAGTGAGATGGCGTTTAAAATTGCAGCATCTATGGCATTGAAAAATGCAGCTTCTAAATGTAATCCGGTTCTTCTCGAGCCAATGATGAAAGTAGAAGTTGTTATTCCTGATGAATACCTTGGAGATATTATGGGTGACATCACTTCCCGTCGTGGACGTGTGGAAGGTATGGAAGCTCGCGGTAACGCGCAAGTAGTAAAAGCATTCGTTCCACTTTCTGAAATGTTTGGTTATGCTACTTCACTACGTTCCAATACACAAGGTCGCGGAACTTATTCTATGCACTTTGACCATTATGAAGAGGTGCCAAAATCAGTTTCCGAAGAAATCATCAAGAAAAATAAAGGTCAATAATTGATTTATACTTCTTAATGAAGTATAAATACAATGTAAGCTTTGGTATCTTTGGAGACGGAATCACTTCCGCCTTCAAAGTCCCTATATAAATTAATTAATTTTGATAATTCAAAGGAGGATTTCCTAATGGCTAAGGAAAAATTCGACCGTTCCAAAACACATGCGAATATCGGTACAATTGGTCACGTTGACCATGGTAAAACAACTTTAACAGCAGCAATCACAACTGTTCTTGCTAAAAAAGGCGGAAGTGAAGCACGTGGTTACGACCAAATCGACAACGCTCCAGAAGAGCGCGAGCGCGGTATCACAATCAACACTTCTCACGTTGAATATGAAACTGACAAACGCCACTATGCACACGTTGACTGCCCAGGACATGCTGACTACGTTAAAAACATGATCACTGGTGCTGCGCAAATGGACGGCGGTATCCTAGTAGTATCTGCTGCTGACGGTCCAATGCCACAAACTCGTGAGCACATCCTTCTTTCTCGTCAAGTAGGTGTTCCTTACCTTGTAGTATTCTTAAACAAATGCGACATGGTAGACGACGAAGAACTTCTTGAGCTTGTAGAAATGGAAGTGCGTGACCTTCTTTCTGAGTACGAATTCCCTGGCGATGATGTACCAGTAATCAAAGGTTCTGCTCTTAAAGCTCTTGAAGGCGAAGCTGAGTGGGAAGACAAAATCATCGAGCTTATGGATGCTGTTGATGAGTACATCCCAACTCCAGAGCGTGACACTGAAAAACCATTCATGATGCCTGTTGAGGACGTATTCTCAATCACTGGCCGTGGTACAGTTGCAACTGGCCGTGTTGAGCGTGGACAAGTTAAAGTTGGTGACGTAGTTGAAATCATCGGTTTAACTGAAGAGCCAAAATCTACTACTGTAACTGGTGTAGAAATGTTCCGTAAGCTTCTTGACTATGCTGAAGCTGGTGACAACATCGGTGCCCTTCTTCGTGGTGTAGCACGTGAAGAAATCCAACGTGGACAAGTACTTGCTAAGCCAGGTTCAATCACTCCACACACTAACTTCAAAGCTGAAGTTTATGTATTGTCTAAAGAAGAAGGTGGACGTCATACTCCATTCTTCTCAAACTACCGTCCACAGTTCTACTTCCGTACAACGGATGTAACTGGTATCGTTCAACTTCCTGAAGGCGTAGAAATGGTTATGCCTGGGGACAACGTTGAAATGACAGTTGAACTTATTTCTCCGATCGCGATCGAAGAAGGTACTAAGTTCTCTATCCGTGAAGGCGGCCGTACAGTAGGCGCTGGCGTTGTAGCATCTATCCAAAAATAATAACGATTGACAAGCAGGCGGTTTCCGCCTGCTTTTTTATTTTTCAACTCTCTATTTCTTCTATTGATATGAAGCGATAGTATGTGTATAATAGTAAAAGTGTGCTAGGAAAGAAATATAGCAAATACTGTTGCATACATCGAAAACTTCGTGTATAATTAACAACGTTGGTTTTCGACAGCGATGATGCAGAAGGTTGCTGACACACCCGGCCGCTTTGCCATGGCGAGTGTCGTCAGGATATTTCTGCGGAGAATGTCTATTAGCAAATAGGCGGAAAAGGAGGGAAAATAATGGCAAAAGAAAAAATTCGTATTCGTTTAAAAGCATATGATCACAGAATTTTAGACCAATCAGCAGAAAAGATCGTTGAAACAGCAAAACGTTCTGGTGCTAACGTATCGGGTCCAATCCCGTTGCCAACAGAAAAATCTGTTTACACAATCTTACGTGCGGTTCATAAGTACAAAGATTCTCGTGAGCAATTCGAGATGCGTACACATAAACGTTTAATCGATATTGTGAATCCAACACCACAAACTGTTGATTCATTAATGCGTTTAGACTTGCCATCAGGCGTTGACATTGAAATTAAACTTTAATTACTATAAAAAATTATTAATTCAGGAGGTGTGACTCATGACCAAAGGAATCTTAGGAAGAAAAATCGGTATGACTCAAGTATTTGCTGAAAACGGTGAACTCATTCCAGTTACTGTGGTTGAAGCAACACCAAACGTTGTACTGCAAAAGAAAACGATCGAAAGCGACGGCTATGAAGCTATTCAGTTAGGCTTTGATGAAAAGCGTGAAAAGCTTGCAAACAAGCCAGCTAAAGGCCACGTTGCAAAAGCTAACACTGCACCTAAGCGCTTCATTCGTGAGTTCCGTAACTTCGGTGAAGAAGTAGAAGTTGGTCAAGAGGTTAAAGTCGATATTTTCGCTGAAGGAGATATCATCGACGTAACAGGAGTATCAAAAGGTAAAGGATTCCAAGGTGCGATCAAACGCCACGGACAAAGCCGCGGACCTATGTCCCACGGTTCACGTTACCACCGTCGCCCAGGTTCTATGGGACCAGTTGCTCCTAACCGTGTATTCAAAAATAAATTACTTCCAGGCCGTATGGGTGGCGAACAGATCACTATCCAAAACCTGCAAGTAGTGAAAGTTGATGCAGAGCGCAACGTAATCTTAATCAAAGGAAATGTTCCTGGACCTAAGAAATCTTTAGTGAAAATCCAACGTGCATTGAAAGTGAAATAATCGATTTTTTCTAGAAAGGAGGAAAAAAGAATGCCAAAAGTTACAGTATTAAACCAAAGCGGAGCTGAAGTTGGTGAAATCGAACTGAACGATTCCGTTTTCGGTATTGAACCTAATCAACATGTTTTATTTGAAGCAGTAATGATGCAACGCGCATCTTTACGTCAAGGAACAAGCAAAGTAAAAAACCGTTCCGAAGTGAGTGGCGGCGGTCGCAAACCATGGCGCCAAAAAGGTACTGGACGTGCTCGTCAAGGATCTATTCGTTCTCCACAATGGCGCGGAGGCGGCACAGTGTTCGGACCAGTTCCACGCAGCTACAGCTACAAATTACCGAAAAAAGTTCGTCGCTTAGCGATCAAATCTGCTCTTTCTTCTAAAGTTGTAGAGCAAAACATTATTGTATTGGAAGCATTAGCTCTTGATGCTCCAAAAACAAAAGAATTCGCAAGCGTATTGAAGAACCTTTCTGTAAACAGCAAAGCGCTAGTTGTAACAGAAGCGTTAAACGAAAATGTTGCACTGTCTGCACGCAATATCCCAGGTGTGACAGTAGTAGATGCAAGCGGCGTTAGTGTTTTAGATCTTCTTGGACACGAGAAGCTAATCATCACTAAAGCAGCTGTTGAAAAAGTAGAGGAGGTGCTTGCATAATGGATGCTCGCGATATCATTAAGCGCCCCGTTATTACAGAACATTCAACTGAAATCATGGCTGATAAAAAATATACGTTTGAAGTTGATGTGAAAGCTAACAAAACTCAAGTCAAAGACGCAATTGAAGAGATCTTTGGCGTGAAAGTAGCGAAAGTCAACATCTTGAACTACAAAGGTAAATTCAAGCGTATGGGTCGTTATGCAGGTTATACAAACAAACGCCGTAAAGCGGTTGTTACATTAACTCAAGACAGCAAAGAAATCGAACTATTTGAAGTTTAATTCAACATTATAAGAAGAGGAGGGAAATGACATGGCGATTAAAAAGTATAAACCAACGTCAAACGGCCGTCGTAATATGACGTCACTAGATTTTGCTGAGCTTACAACTGACAAGCCAGAAAAATCATTGTTGGCGCCTCTTAAAAAGAAAGGCGGTCGCAACAACCAAGGTAGAACTACAGTTCGTCATCAAGGTGGCGGCCATAAGCGTCAATACCGTATTATCGACTTTAAACGCGATAAAGATGGTATACCTGGACGCGTTGCCACAATCGAGTATGATCCAAACCGTTCAGCAAACATTGCTTTGATCAATTATGTAGACGGTGAAAAACGTTACATCTTAGCACCAAAAAACCTAAAAGTCGGAATGGAAGTTATGTCCGGACCGGAAGCAGATATTAAAACAGGTAACGCGCTTCCTTTAGTTAACATTCCTGTAGGTACAGTTGTTCACAATATCGAATTGAAGCCTGGTAAAGGCGGACAATTGGTACGTTCAGCTGGTACATCTGCACAAGTGTTAGGTAAAGAAGGAAAATACGTTCTTGTTCGTTTGAATTCTGGTGAAGTTCGTATGATTCTTGCTACTTGCCGTGCAACAATTGGCCAGGTGGGCAATGAGCAACATGAACTTGTTAACATCGGTAAAGCAGGTCGTTCTCGCTGGTTAGGCAAGAAGCCAACAGTTCGTGGATCTGTAATGAACCCGAATGACCATCCACACGGTGGTGGTGAAGGACGTTCACCAATCGGACGTAAAACACCTGTTACACCATGGGGCAAACCAACTCTTGGTTATAAAACTCGTAAGAAAACAAACAAAAGCGACAAGTTTATCGTTCGTCGTCGTAAAAAATAACGTAATTGCACTACGGTTCCTTTCGCGAACCGTAGACCAATTGCGAAGGGAGGTACCAAAATGGGCCGTAGCTTGAAAAAAGGACCTTTTGTTGATGATCATTTATTCAATAAAATTGAAAAATTAAATGAAGCTGATAAGAAACAAGTTGTGAAAACTTGGTCTCGCCGTTCAACAATCTTCCCTGCTTTTATCGGTCATACAATCGCTGTATATGATGGCCGTAAGCATGTTCCTGTTTATGTAACAGAAGATATGGTAGGACACAAACTGGGCGAGTTTGCACCAACACGCACGTACAAAGGTCACGGTAGTGACGATAAAAAAACAAGACGTTAATGAGAGGAGGGTATCCTGATGGAAGCAAAAGCTGTTGTAAGAACAGTTCGTATTGCTCCTCGTAAAGCACGTTTAGTGGTTGATCTGATTCGAGGAAAGCAAGTGGGAGAAGCGGTAGCTATTTTGCGTCACACACCAAAAGCTGCATCTCCTGTCGTTGAAAAATTACTTAACTCTGCAATTGCTAACGCAGAACACAACTATGACATGGATGTTAACAACCTTTTTGTTAAAAAAGTGTTCGTTGACGAGGGTCCAACTTTAAAACGTTTCCGTCCACGTGCAATGGGACGTGCAAGCGCAATTAACAAACGTACAAGCCACATCACAATCGTGGTATCAGAAAAGAAGGAGGGATAATTCGTGGGTCAAAAAGTACATCCTAATGGTTTACGTGTCGGTATCATCCGTGACTGGGATTCAAAATGGTACGCGGAGAAAGATTACGCAAGCCTTTTACATGAAGATCTTAAAGTTCGTGAATATATCGAGAGCCGCTTGAAAGATGCTTCCGTATCTCGAATTGAAATTGAACGTGCTGCTAACCGCATCAACATTACTATTCATACAGCGAAGCCTGGTATGGTTATTGGTAAAGGTGGATCTGAGGTTGAAGCACTTCGTAAGTCTTTAAATCAACTAACTGGCAAACGTGTTCATATTAACATCGTTGAAATTAAAAGAGCAGATTTAGATGCTAAACTTGTAGCAGAAAACATCGCTCGTCAATTAGAAAACCGTGTATCTTTCCGTCGTGCGCAAAAGCAAGCGATCCAACGCACAATTCGCGCTGGTGCAAAAGGAATCAAAACACAGGTTTCTGGACGTCTTGGCGGCGCAGATATCGCTCGTGCTGAACACTATAGTGAAGGAACAGTTCCACTTCATACACTTCGCGCGGACATCGACTATGCGCATGTTGAAGCTGACACTACTTATGGTAAGCTTGGCGTGAAAGTATGGATTTATCGTGGAGAGGTTCTTCCTACGAAGAAGAAGTCTGAGGAAGGAGGAAAATAATCATGTTATTGCCTAAACGCGTAAAATACCGTCGTGTGCACCGTGGAAAAATGCGCGGTCAAGCAAAAGGCGGCACAGAAGTAGCATTTGGCGAATACGGTCTACAAGCTCTTGAAGCCTCTTGGATCACAAACCGCCAGATCGAAGCTGCCCGTATTGCGATGACTCGTTACATGAAACGTGGCGGTAAAGTATGGATCAAAATTTTCCCACATAAGCCTTACACTGCAAAGCCTCTTGAAGTTCGGATGGGTTCCGGTAAAGGTGCTCCTGAAGGATGGGTAGCTGTAGTAAAACCAGGGAAAATCATGTTTGAAATTGCTGGTGTCTCTGAAGAGGTAGCTCGTGAAGCTCTTCGTCTTGCAGCACACAAATTACCGGTTAAATGTAAATTTGTAAAACGAGAAGAAATTGGTGGTGAATCAAATGAAGGCTAATGAGATTGTTGAATTAACCACTGCCGAAATTGAGCAAAAACTTAAGTCTTTAAAAGAAGAGCTCTTTAATCTTCGTTTCCAATTAGCGACTGGTCAACTTGAAAACACTGCTCGCATCCGTGAAGTACGCAAAGCGATCGCTCGTATGAAAACTGTTATTCGTCAAAGAGAGATCGATGTTAACAATCGATAATTGAGAGGAGGTTTGCACAATGAGTGAACGTAATCAACGTAAAGTTTATACTGGACGTGTTGTGTCTGACAAAATGGACAAAACAGTTACTGTTCTTGTAGAAACTTACAAAAAGCACTCTCTTTACGGCAAACGCGTTAAGTACTCTAAAAAATTCAAAGCTCATGATGAGCTGAATGAAGCAAAAATCGGTGACGTTGTCCGCATCATGGAAACTCGCCCGTTATCTGCTACGAAACGCTTCCGTTTAGTTGAAGTTGTAGAAAAAGCAGTTATTATCTAATTCATTATTGTTCGGATAGAAAGTGAATCCGAAGGGAGGTAACATAAATGATCCAACAAGAATCTCGTTTGAAAGTAGCTGACAACTCAGGAGCTCGTGAAGTGTTAACGATCAAAGTTCTTGGTGGCTCTGGCCGTAAAACTGCAAATGTCGGAGACATCATCGTCTGCACGGTGAAACAAGCAACACCAGGCGGCGTTGTCAAGAAGGGTGACGTAGTAAAAGCTGTTATCGTACGTACAAAACGTGGAATGCGCCGTAACGATGGATCTTATATCCGTTTCGATGAAAATGCGTGCGTAATCATTAAAGATGACAAGAGCCCTCGTGGAACTCGTATCTTTGGCCCGGTTGCGCGTGAATTACGTGACAGCAACTTTATGAAAATTGTTTCTCTTGCTCCGGAAGTAATCTAAATGAAAGCAATTTTATCAACTTGGCCATTCAAGGAGGTGCGATAAAATGAATGTTAAAAAAGGCGATAAAGTAATGGTCATCACGGGCAAAGACAAAGGAAAAACAGGCATCGTGCTTGCAGCATTTCCTAAAAAGGACCGTGTGCTTGTAGAAGGAATCAACATTGTGAAAAAACATGCTAAACCTTCTCAAGTAAATCCGCAAGGCGGAATTATTAGCCAGGAGGCACCTATTCACGTTTCTAACGTCATGCTTTTAGATCCAAAAACGAACGAACCTACTCGCGTAGGATTTAAAGTGGTTGACGGTAAAAAAGTACGTGTAGCAAAAAAATCTGGTGAAACTTTAGATAAATAATAAGTCTGTTAATGAAGGGAGGTACACTATATGAACCGCCTTAAAGCAAAGTTTAATGAAGAAATTACACCTGCTTTAATGAATAAATTTAATTACAAATCAGTAATGCAAGTACCGAAAGTTGACAAAATCGTAGTTAACATGGGGGTAGGCGATGCTGTTCAAAACGCGAAAGCACTTGATACAGCTGTCGAAGAATTAGCACTTATCACTGGTCAAAAGCCATTGATCACACGTGCTAAAAACTCAATTGCAGGCTTCCGTCTTCGTGAAGGTATGCCGATCGGAGCGAAAGTTACATTACGCGGTGAGCGTATGTACGAATTCCTTGATAAATTAATCGCTGTTTCACTTCCACGTGTACGTGACTTCCGTGGTGTTTCTAAAAAAGCATTTGACGGACGCGGCAACTACACACTTGGTGTGAAAGAACAATTGATCTTCCCTGAAATTGATTATGATAAAGTAAGCAAAATCCGCGGGATGGATATCGTAATTGTGACAACTGCGAACACTGATGAAGAAGCTCGCGAATTGTTAACTCAACTTGGAATGCCGTTCCAAAAGTAATCTCTATAAAAAGGGAGGCGAAAATGTGGCTAAAAAATCAATGATTGCGAAGCAAAAACGCACACCTAAATTTAAGGTGCAAGAGTATACACGCTGCGAACGCTGTGGGCGTCCACACTCTGTATACCGCAAATTTAAGCTTTGCCGTATTTGTTTCCGTGAACTTGCATATAAAGGACAAATTCCTGGTGTTAAAAAAGCTAGCTGGTAATACCCCGAATTGGGAAGGAGGTAAATAGAATGGTTATGACAGATCCTATTGCAGATTTGTTGACTCGCATTCGCAATGCGAACATGGTGCGTCACGAGAAATTAGAAGTACCTGCTTCTAATATCAAGAAGGAAATCGCTGAAATTTTAAAGCGTGAAGGTTTCGTACGCGACGTAGAATTTATCGAAGACAACAAGCAAGGCGTAATTCGTATTTTCTTAAAATATGGAGCGAACAACGAACGTGTTATCACTGGTTTAAAACGTATCAGCAAACCTGGTTTGCGCGTATACGCAAAAGCTGATGAAATGCCAAGAGTACTTAACGGTTTAGGTATTGCTCTTGTATCAACATCTAACGGTGTGTTAACAGATAAAGAAGCCCGTGCTAAGCAAGTGGGCGGAGAAGTATTAGCATACGTTTGGTAATATTCTTGTAATGAATGGAGGTGCAACATAATGTCTCGTGTAGGAAAAAAACCTATTGAGCTTCCAGAAGGCGTAACAGTAACAAACGACAACAACACAGTTACTGTTAAAGGACCAAAAGGTGAGCTTGTTAGAACGTTTAACAAAGATATGATTATTGAGATCGAAGGCAATGTCGTTACAATTTCTCGTCCTTCTGATTCTAAAGAACACCGCACTAACCATGGTACGACTCGTGCGCTTTTATCGAACATGGTAGAAGGTGTATCTAAAGGTTTCGAAAAGTCTCTTGAATTAATCGGGGTTGGATACCGTGCTCAAAAACAAGGAAACAAGCTTGTTCTGAACGTTGGATACTCTCATCCGGTTGAAATGGAGCCTGAAAAAGGTGTAGAAGTTGAAGTTCCTTCTAACACAAAAGTAATCGTTAAAGGGATCAGCAAAGAACGCGTTGGCGCTTTTGCTGCGAATGTTCGTGCAACACGCCCGCCAGAGCCTTACAAAGGCAAAGGTATCCGTTATGAAGGCGAACACGTACGCCGCAAAGAAGGTAAGACAGGTAAGTAATGTCGCTTAAGTAAACGAAAGGAGTGACCACAATGATTACGAAGCAAGATAAGAATAAAACGCGTAAAAAGAGACATGTTCGTGTTCGTTCAAAAATCAGCGGTACGGCGTCTCGTCCACGCTTAAATATCTTCCGTTCTAATCAGCATTTGTATGCACAAGTGATTGATGATGTGAACGGTGTAACAATTGCCAGTGCTTCTACAATTGAAAAAGACTTCGGTTTAGAAAAAACAGGCAATGCTGAAGCAGCTGCCAAAGTTGGCGAATTAGTTGCTAAAAGAGCGAGCGAAAAAGGAATCAAATCCGTAGTATTTGACCGCGGAGGTTACTTATATCATGGTCGCGTAAAAGCTTTAGCAGAAGCAGCACGCGAAAATGGACTGGAATTCTAATAAAGAAGGAGGGACAAATTAATGCGTCGCATTGATCCAAATAAACTTGAACTTGAAGAACGTGTAGTTACGGTCAATCGTGTAGCAAAGGTAGTAAAGGGTGGCCGTCGCTTCCGTTTTACTGCGCTTGTGGTTGTCGGTGACAAAAACGGACACGTAGGCTTTGGAACGGGTAAAGCACAAGAAGTACCTGATGCTATCCGCAAAGCGATTGAAGATGCAAAGAAAAATCTAATTGCTATTCCGATCGTTGGAACAACAATTCCACACGAAGTAATTGGCCGTTTTGGCGGTGGCGAAATCCTTTTGAAACCTGCTTCTGAAGGTACTGGGGTTATCGCTGGTGGACCAGTTCGTGCGGTACTTGAGCTTGGCGGAGTAGAAAACATTCTTTCTAAATCACACGGTTCAAATACACCAATCAACATGGTACGCGCTACTCTTGAAGGAATCAAACAATTGAAGCGTGCAGAAGACGTTGCTAAATTACGCGGAAAATCAGTAGAAGAACTGTTAGGATAAGGAGGGATTTACAATGGCTGAAAAATTATCTATCACCCTCACTCGCAGCTTGATCGGTCGTCCGAAAGATCAACGTGAAACAGTTAAAGCTCTTGGTCTTCGCAAAATGCATCAAACCGTGGAACACCAAGATAACGCAGCAATCAGAGGTATGATTAACAAAGTATCTCACTTAGTGACTGTCAACGAACAATAATTTTAATCTAGAGAATAAGGAGGTGCACGAACATGAAACTTCATGAATTACGACCTGCTGAAGGTTCTCGTAAAACTCGCAATCGTGTTGGACGTGGTCCCGGTTCTGGCAATGGTAAAACTGCTGGTAAAGGACATAAAGGACAAAAAGCTCGTTCTGGCGGTGGTGTACGTCTAGGATTTGAAGGGGGACAAACTCCTTTATTCCGTCGCTTGCCAAAACGTGGTTTTACTAACATCAACAGAAAAGAGTATGCGATTGTTAACCTTGATGCATTAAATCGCTTTGATGAAGGCACAGAAGTCACACCAGAACTTCTTATTGAAACTGGTGTTGTCAGCAGCGAAAAAGCAGGAATCAAAATTCTTGCTAAAGGTAACGTTGAGAAGAAATTGACTGTAAAAGCTCATAAATTCTCTTCTGCTGCTCAAGAAGCAATTGAAGCTGCCGGCGGTAAGACTGAGGTGATTTAATGTTTCGCACAATCTCCAATTTTATGCGTGTGGGTGATATAAGAAGAAAAATTATATTCACCCTTCTTATGTTAATTGTGTTCCGTATCGGCACATTTATTCCTGTTCCGTACGTTAATGCAGATGTACTGAAGATGCAGGAGCAGGCAGGATTAATTGGTTTCCTTAATACTTTTGGAGGAGGAGCGCTGCAAAACTTCTCCATTCTTGCTATGGGAATTATGCCTTATATCACTGCTTCTATCATCGTTCAGCTTTTGCAAATGGATGTAGTTCCTAAGTTCACGGAATGGTCAAAGCAAGGGGAGGTTGGCCGACGCAAGCTCGCACAATTTACGAGATATTTCACAATCGTACTTGGTTTTATCCAGGCGTTCGGAATGTCTTATGGCTTCAACCGTTTATATGGCGGTATGCTAGTTGAGAGCAACAGCGTAGGCGCTTATCTCCTTATTGCACTCGTATTAACTGCGGGTACAGCCTTTCTTATGTGGCTTGGGGAATTGATCACTTCTAAAGGTGTCGGTAACGGAATTTCAGTTATTATCTTTGCTGGGATTGTTGCAGCGCTCCCAAATATAGCAAATCAGATTTATGCGCAGCAAATTGAAGGAGCGGGCGAGCAGCTCTTCCTGCGAATTGTCGTGCTATTATTGATTGCTTTGGCGGTGTTAGCAATTATCGTCGGTGTTATCTTCTTTCAGCAGGCATTGCGTAAGATTCCAATTCAATATGCCAAGCGTGTAACAGGAGAAGGCGGAATGGGAGCAAGAGGCGCTCAATCAACACATTTACCTTTGAAAGTAAATGCTGCTGGAGTTATTCCTGTCATTTTTGCGGTAGCCTTTTTGGTTACGCCGCAAACACTCTCGTCTTTCTTTGGTTCGAATGATGTAACAACGACTATTCAAAACATCTTTGACTACCATAAACCGATCGGTATGATTATTTACGTAACATTGATCGTCGCATTTACGTATTTCTATGCGTTTATTCAAGTCAATCCGGAGCAATTAGCCGATAATTTGAAGAAACAAGGTGGATACATTCCAGGCATTCGTCCTGGGAAAAACACGCAGGATTATCTAACAAGCGTTTTATACCGCTTAACATTTGTTGGAGCAATATTCCTGTCTGTCATCTCCATTCTTCCTGTATTCTTTATTAAATTTGCAGGTCTTCCACCAGCTGCACAAATTGGCGGCACAAGCTTGCTGATCGTAGTTGGAGTTGCATTGGAAACAATGAAGCAATTGGAAGCCCAGCTTGTCAAACGCCATTACAAAGGCTTTATAAAATAAAAGGCAAGCTGTTGCACGTCTCGAATCAGACTGAGGGGGGAAACACAAATGAATCTAGTATTAATGGGACTGCCAGGAGCCGGAAAAGGCACGCAGGCCGAACGAATTGTTGAAAAATATGGCATTCCGCACATTTCTACAGGCGACATGTTCCGTGCGGCGATGAAAGAGGGAACAGAGCTTGGACTAAAAGCTAAATCCTTTATGGATCAAGGCGCACTTGTCCCTGACGAAGTGACAATCGGAATTGTTCGCGAAAGATTGAGCAAATTAGATTGTCAAGACGGTTTTCTTCTCGATGGATTTCCAAGAACAGTTGCTCAAGCAGAAGCGCTTGAAGGCATCTTAGAAGCTCTTGGGAAGAAAATAGATTACGTTATCAACGTAGATGTTGATAAAGAAATTCTTATGGCACGTTTAACAGGTCGCCGAATTTGTAAAAGCTGCGGAGCTACTTACCATCTTGTATTTAATCCGCCAGCTGTTGAAGGCAAATGTGACCGTTGCGGCGGGGAACTTTATCAACGTGCAGATGATAATGAAGAAACTGTTCAAAATCGTCTGGATGTCAATTTAAAACAAACTGAACCATTACTAGATTTCTATCGGCAAAAAGGTTATTTAAAAGATATTAATGGCCAGCAGGAAATCGGCAAGGTCTTCGAAGACATTGACCAGCTTCTGAAAGGCTTAAATTAATGATCATTTGCAAAACCCCTCGAGAGATAGAGATTATGAGAGAAGCAGGACGGATTGTGGCTTTGACGCACAAGGAGCTGCAGAGGTTTATCTCTCCCGGTATAAGCACGAAACAGTTAGACGAGATTGCAGAAAAATTTATTAGACAGCATAATGCAATTCCTTCTTTTAAAGGGTATAATGGTTTTCGTGGCAGCATTTGTACATCTGTTAACGAAGAGCTTGTTCACGGCATTCCTGGAGACCGGGTTTTAAAAGAGGGCGATGTCATTAGTCTGGACATTGGGGCTAACTATCGAGGGTATCATGGTGATTCTGCCTGGACTTACCCTGTTGGCAACGTCTCTTCTGACGTCCAGCAGCTGTTGAAAGTAACTGAGGAATCGCTTTTTATTGGTTTAGAGGAAGCGAAGCCGGGTGAACGTCTTTCAAACATCTCCCATGCGATTCAAACATATGTAGAATCCTACGGCTTTTCTATAGTGCGTGAGTATGTAGGACACGGGATTGGTCAAAACTTGCATGAGGATCCACAAATTCCTCATTACGGTCCGCCTGGCAAAGGTCCAAAGCTCAAACCTGGAATGGTGCTTGCAATCGAACCGATGGTGAATGCTGGAAGCCGCTATGTAAAAACACTTGGAGATAACTGGACAGTTGTAACCCAAGACGGGAAAATGTGTGCTCACTTCGAACATACAGTTGCAATTACCGAAACAGGTTTTGAGATTTTAACTAAAGCCTAACACATATGTGCTTCTCCAGAAGTTGGTTCAAATAGAGTCTAATAACCAGGGCCGCTTAATTTGCAGCGGGTTCTGTATGAAAAGAGAAGGGAGAGTAAAGAATGGCGAAAGACGATGTAATTGAAATTGAAGGTACTGTAGTTGAAACTTTGCCTAACGCTATGTTTAAGGTAGAATTAGAAAATGGCCATACTGTTCTTGCCCACGTATCTGGAAAGATCCGTATGCATTTTATCCGCATTCTGCCTGGAGATAAGGTAACTGTTGAACTTTCTCCTTACGATTTAACGCGCGGACGTATTACTTACCGCTATAAATAACTTATGCACTCCGGACTATAAGGAGGTTGGAAAAAATGAAAGTTAGACCATCAGTAAAGCCAATCTGTGAGAAATGTAAAGTCATTCGCAGACGCGGCAAAGTAATGGTTATTTGTGAAAACCCTAAACATAAACAAAAACAAGGTTAATCTGAATAGGAGGTGCACATTCATATGGCACGTGTAGCAGGTGTTGATATTCCACGCGACAAGCGTGTAGTTATCTCATTAACTTACATCTTTGGTATTGGCAGACCGACTGCCCAAAAAATCCTGGCTGAAGCCGGTGTTTCTGAAGACACTCGTGTACGTGATCTGACAGAAGACGAATTAAATAAAATTCGTGATATCATTGACAAATTAAAAGTTGAGGGTGATCTTCGCCGTGAAGTATCTCTTAACATTAAACGTTTAATGGAGATCGGTTCTTACCGCGGTATCCGTCATCGTCGTGGCTTGCCAGTTCGTGGACAAAATACGAAGAACAATGCTCGTACTCGTAAAGGTCCTCGTAAAACTGTAGCTAACAAGAAAAAATAATAGGTAAAGGAGGTCAATGTAAGACATGGCTCGTAAACAACAATCTCGTAAGCGTCGTGTGAAAAAGAATATCGAATTAGGTATTGCACACATTCGCTCAACATTTAACAATACAATCGTAACAATTACAGACGTTCATGGTAATGCTCTCGCTTGGTCTAGTGCAGGTGCCCTTGGATTTAGAGGCTCTCGTAAATCTACTCCATTCGCGGCTCAAATGGCTGCTGAAACAGCTGCGAAAGCATCAATGGAACATGGCATGAAATCTCTTGAAGTAACAGTTAAAGGTCCTGGTTCTGGCCGTGAAGCTGCTATTCGTGCTTTACAAGCTGCAGGTCTTGAAGTAACTGCTATTAAGGACGTTACTCCTGTTCCTCACAACGGATGCCGCCCTCCAAAACGTCGCCGTGTTTAATTTTCCTGTATAATAATTATATCTTTGGCAATAATGGGATATAATTGAATGTTGCGCTCGTTACAGGACTACTAAACCAGTTGTGGTGCACAGTCGGGAACGTAAACATGGGGAAATTTCGGTTGAACCATCTAAGCCGGAGTTTCGACGTATTGAAGGAGGTATAATTGAATGATCGAAATTGAAAAGCCAAAAATTGAAACGGTCGAGATCAGCGATGATGCCACTCATGGGAAATTCGTTGTAGAACCACTTGAGCGTGGGTATGGTACAACTTTGGGTAACTCCTTACGTCGCATACTATTATCTTCACTTCCAGGTGCTGCTGTTACATCCATTCAAATTGATGGAGTACTGCATGAATTTTCAACTGTTGAAGGTGTCGTGGAAGATGTTACATCTATTATCTTAAACATTAAGAAACTGGCGCTTAAAATCTACTCGGATGAGGAGAAAACGCTAGAGATAGATGTACAGGGAAGCGGTGTAGTGACGGCTGCTGATATTACGCATGACAGTGATGTAGAGATTTTAAATCCTGATTTGCATATTGCTACTTTAGGAGAAAACGCTCATTTCCGTATGCGTCTTACTGCACAGCGTGGAAGAGGCTATAATCCTGCTGATCAAAATAAAAAGGAAGATCATCCAATTGGTGTCATTCCAGTTGACTCCATCTACACTCCGGTTGCCCGTGTAAACTATCAAGTGGAAAGCACTCGCGTGGGGCAGTTAACGAATTATGATAAACTCTCATTGGATGTGTGGACTGATGGCAGTATCGGCCCGAAAGAAGCTATTTCTTTAGGTGCCAAAATCTTAACTGAGCACTTAAACATCTTCGTTGGTTTAACAGACGAAGCTCAAAATGCTGAAATTATGGTAGAAAAAGAAGAAGACCAAAAAGAAAAAGTTCTTGAAATGACAATTGAAGAACTTGATCTCTCCGTCCGTTCTTATAACTGCTTAAAGCGTGCTGGCATCAATACGGTGCAAGAGCTTGCTAATAAGAGTGAAGAAGATATGATGAAGGTCCGAAATCTTGGCCGTAAGTCACTTGAAGAAGTGAAGGCAAAGCTGGATGAGCTCGGATTAGGCCTGAAAAAAGAAGATTGATCATCTAATAAAAGTAAAACTCAACAAAGGAGGGTATCTTCATGGCTTACAGAAAGCTAGGACGTACAAGCGCTCAACGTAAAGCGATGCTTCGTGATTTAACAACTGACTTGATCATCAGTGAGCGTATTGAAACAACTGAAGCACGCGCAAAAGAGCTTCGCTCAGTTGTCGAAAAAATGATTACACTTGGTAAACGCGGTGATTTACATGCACGCCGCCAAGCAGCTGCATTCCTTCGCAATGAAGTAGCATCAACTGTTGAAGTTGAAGGAAAAGACGGCAAAATGAAAGAAAAACCAGTTTATGCATTGCAAAAACTTTTCTCTGATGTAGCTCCTCGTTATAACGAGCGCCAAGGCGGTTATACGCGCATCATGAAAATCGGTCCTCGTCGTGGTGACGGTGCACCAATGGTTATTATTGAGCTTGTTTAATTTTCGATAAAACCACAACAAGGGCAGAACCTTCCAGCGTGGCTGTGTTTTGCCCTTTTCTTATAACTTTCGTTAAAGACTGAATCATTTGAAGCTTGAGCGTTACGATGAGCATTCGTTTAGATGACTCGTCTAGCTCATGTACCCCTTCCACTCTTAACCAGTTTAAGAGGCTGCTTTACGGGCAGGAATTTTTTCCTTGGAATGGGGTGCGGGCTTTTTTTGTATTCAGAATCTTTTGTCCGTCTATTCAACTGAGAAAAGAGGGAAGTCATGAAAGAGACGATTATTTCGATTAACCATGTCGACTTTCGTTATCCAGAGCAGCAGGAATACGCTTTAAAAGATATTACATTAAGTGTGGCGAAAGGTGAGTGGCTGGCGATTGTCGGTCACAATGGCTCAGGAAAATCGACGCTTGCGAAAATGCTGAACGGCCTCCACTATCCGCAAGAAGGCGAGGTAACAATCTGTAATTTCCCCTTGAAAGATGAGTTTGTCTGGGACATACGCAGACGCCTTGGCATGGTATTTCAAAACCCTGACAATCAATTTGTCGGCACGACAGTACAAGATGATGTGGCTTTTGGGTTAGAAAATAATGGAGTATTGCATGAAGTGATGGTAGAGCGAGTAGAAAAATCACTTCAGCGCGTAGGCATGCTGGATTTTCTGAATCAAGAGCCGCACCATCTTTCCGGTGGACAGAAGCAGCGTGTAGCGATCGCCGGAGTGATTGCTCTTCAGCCAGACATTATTTTATTGGATGAAGCAACATCTATGCTTGATCCGCGGGGGAGAGAAGAAGTGCTTCAAACCGTCCGGCAGTTGAAGGAAGAGCAGGATTTAACCGTTATCTCCATTACGCACGACTTGGAAGAAGCCGCTCGTGCTGATCGTATTATTGTTTTAAATAAAGGATCGGTCTACCGGGAAGGCACACCAGAAGAGATTTTTCAGATGAACGAAGAGTTAGTCGAACTCGGCCTTGATGTACCCTTTCCAGTCAAATTGAGCGGAGTCCTTCGTTTGCAAGACTTCGAGATTGCGAGCAATTATTTAACAGAAGAAGAGCTGGTGAGAGAGCTATGGACATCCAACTTCAAGAAGTAGAATACCGCTATGCAGCAGGAACGCCTTTTGAACGTCTGGCTATCAAGGACGTTAGCTTTGCTATTCCAGAGGGAGTGTTTTTAGCCGTAATCGGTCACACTGGCTCTGGCAAATCAACGATTATCCAGCACCTTAATGCCTTATTGCAGCCTACAAAGGGGCAAGTAATCATTGGAGACCGGGTAATCACTGCAGGAAAGAAAGAAAAGAACTTGAAGTCCGTTCGCAAAAAAGTAGGGACGGTCTTTCAATTTCCTGAACATCAGTTATTTGAAGAAACGGTCGAAAAGGATATTTGCTATGGGCCGATCAATTTTGGTGTATCAGAGGAAGAAGCAAAAGAGCGAGCCCAATTATTAATCCGCCAGGTAGGTCTGCCTGAAGAGGTCTTGCAAAAGTCCCCTTTTGATTTATCAGGCGGCCAGATGAGACGGGTAGCAATTGCAGGTGTGTTGGCAATGGAACCGGAAGTTCTTGTGCTGGATGAGCCGACGGCTGGGTTAGATCCGCGAGGCCGGAAAGAAATTATGGACATGTTTTATGCTCTTCATAAAGAACGCGGCCTATCTACCATATTAGTCACCCACAGCATGGAGGATGCGGCTTTATATGCGGACGAGATGATTGTTATGCATAAAGGAAGAGTCCATAAGCATGGAAAGCCTCGGGAGTTGTTTTCTCAGCCAGATGAACTAGCTGCTTGTGGTCTTAGTGTTCCGGAAGTTGTTCGCTTTCAGCACCGCTTTGAGGAAGTATCTGGCATCAAGCTGGACAGAACTTGCCTGACGATTGAAGAACTGGCCGAAGAGCTAGCGCGTGCAAAAAAGCGGGGTGACGACCAATGATGGAGAAAATGATTTTTGGGCGTTATTTACCGCTTCAATCGGTCGTTCACCAGCTTGATCCGCGTGCTAAGCTGTTATTTATATTTGGATTCGTAATTGTCGTCTTTTTGGCAAATAACGTGCTCTCTTATGGCGTATTGACCGTTTTTACCCTTATGCTGGTGTATTTATCAAAGATTAATATACGTTTTTTGCTGGCTGGTCTAAAGCCGGTTATTTGGATTGTCGCTTTCACATTTTTGCTCCATATCTTTTTGACAAAAGAAGGAGATTTACTGTTTCAGGCAGGTTTTTTAAAGGTATATGAGGGCGGGGTTAGACAGGGGGCTTTCATTTCTCTGCGCTTTCTCCTATTGATCTTCGTTACGTCTTTACTTACTTTGACAACTTCCCCTATCTCTATTACAGATGGTTTGGAAAGTTTGCTAAAGCCTTTTAAAAAGCTGAAGCTGCCAGTCCACGAGTTGGCTCTGATGATGTCGATTTCTCTTCGTTTTATTCCAACCCTAATGGATGAAACAGATAAAATTATGAAAGCACAAATGGCCAGGGGAGCGGACTTTTCAAGCGGTCCGATTAAAGATAGAGTAAAAGCAGTTGTTCCGTTGTTGATTCCTTTGTTTGTCAGCTCTTTTAAGCGAGCGGAAGAGTTGGCTATAGCTATGGAAGCACGCGGCTACCGCGGGGGAGAGGGCCGGACGAAGTATCGTCTCTTGCACTGGCAGGGGAAAGACACAGCAGCCCTAGTTCTGCTGATAGTACTGGCTGCCCTGTTGTGGTGGGCAAGAAGTTAATGGAGTGATAATATGCTGCGAGTGAAATGCACGATTGCTTATGATGGAGCCCGATTTTCCGGCTACCAGGTACAACCGCACAGTCGCACTGTCCAGGAGGAGTTGGAGAAAGCACTGGCTGTTATTCATAAGGGAAGGGAAGTAAGAGTGACAGCATCCGGACGGACGGATGCGGGTGTTCATGCGAGAGGGCAAGTAATCCATTTTGATACACCGCTCTCTGTTCCGGATGACCGCTGGCCGTCGGCGCTTAACAGCCGTCTTCCTGATGATATAGCTGTAAAACAAGCTGAAATCGTTGCTGATTCCTTTCATGCGCGTTTTTCAGCGGTCGGTAAAGAGTACCGTTATAAAATTTATCAGAATGCAGTTCGCGATCCTTTTAACCGCTTTTATGCTTGTCATTCCCCGGTAGAATTGGATGCTTCGCTTATGCAAGAGGCCGCTCACTCGTTAATTGGCACTCATGACTTTACAAGCTTCTGTTCAGCGAAAACAGAAGTAGAGGATAAAGTAAGAACCATTACTAAGCTGGAGGTTATCCAAAGCGGAGAAGAAATAGAACTGCGGGTGGCCGGAAACGGATTTTTATATAATATGGTCCGTATCATTGCTGGGACATTAATGGAAGCAGGCAAGGGAAAGTTGAGCCCTGAAGACATGCCGTCTATTCTTGCCGGCTGCGACCGTTCACTGGCAGGAAAAACCGCACCGGCAGAAGGATTGTATTTATGGAAAGTACTTTATTAAGCTTTCTAATACATCGGTTGCCATGGCAACTAGCCCGGGTGTCACATTTTTTCTTGACATTGACTCTAGGAAGTTATATTATATCCTATGGTACGTTATTTAACCCCACGATAAGCCCCGGAAACTTATTCGTGATATAAATAAAATACGATGAACATTGAAACAATTAATTTATTTTTAGGAGGGCAAATACCAATGCGTACGACTTATATGGCAAAAGCAGGCGAAATCGAACGTAAATGGTACGTGATCGACGCTGCAGGCCAAACACTAGGCCGTCTTTCCAGCGAAGTTGCGTCTATTTTACGCGGTAAACATAAACCAACATTCACACCACATGTTGACACTGGTGATCATGTTATTATCATCAATGCAGAAAAAATCGAATTAACAGGCAACAAATTAGCGGACAAAATTTACTACCGTCATAGCATGTATCCAGGCGGTTTGAAAACTCGTACTGCTAACGAAATGCGCACAAACTACCCTGAAAGAATGCTTGAGCTTGCAATCAAAGGCATGCTTCCAAAAGGTTCTTTAGGTCGTCAAATGGCTAAAAAATTACACGTATACGCTGGTTCTGAACATAAGCACCAAGCTCAACAACCGGAAGTTTACGAACTTCGCGGCTAATTATTAAGAGGAGGTTATTATCTTGGCACAAGTTCAATATATCGGAACAGGTCGCCGCAAGAGCTCTGTTGCTCGTGTGCGCTTAGTACCTGGAGACGGAAGAATCGTCATCAATGGACGTGACGTAGAAGACTATATCCCATTCGAAGCATTACGTACAGTAATCAAGCAGCCGCTTGTAGCAACTGAAACAACTGGCAGCTATGATGTACTTGTAAACGTACAAGGAGGCGGCTACACTGGACAAGCGGGAGCGATCCGTCATGGTATCGCACGTGCGCTTCTTCATGTAGACCCTGAGTACCGTGCAGTATTAAAACGCGCTGGCTACTTAACTCGTGATGCACGTATGAAAGAACGTAAAAAATACGGTCTTAAAGCAGCTCGTCGTGCACCTCAGTTCTCAAAACGTTAATTATTGGCGTTTTCAAAGGCTCTCAACCATTTTGGTTGGGGGTCTTTTTTGTTTGGCACGCAGAGAAGAAGGGCGTCCCCCATAGATTCTCGAATAAAAAAAAACGACCGGCTGTTCTTAGAGAGCCGGTCGTTTCGCTTATTTGTAGGTTTCATAGTAGGCGGTCCGCTTGGCGTCATCGAAGCGGTGTTCCCACTTGGAAATAACGATAGTTGCCAAGGAATTCCCAACCACATTGACAACGGTACGCGCCATATCGAGCAGTCGATCGATCCCTGCGATGAAGGCCAATCCTTCGAGCGGGATGCCGACCGAGCCGAGTGTAGCCAACAGAACGACAAATGACACGCCCGGCACACCGGCGATTCCTTTCGAGGTGACCATGAGCACCAGGACAAGAGTGATCTGATGAGTGATGCTCAAATGGATATCGTACATCTGGGCGATAAACAAGGCGGCGATAGCCTGATAAAGCGTGGAACCGTCCAAGTTAAATGAATAGCCCGTCGGAACGACAAATGATACGATATCTTTTGGACTGCCGAACCTTTCCATTTTTTCGATGATTTTTGGCAATACGGTCTCCGAGCTAGACGTTGAATAGGCGAGCAACAATTCATCTTTCAGGACACGAAGGAGATGGAAGATATTAATGCCTATTAGTTTTGCGATTCCACCCAGCACAAATAAGATAAAGAAAATCATGGTGGCGTAGACGAGAATCATGAGCTTTCCGAGCGGCACTAACGAGGCTAGGCCGAATTTTGAAACTGTCACGGCAATCAGTCCAAAGACGCCGAACGGAGCAAAACGCATGATTAAGTTCGTCACCCAGAACATGGCATCTGCCACTCCCTCGAAGAAGACCAGCACCGGTTTCCCTTTATCACCAATCGCTGCAATTCCCAGTCCAAAGAGGACTGTGAAGAAAATGATTTGCAACATATCGGCATTCGCCATTGAGCTCACAATGTTTGTTGGAACGATGTCCACAAGAATCTGTAGGGGACCGTGATCCTCGCTCTCTACTTCTTTCGTTGTTTTCATATATTCGTCGATATTGCCTTTTTCTAGGCTTGACATATCAATCCCGGAGCCAGGATGGAACAAATTCGCAGACAGCAGGCCGACTAAGATAGCCACAGTCGTCACTGCTTCAAAATAGAGAATCGTTTTCCCGCCGATTTTGCCTAATTGTTTCAGGTCTCCGGTGCCTGCCACTCCTAAGACAAGCGTGGAGATGATAATCGGCACGACGATCATTTTGATCATATTTAGAAATATCGTTCCTAGGGGCTGCAGATACTTTTCTACACCCGGATGCCCGTAAAATACCGCTCCAACGATAATCCCTAAAATTAAGCCAGCTAAAATTTGATAAGCCAGTGAAAACCTGAACTTCTTTTTCATATTGTTACCCTACTTTCTCATCCTCTTTGATCTCTAAACCTATGTCTTTTCCTTTCTTCCCTGTTTTAAAATTTTTCACACCTTTGTAATAAAATATTTTATCAATAAGAAAAATACCTAAATTTTCCACGCGCGATGAAGGAACGGATCAATTGTACGTTTGTGCATGGAACAATGCGGGCCGAAAAGGGGAAGTGGGCGATAGGCTAGGTGTATAAAGTGTAAAAGGGATTTTTATTCACGGAGAGGAGATCACAATCGGTGTTTGACCTGCAAAAGTTATTTGTACAGCTTACCCCGCCTGCCACATTTGTTCAGCCGGCAGAAGGAAGAAAATATACGCTCACCCATTCGGATGTGACAGCTAAATTATTTTTGGACGTTGGATATGTATATAACTGCAAGGCAATCAATTGGAAAATGCGGGATGAAGTGCTGGCCGAGTGGAAAAAAGATTGGGAAGGCCGGTTGTATTTGGCCGGGAAGGCGTATGTAGATAGTGGAGAGTTTAGGAAAGAGGTTTCAGGTCTCCGGTTTAATCTATTCCAGAAAGAAATCGGTACAGCGATAACAGGAATCGTATATGGCGACTGGCCGTTTTACTATAACTATCCGGCTTTGCTAGATGCTCCTATCTTTGTCTACTATGATTCCACTTATCCGGAGTACAGTCACGTTTTTTACTATGGCACACCCCGTCAATATGTAAAACAAATTTCTTCGGGATTCCGATTAGCCAGGCTATGATCTTTGGTATTATAGCTTTTCGTGGTGAAGGTGACAAGTTCAGCCATGAATATGAAAGTAAGGAAAAGGAGACGCTAATAGTAGTTTGCTGTCACTAAGGAAAAGAGGTGAGGAGATGGCTAAGCGGAAAGCAGAGAGAAATGCAGTAGAGAAATATGCGAAAACCCCAAAGAAGAACATTGAGGAAGCTGATTACTCTGTAGAGTTTGCGGATGGAGAAGATCCGATGAAAGGAGCAAATCGGAACTCTAACCTTGGGAGAAAAGGGCGAGGCAATGAGTAAGAATCAATCATAAGCCCATAAAGCAAGGAAGCAGAAAAGAAAGGGTCGGTCCAGCTTTTTTATATACTCACTCATAATTCCCTCACTTGTCCCATATGATGTCAACAGGAGAGGAAAAGGGGGAGTTGGATGAGAGGATGGAAAAGATGGATTGCTTTCTTGCTGAGCGGTGCCATCCTTGTTTTTGTCATTCAATTTTTAAACACTAATTATATGTCTTGGAAGCCATGGAGTATGCCACTTTCAGGAAAAATTATCTATTTAGATGCCGGGCATGGCGGACCGGATGGCGGAGCGGGAGATAGGGACACGCTGGAAAAAGATATTGCTCTGGCAGTCACTAAGAAAGTTCGCGATTATTTGCAGGAGCAGGGAGCGATCGTTTTAATGACAAGAGAGAAGGATGTAGACCTAGCTCCTTCAGATATACAATCATACCGCTCGCGAAAAACGGAGGATTTAAAAAAACGGCTTCAGTTAATTAATGATTCTGAAGCGGACCTTTTTGTAAGCATTCATTTAAATGCCATTCCTTCCCCGCGCTGGAGAGGGGCACAAACTTTTTATGCCCCGCATATAGAGGAAAATAAAGAATTAGCGAAGGCTCTCCAATATGAACTTGTCTTAAATCTTGAAAATACGAATAGAGAAGCAAAAGCCATTAACCATGTCTATTTGCTAAAGTATGCAAAAAAGCCAGGAGCGTTGGTTGAGATTGGTTTTCTTTCCAACCCTGAAGAGAAGCGGAATTTGTCAACGGAAGAATACCAGGAGAAAGTGGCAGCATCTATTTATAAAGGGATTATGAAACATATGGATGACAAAGAGGGATAAGGACAAGAGAGTCCTGCCCTTTTTTTGATGGGTGGTTATGGTATACTGTAAGAGAAATGAAAGAGATAAAGGATGGTGGATAGTTTGGTAACGCCAGAACAAGTACGAGATATTCTAAGTCAAATGAACGACCCCATTTTACATAAAACGTTGGCAGAAACAAACGGTATTGTCGATATTAGTGTCAAAGAAGAAAAGCAGCATGTAAGTGTCAAAGTAGCCATTGCCCAGACAGGCACGGCAGAACAACTGCCGTTCCAAATGCAAATTGTTGAAGCGTTAAAAGCAGCGGGCGCACAAACAGTTGGTATTCGCTTTTCAGAGCTTCCGGAAGATGTGCTTGCCAGGTACCGCAGTTCAGAAAGCCATCAGGATCATAATCTGTTGTCGCCGGATAGTCAGACAACGTTCATCGCTATTGCAAGCGGAAAGGGCGGTGTCGGTAAATCGACTGTTTCCGTCAACCTTGCTGTAGCTCTTGCCCGTTTAGGGAAGAAGGTTGGACTCGTGGATGCTGATATTTACGGGTTTAGCGTACCGGATATGATGGGAATTGAGCAACGTCCTGTTGTCCGTGGAGATAAAATCGTCCCTGTTGAGCGCTTTGGCGTAAAGGTTATTTCTATGGGCTTCTTTGTGGAAGACAATGCTCCTGTTATTTGGCGTGGTCCGATGCTCGGAAAAATGCTCAATAACTTCTTCCAAGAAGTAGAATGGGGGGAGTTGGATTACTTGTTGCTTGATTTGCCGCCGGGAACAGGCGACGTAGCGCTTGATGTTCACTCGATGATCCCTCATTCCAAGGAAATCATTGTCTCTACCCCGCATCCGACGGCCGCTTTCGTTGCAGCCCGGGCCGGAGCTATGGCTTTACGGACGGATCATGAAGTTATTGGCGTCATTGAAAACATGGCTTACTTTGAAAGCAAGAAGACGGGAGAAAAGGAATACGTATTCGGGCGCGGAGGCGGAGACAAATTGGCAGAAGAGCTTCGTACGGAAATATTAGGGCGCCTGCCGCTTGAACAGCCAGATTGGAATGAAGAAGAGTTCGCTCCGTCCATTTATGCGGCCGATCACAGGCTTGGGAAGATTTATCAAGAAATCGCAGAAAAAGTAGTCAATAAATTAAACGACAAATAAAAAAAGACAGCCGGTGAGAATCCTCCCGGCTGTTTTAGTTGTAGGAAAAGGCTTTGTACATCTATCAGTGGGTAAAGGAGTGTTAAGGTTTAATCTTGGATCAAGAGCTTCCGCCTTGCTTCTTCTCTTTTCCCCCGCCTGCGTTTGCTTCTTCTGCTGCCGCTTTCAGTAAAATATCCTGTATTTTTGCTTTATATAAAGGACTCTCGAAAGTCTCATTCATTATTTTTTGCAAGTGCTCACGGTATTCTTTACTCTTCATCAGTTGTGTTACATTTTTCTCGTATTCTGGGTCCTGCATAATACTGAGCATCATGTCCTGATATTGAGGATCTTTCATAAGCGTCTTTAATAAATCCTCTTGTTCATTCCTCATTCCCTTAGCAATGGCGCTGGCAAATGCCGGATCTTTAAAAGCTTCTTTCCAGAACTTTTTGCCTTTTTCGGAGGTTAGGGTGTCTTCAATCGTTTTAGTGATCATTTCCTGATCCATGACGAGTTGTTGCTTTACTTTTTCATCCTCCATCATGTCTTGAAGAGCCTTTTTTCCATCATCTGTTTTTAATATATCAACGACCATTTTTTTGGTCGCATCATAATCCATTTGAGCCGTTCCAGCATCGGCCGCACCCCCTCCGCAAGCCGCCAAGAAAAAAACGAGAAAGAGGAGCGGCAAGACAGGTTTCCACATAAAGAAGCTCCTTTCTAGCCTTTTCTTATTTTTAATATGAGCAGTGACAAAGAAATTATTCAAGGCTGCAGCCGTGCCTAGATTTTTTTTATCTTCATTGTTACAATCAGGAGAGCATAACTATATAGTTGGGGGTAACAAGGTGACAATCCGGAATTGGATCAGGTTTTTTGTACATACATTATTGATTGGCGGAGTAGCTGCCAGCATTCTCGGCTTTTTTATTCGCTGGGATGAATTATCTCCGTTAATCAGTACAGGGGGATGGAAAGATCTTTTTTCTATTTTAACTTGGCATGTGTTTGTTGGGTTTACATTTAGCGTAATTAGTCAAATGGGTTTTTTTGCTTATTTAACTGTTCATCAATTTGGAGCAAGCATGTTCCGGTCATTTTGGAATAGTGTACAGTTTGTCATTATCGCATTTGTTTTATTCGATCTTATCTATTTTCGCTTTCAAGCATTTGCTGATAAAGGGGAATCTATTTTTCCCTACATTGGCTTAGCTGTCTTGCTTTTTGTAATTGGTCTGATAGTTTCATTTTTCAAAGCGAAGCAATCCAACAAGAGCGTATTCATTTCTGCTTTGTTTTTTATGGTAGTGGTTACTGTTCTAGAATGGTTGCCGGTACTTCAGGCGAATGAAACGAGATGGCTGTATATTATGTTGTTTACTCTATTGCCATGTAATGCCTTTCAGTTGCTGGCTTTGCCTAAATATAATCAACGCCCATCTAAAAAAAGCGGAGCCTAAAGGCCCTGCTTTTTTGTTTTGAATTAGGGGATAAGTTTGGTTTCGACTTCTCCATTGGCGATTAGTTCCGATACTGTTACCAGTTTGTCGGATGATCTTGAGATATCAATAATTTGTGGAAGAACAGCATTTGTTTGTTTAGCTGAATCGGATGCGTGCATAAAGATAATATCACCGTTTTTGGCTGCTTTCACCTTAGATAGAATTGAAGCAGTTCCTGGATTTCTCCAATCATTTGTATCAATGCTCCAGTGCACATAAGTCAAATTCATTTCGTTTACGATCTTTAATACCTCTTGGTTAAAGTGGCCTGTCGGTGCTCGAACTAATTTAATTTCTTCGATTTGCAGCTTTTTAAATACTTCTTGAGCTTTAAGCAAGTCTTTCCTAATTTCAGCTTTTTCCATAGACGTGTAGTCGACATAGTTATAACCTAACAAGCCAATTTCAAAGTGGTGATCTTTCATTTTTTTCACGAGATCTGGATGGCGTTCTGCCCAAGAAGCTGACAAGAAAAAGGTTGCTTTAGCTTTATGACGAATGAGCGTATGCAAAATCTGTCCCGCTTTTTCATCGCCCCATCCAATGTCAAAAGTTAAAGCTATTCCATTTTCTCCCTTATAAATTGCTTTTGGAGACTCTTTTTCTAAAAAAACAGGAATACTTAAAAGATTTTGGGTAAACAATAAAATAGCTGTAAAGAATGAAACTGAAATAAGTAACAAGAACTGCTTCGTTTTTTTCATATGCACACTATAAAAGAACGTCATGTTCTCCCTCCGCTAAAATCATCTTATTCAACTTTATGAGCATGTACACAAATATTATGACAAACAAATAGATTTGCCGAATAGCATAGTAGTATGACATTGAATAAAAAAGAAAAACGGGTGATGAGATGCTGGCATTGTTAATTAGCGAAGAAGAAAAGCGAGAAATTTATTATTTGATCAAGCGGGAAATGGATGAAATACTATTCGATCTCGGTGATTCAAGGATAGATGAGTCCGTTAAGCGCTCTATGAAGAAAAAATACGTGCGGCTGTTTAAATTGTTTAAAAGAGTAGCTGCTGAAGAAGAATGTATGAAGTACTTAGCCTATAAAATGTCGGCTGAAAAAGAGCAATCGTCAGCTTCTTCCTTTGATGCCTGACATAAAAGGATCATTTATGGAATCTGGAGAAAAGGGGTTTTTCGCATAATACGCAAAAAGAATGATGGAGAGAAGGAAAGAGCCTATTCAAGACAGTTAAAAGGTATAGTAAAAAGGAGTAATTGGCCATTTACAAAGAAGAGGCAGGGCTAGTCATTCTGTAGAGAGATTAGCCTTTTTTCTATTGAATAATGATTTGTTATGAGTGAAAAAATTTATTATAAAATAACTTGTTGACAAAA
This sequence comes from Pseudobacillus sp. 179-B 2D1 NHS, assembly GCF_045370945.1. NCBI lineage: Bacteria > Bacillati > Bacillota > Bacilli > Caryophanales > Bacillaceae > Pseudobacillus > Pseudobacillus sp. 179-B 2D1 NHS. The sequence continues at coordinate 59,122 of NZ_JBIQDP010000028.1, forward strand.
ATCTTTTGTGTGTGTTAAATTACTAATTGTCGCTGAAAACAAAGCAGCTGATGAAAGATTTGAAAATAAAAAATAACTGTTGACTTGAAAATGGTAAAAGTGTTATGATGATCAAGTCGCTGTTAAAGACAAAAGAAAAATTGATCTTTGAAAACTGAACAAAATACATGCCAGTAAGTTAATTCTTATTTTTAAATTATGAGCAAGTCAAACAT
>NZ_JBIQDP010000029.1:0-58975 GCF_045370945.1 Pseudobacillus sp. 179-B 2D1 NHS
AGGGCTTTAAAACTACCGAAAAATCAAAAGGGGTTCGGAATAAGACTATTCCGAACCCCTTTTGTCGACAAACTGAGGGCTGTCTCTTTGCAGAGACAGCCCTTTTCTAATTAATCTAATAAACGATTATTTTCATCAACAGACATGATTCTGGCGGAATCATAGCTGTTCTCTGCGCTAATGTGTCCTGTTCCTCGACAAACACTGCAATTATATTGCCACCCTTCATCATCGGAAAGCATGCCAGTTCCCTCGCATGCTCTGCATGTATTTTCTCTGTCTACCATTTTCATCCCTCCATAGAGTTTCTAGACGCTGATTTATTCTGACAGAAGCTATACACTTTTCCTCTGCCTTGCTTTCACCCAGTTAATCATTCCGCCTTTCAGCATCACTTCAACCTGGCGCTCAGACAGCGAATGTTTCACATGTATAAGCTGAGTGTTGCCTTTTACATTAATAGTAAACTCATTCCCTTGCTGAATTTTGTTCCTTAACTCTGAAAGCTGTAAAACATCTCCCTGGTTGAGACTGTCGTAGTCTTCTTCATGTATGAACGTAAGTGGCAAAATGCCAAAGTTTACAAGGTTTTGCCAGTGTATTCTGGCGAAGTCTTTCACTAGGGCAACCCTTAAGCCGAGATATCTCGGGGCAAGGGCCGCATGTTCACGGCTTGACCCCTGGCCATAGTTCATTCCACCTACAATGGCATGCCCGCCGCTTGCAATCGTTTCCTTCCCGCGCGTGTAATATGTTTTATCGATAATCTCAAAAGAAAACTTGCTGATTTCCGGAAGGTTGCTTCTATAAGGGAGAACACGAGCTCCTCCAGCTAAAATTTCATCTGTGGAAATATTGTCACCCATCTTTAAGAGAATAGGTAGTTCCATCTCGTCAGGCATCTCATCCATTTCTGGAATAGAGGCAATATTCGGCCCCTTGTGCAGCTGTATATTCCTTGCTTCTTCATACGGCAGCGGTTGCTCCAGCAAATTAATATCTACCGTTGGCTTTTCTGGCTCTTTTATCTTCGGGTACGGAAAATCAAGCGTGCGCGGATCGGTAATTTCTCCTGTTAAGGCAGATGCCGCAGCAGTTTCGGGACTACATAAATAAACGCTGTCTTCTCTCGTTCCGGAGCGACCAGGAAAGTTACGGGGCGTTGTGCGCAAGCTGTTGCGTCCTGTTGCCGGGGCCTGTCCCATTCCAATACAACCGTTGCAGCCTGCCTGATGCAGACGTGCTCCTGATTGTAAAAGACTGGCGATATGGCTTTCCTTCACTAGATCTGTTAGCATTTGTCTTGAGGTCGGGTTGACGTCAAAGGAAATCCCTTCTGCTACTTCCTTTCCTTTAACAATTTCAGCGGCGATCGCAAAGTCCCGAAAACCCGGATTGGCTGATGAGCCGATATAAGACTGATAAATAGGCGTACCGGCGACTTCTGATACAGGCACAACATTGCCCGGACTTGAAGGCTTAGCGATGAGCGGTTCCACTTGTGCTAGATCCATTTCTTCATCTATGTCATAAGCAGCGCTCTCATCAGCCATTAACTCGATCCAATCTTCTCCCCGTCCCTGCTCTTTTAAAAATCGTTTAATTTCTTCATCCGATGGAAAAACCGTCCCGGTAGCCCCTAGTTCTGCTCCCATATTCGCAATCACGTGACGATCCATGGCACTGAGCGTTGCGACTCCCGGTCCATAATACTCAATGACTCTTCCGACGCCGCCCTTCACGCCATGTCGGCGCAGCAACTCTAAAATGACGTCCTTAGCGCTCACCCAGTCATTTAACTTTCCAGTCAGCTTAATTCCCCACACTTGAGGCATTTTCACGTAAAAAGGCTCGCCTGCAATCGCTAAAGCGACATCAAGTCCACCGGCTCCCATCGCTAGCATTCCCATACATCCGTTCGCACACGTATGGCTGTCCGATCCTAGAAGGGTCTTTCCCGGTTTAGCAAGCCGCTGCATATGCACAGGATGACTCACTCCGTTCCCCGGGCGGCTGTAATATAATCCGAAGCGCCGAGTAGCGCTTTGTAAAAACAAGTGGTCGTCTGGATTTTTGCTATCTACTTGAATTAAATTGTGGTCCACATACTGAGCGGATGCTTCAGTTTTTGCCCGCTCAAGCCCCATAGCCTCTAACTCCAGCATAACCATTGTTCCAGTCGCATCCTGAGTCAATGTTTGATCAATTTTCAATCCAATTTCTGTTCCTGGAATCATTTCACCAGAAAGAAGATGCCCTTTTATCAGCTTTTGAGTAATATTTAGTGGCATGTCACTCTCTCCTGTCCATAGATTTCCTTGCTTTTATGTACCTTCCTTTACTTTTATATAGCGTGGTCCGCCCGAGAAAAAATATACATATGATTTGCTCAATAAAAGGGAATGAATAAGGCCTTTGAAGAGACAAAAAAAGCAACAAAAAAAGACCGCTAGGAATTTCGCAGTCTTTCATGCTCTCCTTCAGCGATTCGTTAAATGAGGGGAGCTGATGGAAAAGTGATCATTTGGCAGATTATGTTCCTCTAGTTTTCTATATAAAGTGGCAAGACTGATGTTTAACCGGGCAGCGATTTGCTTTTTTGCTTTGACTGAATAGCCGTGTTTGTTAAGCATGTTTTGTAAAATATTCTTTTCATGAAGGCTGAGCATCGCCTTCAAGGAAGGATGCTCGGAGGTGTAATCTCTTTGTTCAAGCATCCGCACGGGAAGGCTTTGAACAGTAATACGATTGGTCTGTTCCATATTCACTGCATATTCCACTGCATTTTCTAATTCACGTACATTTCCAGGCCAGTGATAATTTTGAAACAACTCAATCACCTTTGGTTCAAACTCATGTATTTCCTTATTTAGAGAAGCGGTATGTTTAGATAAGAAATGATTCATTAAAATAGGAATGTCCACTTGTCTTTCCCTTAGCGGCGGCAAATAAAGCGGGATGACATTTAAGCGGAAATACAGGTCAGCTCGGAACTCACCCTCCTGCACCATTTTCTCCAAGCTTTGATTGGTCGCAGCAATCACTTTAATATCAATGGGGATAGGACTGCTCCCGCCCACCCGTTCTACTTTTTTATGCTGCAATACGTGCAAAAGCTTCACTTGCAAATGCAAGGGCATGTCCCCAATTTCATCAAGAAATATTGTTCCTCCATCTGCCATTTCAAACTTGCCAATCTTTCCCTCTTTATTGGCGCCTGTGAATGCTCCTTTAGCGTAGCCGAACAACTCACTCTCCAACAAAGTTTCTGGGATGGATCCGCAATTAACAGAAATAAAAGGGCCTGAAGCTCGATTGCTGGCATTGTGAATAGCCATGGCAAATACCCCTTTCCCTGTTCCGCTCTCCCCGGTAATTAAAATATTAGAATGACTATTGCTCACTTTCATCGCTTGTTGTTTTAAGCTCTTAATAATATTGCTTTTTCCTTTTACTTCAGCGAACGACAAATCCAGCTCACCTGACGTTAAAGAATAAGCGAGTTTTCTTACATCAGACATTTTGCGTATGGAGGCAACAACTCCGTAGACTTGATTTTGATTGAAAATAGGGGTGGCTGTTACAATAAAGTGGAAGTGTTGTTTAGGTGTTTGATAGATTTCTTCTTTTTCCGAATACCCTTTTCCTGTTTTAAAAACAGACAGCATCGGCGATTCCGGTAAAATATGCTCGAGCTGTTTCCCAATGATCTGCTCTTTATGCATATCTAGCAGCATTTCAACTGTGTAATTACAATGAGTAATGACTCCCTGGCGATCAATAGCCAAAATTCCGTCCTGAATGGATTCCAAGATCGTATTTAATTTATTTTTCGTTAGCAGCAATTGATTTGTCGTTTCCATTTCAGCTACTTTTCCAGTGATTAACTCTGCCATTCGCCACAGAAAATTCAACATTTGCTTTTTGTTCTTAATAAGCCTGCTATGTTGTTCCTGGTCAAATGCTAAAAGTCCGATTACGCCAATGGCTTTCTCTTTGTATATGATTGGACAGCAAATCTCTGCCACTTCTTCTAGCTCTCCCGTATTAACAAGCGGATCATACATTGGATCGTTGCGGGCGTCTTCTACTACGAATGCCTGTTTAGTTATAAGAACCCGTCCATACACATAACCCGCCTCTTTTTTTCCGCCCTCTTCTATCGTATTGATTCTTTTCCTGCACTCTCCTGTTCCAGCCATGACGGTCATTGTTTCATCTATTATTTCTGTTTCGACTTTCAGCGCTGCCGATATCGCATCTGCAATCTGTTGTACAAGCTCCTGTATCCCCTGTAAAAATGTCACGACCTCACTCCTATTCCTCTCAGATTTATCTACTCACTTACTTCTATTTTCCAATTTAAAAACCCTCTTATTTATGGAAGAGCTTACTATGTACGGCTTCTTAGTTCAGCCTTTTAAGGCCAAAAAAGCCCTCTACATTAGCAAAAGACAGGGATTCTCTGTGCAAGTCTAATATAAAAGGCTTTCTTGACTATTATGGACTTATAAACCATTTGTGTGAGAAAAGGTTATACCCGCTCAGTTTCAACCTGGTCTAGTTTTTTACTTTCCGTATGATAAAATTCCATTCTTCTATCTTTTAACGGTGTAACCGTTCCGATATTTCGGCTTCTTCTTAAAGTTTCTAAATCTACTTCCCCAACGATGATCGTTTCAATGTTTGAATTGCACTCACCAACAATTCCTTTTTCCGGAAAAGTAAAGTCACACGGTGAAAAAATACCTGATTGTGCGTATTGGACATCCATATGCGGAACATGTGTTAAATTCCCGGCAGTTCCAGCAATAACCGTATAAACTTGATTTTCAATCGCCCGGGCCTGTGAACAATACCGAATTCTCAAGTACCCTTGTTGGTCCTCTGTTGAAAATGGCGTAAAAATGATTTGTGCTCCCTTATCAACAGCGAGGCGAGCAAGCTCTGGAAATAAAATATCATAGCTAACTAACATGGCGATTTTCCCACAGTCTGTATCAAACACATGAATATTATTGCCCGGCTGTATCCCCCACCATTTTTGGTCATCCGCCGGGATATGAATTTGACGCTGCCTGTCAACCGTCCCATCCCGTCTGAATAGGTAGGCAATATTGTATATAGAATGATTTTCCTCGACAAAGTGAGAGCCGCCGATAATATTTACGTTATACTTGATCGCCAAGTCAGTAAATGTTTTTATATATTGTTCAGTAAAGCTAGTTAATTTTTTCACCTGCAAGCTAGGAATATCTTCTCCAAGAAAAGATAGAAGCTGCATTGTAAAGGTTTCTGGAAATACCACAAAGTCCGATCTGAAATTAGCGCTCGCATCGATAAAGTACTCGCATTGATTCGCAAAGTCAGTAAAGGAGTGGATCTGCTTCATCATGTATTGCACGACTGAAATTCTCACGGGAAAAGCCCTTTTATAATGATGTTGGGCTTTTGGCAAGTAATCGACGTTATACCATTCCATTAGTGTTGCATGTTTAAGAGACGCTTGATCATCTGATAAATAATCGGAATTTACTCGCTTTAATACGAAGCCATTCATCATTTGAAAAGTTAATACCGGGTCATATAGATTTTGCTTCATTACCTCATCAACGTATTCCCTTGCTGATAGCCGATGAGCATGCTTACTGTAGTTAGGAATTCTTCCGCCTATAATAATACTCTTTAAATTTCTTTCTCTGCAAAGCTGCTTTCTAGCTTCGTAGAGCCGCTGACCTATTTTCATACCGCGAAAATCTGGATGGACAGCCACATCAATTCCATAAAGATTCAATCCTTTCGGATCATGGTTTCTAATAAAGCCGTCGTCCGTAATCTCATCAAAGCTGTGGTCATCATCATATTCTTCAAAATCAACAATCAAACTTGAACATGACCCAATAATTCTTCCGCCGTATTCCACACAAAATTGCCCTTCAGGGAAGACCTTTAAGTGGCTTTCCAAATGTTGAGCTTCCCACGGCTCCATTTGCGGGAAAGCAATTTTGGATAACTCAATGATCTCATGAAAATCATCTGTTCGAATCGTACGGACAATGATCTTTTTATCAAAGTTTGATGGTTTTTTAACCGGCATAAAAACCGCCCTTTCCTCATTACATCGAAGATCATGCTAATTTATTGCTTTACCTCTGCCCACACACGGTCATAGATTGCTGTTGCTTCTCCTACATCCTTTGCATATATGCCTCTTTTCAGCTCATCTGTAGGCAGCTCGATCAAGCTTCGGAGATCCTCCGGCAGTAGCTTTAAAGCTTCCTTGTTCGGATTTCCATACGGGTAGCTCATAGTAATCTCCTTACTGATTTCAGGCTGCAGTAAAAAGTCAATAAATTTTTCAACGTTTTCTTTGTGTGGCGCTCCTTTTGGGATCACTAAATTTTCCTGCCATAAAAGAAGGTATTCTTTGGGCAGTACAAGCTTAATATCAGGGTTTTCCCTTTGTGCCAGGATAGCTTCACCCCCATATAAAATCCCTGCCTTCACCTCGTTATTTGCCAGAACGGTTTTAGGACTTTCGTTGTCAAACAGTTTAATATTGGGCAGCAGCTCTTTCATTCGCTTGCCCGCTTCTTCAATTTGTTTTTCGTCCTGTGTGTTTGGATCATTCCCTTCCATAGCGAGCATGGCACCTAAAACAAAGCGCATATCATCGGAAGCAACAATACTGTTTTTAAACTGCGGATCAAATAAATCCTTGTATCCTGTCACTTCCTTATCAATGAGCTTTTCATTGACGGCAATAATGCCTGTCCCCCACATAAAAGGAACAGAGTAGTCATTCTTGGGATCGACGTACAGACCCATAAAATCCTGGTCAATATTCTTCAGGTGAGGAAGATTGTCTTTATTGATCTTTTCGAGCATCCCCTGTTTCTCCATAATTTCCAGGTAATATAAAGTAGGAACCACAACATCATACCCTGATTGACCAGCGCTTAATTTTGCATACATTTCCTCATTAGATGCGTACGTATCATAGTTCACTTTTATTCCCGTCTCTTCTTCAAATTTTTCGATGACGTGATCCGGAATATACTGTGACCAGTTAAAAATATTTACAGCTTTTTCATCTTCTTTTGATTTCCCCTCTTGGTTGCAGCCGCCTAGAATGAACCCAGCCAATAGTATAAGTGAACTGATGCTAAACCAATATATGATCCCCCGCTTGCCTCTTTTCATCTTCTTTTCATCCTCCCGAAGAGTTGCTAAATGTAGAAGACTTTATTGAATAGCTAATTTTCCAGACAATGCCTGTTCATAAACAACAGCTCCGTCCATAATTGTCAGTTTTACTTTCGCCCGCAGGATTTCTTTTGCAGGCAAATTGAACAAATTCCGGTCTAAAACAGCAATGTCGGCCAGCTTTCCTTTTTCCAGCGTGCCAAGTTCATCCTCTGCAAAAACTCCGTAAGCAGAACCGGAAGTGTAGCATCTTATTGCATCAGCCAATTGAATTTTCTCTTCCGGGTTCCATCCTCCATTTGGTTCACCGCTATCATTCACTCTTGTAACCGCCCGATAAATTCCCGGGAGCGGGTTAATTTCAACGATGGGATAATCACTTCCAAAAGCCAGCTTGGCTCCGGAATCTTGTAAACTTTTAATCGGCCATGTCCGCTTGGAACGTTCTTCTCCAAGACGAGACAAATAAACGTTGTTCGCAAATTCTTCTGTGTTCATATGCTCCGGCTGCATGGATGCCATTACACCTAATTCAGAAAAACGGGGAATATCTGCCGGATCAATAACTTCAATATGTTCAATTGTATGTCGGGCATCCCGGCTGCCGTTGGCTTTCATCGCCTCTTCATAGATATCGAGCCCTAACCGTACGGCCCCGTCCCCACAAGCATGCAGACGAATTCTAAAGCCCTCTCGATCGGCTTCAGTAACCCACGATTTAATTGTTTCCGGAGGTAAGAAAGGCTCACCTTTGGTTGGGAAGTCTGTATAGTTCTCCAGCAGAAGAGCTGTATAAGTAGCCGGTACGCCATCCAGAAACTGCTTTAAGCCGGAAAACTTCAATTTACTGGAATTAAACAACTGGCGAACTTGTTTAGCATAATCCAGGTTTCCGTTCAACACAGTCAAAAAATTAATTCTTGCCGTTAACTTTTCTTCTTCTTCAAATTGTTTATATAAGTGGATATCGCCTAATTCATACCCTGTAAGCGGCAGCATGTCACTAACACTGGTGATCCCGAAGCTGGCCGCTTTTCTTAAAAACCTCTCCAGCAACCTCTTTTCTTTTTCTTTTGGCAATTGAAAAGCAGCCTGAGCTAAACTGATCGCCGTTTCATAGAGAACACCCGTCGGCTCCCCCGTCTCGTCTTTAAATATTTTTCCAAAAGCCGGTTCTGCAGTATGTCTGTCGATGCCTAGCATTTGCATGGCTCTCGTATTCAACCAGACACCATGGCCTTCTTCATTGACTAAAAGAACAGGCCGATCCGGAATCAACTCATCAAGGGTTTGACGGCTTGGGAGTGTATGATTATCCCAATGGACGTGATACCACCTAAAACCGAACACCCAGGGATCTTCCGGCCGCTGATCGGCAAACTCTTTCACTTTTATGGCGGCTTCCAGCTCCGACTTGGCATCGATGAGTGACACGCTGTCCGCATATAAACTTCCCAAGAATAAATGAAGGTGGAAATCGTGAAACCCCGGCATGATCAGCTCGTCATCAAAGCTATATACTTTCGTGTCGCTGCCAATATAATCTTTGCTTTTTTCTTTTGAACAAATGTCACTAATTCTATTGTCCTTAATAATGACTGCCCCCGAGACGGGTTCATCATTTACTCCTGTAAAAATAGCATTTCCTTTTAAAACGATATCTGCTTTAGCCACTGAGCCTTTTCCCCCGATCTTTTCTTAATTGGATACTATAGGAACCTTGCTATAATTAACTGTTTGTCAGATATGTCGTTGACTTCTCCCTTACATACCACTGCATTCCTCGCTCCTTTAATTTCTTCATAAATACCTTCGGCTCAATTAACTCAGGCGGAATGCAGCCTTTGGCAGCAAGTGTCCCTTCAGCAATCATATCGACGGCCACTACTGGCGGGATACCTGTCTGCCAAACTGTAGCCTGGAAGCCCGACTGTTTATAGACTTCATCATGATTGGCTAGCGTATAAATAAACAGCTCTTTATCTTTTCCATCTTTGGTTCCTTTAACAAGAGCCCCAATACAAGAAAAACCATGAATTTTACCAGCCAATTCTGCTGGTTTTGGCATTAAGGCAACGACCATATCAATCGGCGCTACCTTTACACCTTTGACTTCTATCTCCTCTTCGCTGTTCAGCCCCAGGTCTCGGATGACTTTCAAAGCATTTACCGTGTCATCAGGCAAGGCATATTTAAAATCAACATATTTACAACCTTTTTTTCTACCTATTGTTTCTCCAAGCGTTGTTTGTTCCTCGTGGTCGACGTTATACACATTCATCCGTCCAACCGGCTCCGGAAATTCAAATTCTTCCTTGTTTGCGAATGGAACAGGGTAAACCCGCTCGCCTTCTTCTATTGTCCAGTAGTTAGGCAGAGCGAGGCATTCTTCAATTGCTGTTTTAGGACTAAAGTACATGCAGAACCCTTCGTAATCCACATTTGAGCAGTCGCCGTCTCTAATGGAAATTTCAGTAACTGTATCCAGTTCATCCACACCGTAACGGGCAGCGATGTTGGCAAATCCCGGATCGCATCCCAGACCCATAATTCCGAGAATGCCTGCTTGTTTAAATTTCTTATCCCATGATAGCTGCTTCCACAATGAATCGTTCGATACTGAAGCCATATCAATGTAATTGGATTGGGCATTTATGCAAGCCTGCATGACATAAAAGTTATTTTCAGGCAATCCAGTGTGAAGAACTACATCAACCTCCTTAAAAGCAAGAGTCATTTCCTTTACGTTGCGGGCATCTAATTCTTTCACAAGAATTTCGCTCCTTGTCTGTGTCTGCAATTTCTCCCCAATGCTCATTGCAGCTTCTATACAAATGTCCGCTAGCACTAACTTTTCAAGAGACTCTTGCTTGACTAGTTCCGAAGCGCACACCTGGCCTACACCGCCTACGCCAACAATTGCTACCTTCACAGAAGAACCCTCCCTATTGATCAGACCAAAATAAAGTGGCTATTTGCCTTTATTGCTTTAACTCCGCCCACACTCTATCGTAAATAACCGTTGCTTCTCCTACATCCTTCATATATGTGCCTTTCTTTGCCTCTTCTGCTGGAATATCAATTTCTTTTTGAATATCTTCAGGCAAGAGCTTTACGGCTTCTGTATTTGGATTGGCATACGGATAATCCATTACTACCTCTTTGCTTACTTCTGGGCGAAGAATGTAATCAATAAATTTCAAGGCGTTCTCTTTATGCTTCGCTCCTTTTGGGATAACAAAGTTGTCCTGCCACAAACTTAAAAATTCTTCCGGATATATTTTTTCTATCGCCTTATTTTCTCGAATAGCGAGGCTCGCCTCAGCTCCGTAGACAATGCCGCCTTTCACTTCTCCGCTCGCCAATAGTGCTTTGGCGTTATCGCTATCAAACACTTTAATATTCGGCTTTAATTTCTCGAGCCATTTTCCAGCCTCTTCTATTTCTTTTTCATCTGTACTGTTTGGGGAATAACCTAGAACAGCCAGGGCGGCTCCAATGACTGTACGCGGGTCATCCAACATGACAAGACTATTTTTAAATTGCGGGTCCAGCAAATCTTTAATAGAAGTCACCTTTTTATCTACGAGCTCTGTATTCATGACGATCAGTTCCTCTCCCCATAAATAAGGGATGGAATACTTGTCATCGGGATCTGCATCCTTTCCTAAAAACTCTTTTCCAATATTTTCAATGTTAGGGATTTTCTCTTTATCTACTTCTTCAACAAGCCCTTCCTTTATAAGCACGTCAACATAATAAAGCGAGGCAACGGCCAAATCATACTGGCCTTGACCGGTATTTAATTTAGCAAACATCTCCTCATTGGAAGAGTAAGTCCCGTAATTGACTTTAATCCCTGTTTCTTTTTCAAAATCTTTAATAACTTTTTTCGGTAAATATTCGGCCCAGTTAAAGACGTTGAGCACTTTTTCGTCTGAGCTGTCAGTTGCTTCACTTCCACAGCCTCCCACAACGAGAGAAGTTAATAGCAGCAACACAAGCAGTAAACGACCCTTCTTTCTCGCTTTCACATTCCATTCCCCCCGATTCAGTAATTTTCCTTATAATCAACCACTCTTATCTTTTTTTCGTTTGTAACCTTTGAGCCACAATAACAAAGGTAAGAGTGACAACAAGCATTAAAGTCGATAAAGCATTAATTTCCGGCGTTACCCCGTGGCGGACCATCGAGAAAATTTGCAGCGGCAGCGTGGTGCTATCTGGGCCAGCCACAAAAAAGCTGACAATAACATCATCAATTGAAATGGTAAATGCCAGCATGGCACTTGCCGCAATAGCCGGGCCTAAAAGCGGAAAAGTAATTAAACGAAATGTCTGCCATTCGTTTGCTCCTAAATCTTTGGATGCTTCTTCGATGGATTGGTCGAACCCTTTTAACCTTGCATTAATGACAACCACTACAAACGGGATCGAGAAAGTTACATGCGCCACAAGCAGCGTGCCCATTCCTAATGGGATTTGTACCATCGAAAAGAACGCTAATAATGCAATGCCCATGACTATTTCAGACATTACAAGAGGAACATAGAGCATGGCATCTATTATTCCTTTTCCTCTAAATTGATATCGGTACATCCCTACAGCTACCAACGTTCCTAACATAGTGGAAATAGCAGTGGAGAAAAATCCGACGGTGAGGCTGATCTTCGCTGCTTCTAAAATGCTGGTATTGGTCCATAGCTTGGCATACCACTCAAATGTGAATCCTTTCCAAACTGCGTTGAGCTTAGAATCATTAAATGAGTAAGCAACTAATATAACAATAGGGACATACAGGAATGAGTATATAAACGCGGCATAAGCAACAGAAGGCAAACGAGTAAGTTTGCTCATATTACAACAACTCCGTATCATCAGTTTTTCCGCCAGATACTTTCAAATAGAAGAGGATCATCACCAAGGTAAGAACCATTAAAATAATCGAGGCTGCTGAACCAAATGGCCAGTCTCTAGCAGTAAGAAATTGATTTTTAATTAGGTTGCCAATGATCATCGTCTTAGCTCCGCCCATTAAATCCGAGATAAAAAACAGCCCTAAAGTTGGGATAAAGACAAGCAGAGAGGCGGCAACTACTCCGGGAAAGGTAAGCGGCAAAGTGACGTTTAAAAATGTTTGCCATGGCCTCCCTCCAAGATCGCTCGACGCCTCCAGAAATGTTCGATCCAGCTTTTCAATAGAAGCATATAAAGGTAAAACGGCAAAAGGAAACAATGTGTATACAAAACCAATCAAAGTTGCTCCACTGTTATAAAGCAAAGTAAGCGGCTCAGCAATCAGTCCAATTTTTAATAAAAGAGTGTTGATAACGCCCTCTGTTCTTAACAAAACGATCCATGCGTACGTACGGATTAAAGAATTCGTCCAGAAAGGAACAATAACAAGCAATAGCAGCAAGGTCCGGTATTTAACAGGTGACTTGGCGATTATATAAGCAAATGGATAGCCGAAGACAACACAGATGAAGGTAGTCGCCGCTGCCATAACAATAGAGACAACAATAATTCGAAGATACAGAGGTTCAAAGAACCGAGCGTAATTCTCAAGAGTAAATGTATACTCAATTCCTCCGTAAGTCCCTCTTGACATCACACTGACAATGAGTATGAAAAAGAGCGGTACAAATAAAAACAACAGCAGCCAAATCGTAACGGGGGAAAGTGTCCAAATCGCAGCAAAGTTAATTTTTTTTTTCGAGGTTTTAACTTTGGGCTTGATAGGAAGATCGGTAGCAATAGTCACATTTTCTTTTTTCAATCGTTCTCACCTGCTTTTCCGTAAATTTTAATGAGGGGCTGTTCCCGGCAGATACACACTCTGCTCTCCAGCCCCATCCATGTATAAAAGTATTTACATATCGAAAAATACGACAGAATATTCAGTTAATTAAGCGTTTGTTAGCTCTTTATTCTTTGCTTTATAGATCGGTGCCGTCTTCTCGATGATGTCCCAATTCATCCCTCTGGCCTTTATTTTTTCTAAGATAGGAGTGGGTTCAATTAACTCGGGCGGGATGCAACCTGTTTGATTCATCAAGCCGGCTGCCATCATATCAACTGCTGCCACTGGCGGAACCCCCGTCTGCCAAACCGTTGCCTGAAACCCGCTTTGTTCATATACCTCGTCATGGTTAGCCATTGTATAGATGAACAATTCCTTCTTCTTCCCGCCTTTTGTTCCTGTTACAAGAGCGCCAATTGCTGAGTACCCATGGATTTTGCCGGCTAAGTCTGCTGGCTTAGGCATGGTTTTCACCACTACATCGATGGGTGCAACGGTTGCTCCTTTCACATTAATTTCTTCCCTGCTATCCAGCCCCAGATAGCTTAGAACTTGAAGCGTGTTTACAAAGTCTGGATGAAGAGCATATTTAAAATCAACATATTTACAGCCTTTTTGCTTGCCGATTGTATCTCCAATCGTTACCGGTTCTTCATGTTCTACGTTGTAACAATCCATCCAACCGACTGGCTCGGGAAACTCAAATTCATCTTTATTAGCAAACGGTGTCGAATAATATTGAATTCCCTCTTTGTCTGTCCAGTAATTTGGCTTTGCCAAGCATTCCTCAATTGCCGTTTGCGGACTAAAGTAAGCACAAAATCCGTCATAATCAACCTTTGAATTATCCCCATCCCGAATGGAAATGGACTCTACTGTATCTAATTCATCAACGCCGTAACGAGCGGCGATATTTGCAAATCCAGGGTCACAGCCCAGTCCCATAATTCCCAATATTCCAGCTTGCTTGAAACGATCATTCCATGATAATTGCTCTTTCAAGCCGGCTGGGCTGGCTGCAGCCATATCTATATAATTGGTTTTAGTGTTTAGACAGGCTTCCATCACAACAAGGTTGTTATCTGGAAGTCCTGAGTGAATAACAACATCTACATCTTGAAAGGAGGCTTCGACTTCCTTTAAGTTACTTGCATTTACTTGCTTAACAATAATTTCAGCGTTGGTTTTTTTGCCGTACTCCTTTGCAAGCTCACCTGCATGATCTGTAACAATATCAGCTAATACTAATTTCTTAAGATAATCTGATTTAACTAATTCCGACGCTACCACCTGTCCAACTCCGCCTACTCCCATAACAATCGCTCTCATGAATATTCCTCTCCCTTTTGGTATTTAATGAAATACAAGTATTTGCCCAACAGATACATCTCTGCATTTACATAGTTTTCCGATTTTCCCACCTCCTTTAAAGCTGCTAGGACGTTAGCAATACAGCATCCTGCGGATGCCAGCCAACATAGAATTGCTCTCCTGTCGCCATTGCTTTTCTGCTTTCTTCTGTCTCATTAACCGTTACATGCTGTCCATTCGGCAGTGCAAAGATTAATTTCGTCACCGAACCAACATAAATCTTTTCTTGAAACAGGCCCTTTATAACCGTCATTTCTTTTTCCGGAGCAGCAAGGACTTTAATCTTCTCAGGACGAACCGCCACATAGGCTTCATCTGATATATGGCTGCTGAATTCGTGACAAACTTTCATTTCGTGGCTGTCGCAGTTAAGAAAGACATATTGATCGTCCGCTCGGACTATAGTGCCTTGGAATAGATTCGTTTCACCGATAAAATCTGCAATAAATCTAGTCTTCGGACGTTCATAAATTTCAGTCGGTGAACCAACTTGCTCAATAACTCCCTCATTCATGATGATAATTCGGTCTGACATCGTTAATGCTTCTTCTTGATCATGGGTAACGTAAACGAATGTAATTTGAAGTTCTTGCTGAAGATGTTTTAACTCTACCTGCATCTGTTTTCTCAACTTTAAATCAAGCGCTCCTAACGGCTCATCAAGCAGCAGCACCTTCGGGTTATTCACTAAAGCCCGTGCAATAGCGACCCGTTGCTTTTGGCCGCCGCTCAGCTGATCAGGCTTTCTTGAAGCGAACTTTTCCAGCTGTACGAGCTTAAGTATTTTCTCTACCCGTTCTTTAATTTCATTTTTAGGTACTTTCTTCATGCGCAGCCCGTACGCAATGTTATTGAATACATTCATATGAGGGAAGAGAGCATAGTTCTGGAAAACGGTATTTACATCTCGTTTATATGGCTCCACGTGATTGACCATCTGTCCATTCACCCATACCTCACCCTCTGATGGCTGCTCAAATCCCGCAATCATCCTCAAGGTTGTGGTTTTCCCACAGCCTGAAGGCCCAAGCAGCGTGAGAAACTCTCCAGGCTTTACAGAAATGTTAATATCTTCTGCAGCGACAAAATCTTTAAATCTTTTCGCTACCCTTTTCAATTCAACCATGGGCACACTCAAGTTATCCCCTCCCATTCCTCTTTTTGAAAGTGGTCAATCCGCGAACCACCCTGTCGGCTCTACCTTTAATGTATTAATAATTTGTTTCACTTCTGTATACTCATCAAATCCGTAGGTTCCAAGCTCTCTTCCAATCCCGCTCTCTTTATAACCGCCCCAAGGCCCCTCTACTAAATTTTGTTCATACGTATTAATCCACGTCACTCCCGCTCGGATATATTTGGCCATTCGTTCTGCTTTCGCCGTATTTGATGTGAAAATCCCTGCTGCTAGTCCATAAGGAGAGTCATTGGCGATTTCAAGCGCTTCTTCTTCTGTATCAAATGGAATCACACAAAGAACTGGGCCAAAGATTTCTTCCCGGGCAATTGTCGCTTGCGGATCCACATCGATAAAGATGGTCGGCTCAATAAAGTAGCCATATTCACGGCCTTGGTCAAGCAAGCGGCGGCCTCCGCAGAGGAGTGTTGCTTTTTCCTGCTTACCTACTGCAATATATCTTTCTATCTTTTCCATGTGCTGCTTACTGATAACTGGCCCCATCTGTGAAGAAGGATCGGCTCCGTTGCCTACACGGATTTTCTTAGTCGCCTCAGCTAAATCACTAGTAAAGCGATCATAGATTTTCCTTTCAACTAACAGCCGCGAGCCTGCCGAACACACTTGTCCCGAGTTGTTAAAAATAGCGAAGGCCGCATAATCTAAAGCGTTTTCATAATCAGCGTCAGCAAAAATGATATTTGGAGATTTCCCCCCTAATTCAAGCGATACTTTTTTTAAGTTTCCTACTGCTTCCTTCATAATCCTCTTTCCAGTGACAGTGCCGCCTGTAAAAGCGATCTTATCAACGAGAGAGCTAGTAACTAACGGCTGCCCCGCATCCGGACCTGTGCCGTTTATTAAATTGACCACTCCTTTTGGAAAATCAATTTCATCAATTAGTTCAAAGAGACGGATAGCTGTTAATGGTGTTAATTCTGAGGGTTTTAAAATACATGTATTGCCTGCTGCTAGTGCTGGTGCCAGCTTCCAGGCAGCCATAAGAAGAGGATAATTCCATGGGATGATTTGGCCGCACACGCCGATTGGTTCTCTTACTACACGCGAAACGAGAGGCTCGTCTGTCTCGAAGGTTTCACCTGATGGCTTCGTCGCTAATCCTGCGTAATAACGAAACGTTTTTGCTGCCTCCGCAACGTCTGCTTGTGCTTCTCTCAAAGTTTTTCCATTGTTAGCTGTTTCGATTTCGGCCAGTTCTTCCTGATGTTCTTCAATTTTTGCTGCCAATTCCATGAGCATGTTCGCCCGCTCGTGAGCTGACATGGTACGCCACTGGCCTTTATCAAATGCGGATCGTGCTGCGTGTATGGCTCTTTCTGCATCTTGCGCGTTAGCAGAGGCTACTTTAGCAAGCTCTTCACCTGTAGCCGGATTAATAACAGACAGGATCTCCTTGCTAATTGGCTCAATCCATTCACCGTTTATATAGAATTTCTGTAGATTTGTGGCATCTGTCCACTCACCAATTACTGATAACTTTTCTGCCTGGCTCATTCACTATCTATCTCCTTCTTCTTTATTTGAACAGGGCCTTCCACAGCCCTGTTATTAACTAGTTACAGCCGGTTTTTTTGCCAGATTGGCTACATGTTTGTCAATCGCACCAATAACCGTATCAATCTGCTCATACGTAATAACAGCAGGCGGCTCAATGCGGATCACCGTAGCATTATTCAATGTCCCTCCTATGAGGATTTGATCGTTAAATAATCGTTTGGCCAGCTCAAAGCCAATCTCATTCGTGGCGAACTCCATGCCAATTAACAATCCCTTTCCGCGCACGGCGACCATGACTTCCGGATAACTCTTTTGGATTTCAGCTAACTTCTCCACAATATAATCGCCTTTTTCTTTCGCTTGCTCGACGATATTTTCTTCTAGTATCGTTTTGATTCCCGCAATGGCTCCTGCACAACAGAGCGGGTTTCCGCCAAATGTAGAGGAACCGAGCAAGAAAGGATTTTCCTCCATCTTTTTCCATAAATGAGGGCGGGCAACCATAGCAGTGATCGGCATGACTCCGCCGCCAAACGCTTTGCCGAGTGTCATGATATCCGGAACCACATTCCAATGGTCTATACCAAACAAAGTTCCAGTTCTGCCCATGCCAGTTTGTATCTCATCAACGATCAGGACACAGTTATGCTCGTCGCAAATTTCTCTTAATCTTGGAAAATAATCAGCGGATGGAATGTTAATGCCGCCTTCTCCCTGGATCGGCTCAACAATAATCCCCGCCACTTTCTCTCCAGTCGCTTCAAGCTGGTTAATCATGTTCTCCATAGCATCGGCATCGCCGAACGGCACGTGGTGGAATCCAGGGACGAGCGGTAAATATGGCTCTCTGAATACTGCCTTTCCTGACGAAGATAGAGCCCCAAATGTTTTGCCGTGAAACCCATTTACAGTGGAAATAAAATGAGTTTTTCCTGTGGCGAGCCGCGCCAGTTTAAGTGCCATTTCATTAGCCTCGGCGCCTGAATTCGTGAAGTAAGTATACTGCATATCCCCCGGTGTAATAGCAGCTACAAGCTTAGATAAATATCCGCGCAGCGGATCAACTAACTCCTGGCTGTGCAAAGCATACCGCTTTAATTGCGCTTCTACTGCTTTTACCACTTTCGGATGACGATGCCCCAGCAAGTAAACGCCATAACCGCCAAGACAGTCGATAAACTCCCGATTCTTCGTGTCACGGAAAATAGCTTTCTCATCTTCCCACTCTACAAATGAAAAGTCGGTAGAAGCCGATTTACGGTGATCAAGAATTGCCTTATTTACAAAGTTAGTAAAGTTATAAATCGAATCTTCAATAATTTGATCTTTCTGCTTCTCACTAAGTGAATCGCTTTCAATTAACTCCAATATCTCAGTCGCTATTTGGAGTGCTTCTTCATTAGATTTCCTCATATTTTTCTTCCTCTCCTTTTATGTGTATAGCTACATTTCTATATAATGCAACTGCTATGCCAACTTCTAAAACAAGTGAAATCAGCATCAAACAGATGTGTCTTTCTCATTTATGAGAAGAGAAATACCCACCTTAAAAAATATTCTGAATATTCGCAGGCTTTTCTTTACCTTTTGCTTTTTTCTCATTTATGAGAAGTTATTATCAAAATTGATAAATTATTTATCAAGCTTACACTAACAATAAAAGCTGTCCGGAAAACCAGCTATTTACTGGCTTTCAGACAGCTATGTTAAAAAGCTTACTCAGAAAATGAATTAGAAAAATTTATCTAAAAGCTGATAATAATATTTCATGACACTAACGATCTTGGCGTGCTGACGGTAAAAAGGAATAGGGGTTAAGGTTGTTTTCTCTAGTGGGTTTTTCCCTTCTTCCAGTTGAAGGACGTTCGCTGCGAGTAGTTTCCCCATCAGCGTTGACATGGCTGCTCCATGGCCTGCATATCCAAAAGCAAAATGAGTTCCATCTTCAAGCTGCCCCATGTACGGGATTTTCTCTCTTGTAAAGCCTACCTTCCCGCTCCATTCATATTCAATACGGGCGGTTTCCAAGTCAGGAAATACCCGGTTCATCCCTTCACGAAGTTGGAAGAATAAGCGTCCAGCATCACGCCGGCTCGTTGTTCTCCCCGACCCGCCAAAGGCAAGACGATGATCAGCTGTTTTTCTAAAGTAATACAGCAAATTTTTCGTGTCGTAGACCCCTCGGTTTTTCTTGATTAATCCTTTTAATGTATCAGGTGGCAGCGGCTCCGTTGCAATCATAATACTTTCAATAGGAATAACAGATCTGCCAATGGCTTCATGGAGGCTTCCTGAGTAAGCATTCGTAACGATCACGATCTGATCCGCTGTGATTTTGCCTTCATTTGTTGTCACGGTTACTTTTCCATTCGGGATTCTGTCAATTTTAAGGGCCTCTGTTTTTTCATAAATCGTCCCTCCCAGCTCTTCCACCCGATTCGCCAGCGCCAGTGCATAGTTAAGCGGATGAAAAATAGCGCTGTTTCTATCAATGCATCCCCCAGCATAAAGCGGAGTATTCAACTCCTGCTGCATCTCCGCTTTTTCGACCACTTGCACTTCATAGCTAAAATCCTTCATCAATCTCTCCTGTTCACGCTTCAGTGTTTCTAAATGTGCTGGTTTATAAGCTGCATGCAGATGCCCCTCACGATAAAAGTCACATTTAATGTTATTTTCCTGAATAATCTCTTCAATAAGATCAATGGAATCCAACGTTAATTGCAGCATTTGCTTTGCTGCTGACAGCCCGTATTTTTTGGTAAGCTGGCTTATAGACAGCACATACCCGGTCAAGATCTGGCCCCCATTTCTTCCACTTGCCCCGCTGCCGACCTTTTCTTTCTCAAGGATAACTGTTTGGCAGTTATTTTTTTGTAAATGATACGCTGTTGATAAACCGGAAAAGCCCCCGCCGATAATCACTACCTCACACGTTCTGTCTCCCTGTAAATTCCCCCTATGTGTTCTCTCTCTTTCCGTCGCTTCCCATAATGATATTTGCTTCACACTTTCTCCGCCCTCCTTCCGCTAGCTCTTCTAGCTACATTTCCACGTATGGACCTTGCGAAGGTTTTCCAACGCAAACAAGCATTTTCTTCCCTGAGAGATTCATAATGATAGAAAAGATAGTTTCCATTCTTCTATGAGGAGGTAGCTTGTCGTTGATAAAATGATTGATTGAATCGGGAAAGTTATATTGATCTGAAAGCCATTGTTTAAAACTGGCTTCCCCCGCTTTTTTATTTTGAGCCGCCTGTCCCCTGATTAACTGTCTTGCCCGGTTCATTCTGACCAGTGAGTCTGTTTCAATGTATTCATTTTTATCTGCTATATGAGATTTAATAAATGAGGAACAAATATGGTTCGTATGAACAACATAGCCATCCACGCTTTCTTCAATATCAATGCCGGCTGGGCTCACTTCTACATTCATAACTATGCCGTTTTGATTTTCTGCTGAACCGATTAAAAAATTAGCAGCGGATGCCATGAGACCTTCATCTATTCTCAAAATAGCTTCTGAATAGGTAAAAGAATTTAATACACTTCTTAGCCCTAAATGTATAGGTATACGATTAGACTTCTTGTCTGTTAGCAAGGCATTTAAACAAACACCCAGCCCAGCGGAATTGCAACCGATCTTTCCAATGATCCCTCCCTCTGTCATCATTTTTATATTTGGCTTTCCTGTCTGCTCAATTTCTACATACAGAAGGCTCTCTGACTGTGCTGATTTCCAATCCCAATTCTGTCCAATGATGACACCCGAAGACATAGGGGGCATGACACCAATTGCTGTGCATCCATCAGAAAATTGGCTGTATTTACCGGATAAAGCTATTTCACTTCGTGTATTTAATGCCAAAATATCCTCAAAATCAACGCCAGCTCCAGCAGCGACTCCTTCCATTTCTTTAATTAAATCATCATCATACTTAGAAATGGCTTCCGCGTGCTTCAAAGCCATCTCCCTCGCTTCATTCCAACGAATTTGACTATAATCATAAAAGAGAGTTTCATAAGTTTCCAAACTTTTCAGCACTTCTCTTTTCCCTTCTGAACCATGCCCTTTTCCTATTTCTTTATAGGAACCTTTTAAGCGCAATTTTTTTATCATCCCATCACCATTTATTAAATATTCTGATTATTTTCCTCACTTTAGAACAAAGTTTATTAACGAAAAGATAAAGCTCTATACTCGGATAAATTATGGAGTAATTTTGTCTATGTTTCTTACAAGTTCTTCTTTCGCGAGTTCTTCTCTAATCGGAATCCGATCTATCTTAATGTTTAGATAGGCGTATACAATAGCGATCAGTGGACTGATCCAGGCAAGAAAAGCATATGGCGCATACTCAAAAGCGCTAACTCCGAGAACACCGAGCATAAAGACGCCGCATGTCGTCCAAGGAATTAATGGTGAACTCATCGTTCCTGCATCTTCTAATGTTCGTGCTAAGACTTTAGGATGAAGTCCTCTTTTTTTGTATTCCGCTAAGTACATACGACCTGGTATGATGATCGACATGTATTGTTCACATCCGACTGCATTGGCTGAAAAGCATGTGACAACTGTAGTGGCAATTAAGCTGCCCGTTCTCTTTACTTTCCTTACTAATACTTCCACAATTGTTTCAAGAATTTGCGCTTTTTCAAGCACTCCCCCAAAGCTCATGGCAATCAAAACTAAGGCAATCATGCTCATCATATTTTCAATTCCGCCCTGATTCAACAATTCATCTGTAATCGTATTTCCCGTGTCCGCTGTAAATCCAGTGTGCATGGCAGCAATAACATCCTGCATACCTGCTCCCTGTACAAACAAAGCACATAAAGCGCCAACAATGGACCCAATGGTCAGTCCCGGTATGGCAGGGATTTTTAAAACTAATATGACGATAATAAGGAGAGGCGGGATAAGCAAAAATGGAGAAATAACAAACTGGTCTGTAAGGATGTTTTGAATCAATTCTACATCATTCACACGGGAACCCTCGCCAAAATATTTGATGCCAAGAATGCCGTATAGAATGAGAGCGATGATTAATGCCGGCCCTGTCGTATAAATCATATTCCGTATATGTTCAAACAGACCAATTCCCACAACAGCTGGCGCTAAATTAGTCGTTTCCGATAAAGGAGACATTTTATCCCCAAAGTAAACGCCCGAGACAATGGCACCCGCTACCATTGGCAAAGGGATACCTAAGCCTTGTCCGATTCCCATCAATGCAATGCCAACTGTTCCTGCCGCTGACCATGCATTACCGGCTGCCATGCTCACAATACAACAAATGACACAAGCAGCAAGCAAATAATAGGCGGGAGAAATAATTTCTAATCCATAATAAATCATCGTTGGAACGATGCCCCCCGCCAGCCATGTACCCATGAGCGAGCCGATGATCATTAAAATTAATATGGCCTGAAGTGACAACATAATGGTCTTAAAAATACTTTTCTCAATATCTGACCAGCTATGGCCTAATTTTACAGCAATCACCGCAGCGACAATTGTACTAAGAAACAGTGGAATATGTGGATCAGCTTCAAATTTAATGACTGAAATGGATAAAGAAACAATCATAAATAAAACTGGTACTAAAGCTAGCCATATAGATGGCTTTTTTACTTCTCTCCTGGCTTTTTCCTTCATATTTTGACTCCTCTCTCCCCTTATTTTCTCCATCTGCTGTTTTACCAGATCGGCATTTTTCCTCAAAAATAAAACGCTTACAAAATTAATGCAAATTGCATACCAAAAAAACACAGCGCCTCTCTTTAAAAACTTTGCCGATTATTTCTCATTTTTAAGAAGAGAAAACAACCAGCCAACCTATTAGTAGATACTTTTGGTTGTTTTATAGGCTGTTACTAGCAAGAAGCTGCATTTCGCAATTTTTATAATCATTTCTTAATAATGAGAACTCAAGAAGCGATCATGCTCATTCGCTAGCTAATTTCTTTATAACGTATACTCACCGGCAGATTGCTGCAATTTCTTTTTACTCTTATTCTTCTTTACTCCTTATCTACACATCAAAAGAAAGAATGTATCATGCTTTATAAATGAAGAATCCGCGCCTCTTAACCTCCTCTTTCAAACTCCCAGCGCTATATTTTAGGTTTTGTTTCTACCTACATGGTTAGATAGGAAAGCTGCAATTAAAATTTCATCGTCACTCTAAGTGTGTTTTAGCCAGACTTTGTCTATACTCACATTAAGATGAGTTTGTATTTGGATTCACTCTTTGACTGCTCAAGTCACCATCACAGGCCTTTTTCTTTTCCTATGCTAAAATAAAAGATATTCAATTTATGAAAGGCTGATTTAAAATGAATAAATTTGATTCCATAAAACTAACTACTTTGTCTTCAAAAGGCGGCTGTGGATGTAAAATAGGCCCTGCCGACTTGGCTCAGGTTTTGCATACACTGCCGCCTGCTGTATCTGATCCCAATTTGCTTGTTGGACTTGATACGAGCGATGATGCAGGAGTATATCGCTTAAATGATACGACAGCTATCGTTCAGACTGTCGATTTTTTCACACCGATCGTTGACAGGCCCTATGACTTCGGACAAGTGGCGGCTGCCAATGCCATCAGCGACGTGTACGCAATGGGAGGAACACCCATAACAGCATTGAATATCGTTGCCTTTCCTATCGCTACACTAGATAAAGGCATCCTTACTGAAATTTTGCGCGGAGCGGGTGATAAACTACAAGAAGCGGGTGTTACATTGGTAGGCGGTCACTCTATTGATGACAAGGAGCCTAAATTCGGCCTTGCCGTTACAGGAGTCGTTCACCCAGAGAAGGTAAGAACCAATGCTGGAGCAAAGCCAGGAGATCGGCTCATCTTAACAAAACCGATCGGCGTCGGCATCCTAACGACCTCTCTAAAGAAAGATTTATTATCTGAAGAAGAAATCGCACGCGTAACCAAAGTAATGGCTACTCTTAATAAAACAGCCGCTGAAGTAATGGCAGACTATGACGTTCACGCTGCTACTGATGTCACTGGCTTCGGCCTTTTAGGGCATGCTTCGGAAATGGCAAAAGGAAGCGATGTCGGACTGCGAATTTATTCTGATCAAGTTCCTGTACTTCCAAGAGTGAAAGAACTGGCTGAAGCAGGTTCTGTGCCAGGTGGAACAAAAAATAACTTCGAACATGTAAAAGAGATCGTTACTTATCCTGAGTCGCTTGATCAAGTGGATCGTTGGATTTTATGTGATGCTGTAACGTCTGGCGGGCTGTTAATTTCAGTAGCGGGCCATGAAGCGGAGCAGCTTGCTAAGGAGCTTCAAGAGCGAGGCGTAGAGGCGAAAATTATTGGAGAAGTAACGGAAGAAAATAAAGGCCGTATTGTTGTACAACCGCTTAATTAACTATAGAAGGTGAACTAGATGTTTCAAGATATCTCGCTGCCTGATTTATTGGCCTCAAAGGAAAAAGAGACACATACACTGGTTGATGTTCGTTCTCCAAAAGAATTTAATGAAGCCACCATCCCGGGCAGCATCAACATTCCTATTTTTAACGATGAGGAACGCGCAGAAGTTGGAACCATATATAAACAGCAAGGGGTGGAAGCAGCAAAAGAAAGAGGACTGCAAATTTTTTCACAAAAGCTCCCCGCATTTATTGCTGAATTTAAACAAATTGAAACGCCTATGACTGTATTTTGCTGGCGCGGAGGAATGCGCAGCAAAACGGCCGCCACTGTTCTTGAATTAATGGGCATCCGTGCTAACCGTTTGATGGGAGGTATCCGCACCTATCGTCAATGGGTCGTCCAGGAACTAGAAAACCAGCAATTCAAACCGAAGCTATTCGTGCTAAATGGATACACTGGCTCGGGGAAAACTGCTATCTTGCAACGGTTATCGAAACATGGTTATCCTGTCATTGATCTTGAAAAAATGGCCGGTCATCGCGGGTCAATTTTTGGACAAATCGGCCTTGAGCCAAGCAACCAGAAAAAATTCGACTCCCTTCTTATCAGTGAAATCCGGCGTTATCAGGATGAACCCTTTGTTTTCATTGAAGGAGAAAGCAAACGAATTGGAAAAGTATATTTGCCTCCTTTTTTGAATGAGAAAAAAGAAAACAGCCTTCAGCTGTTTCTTCATCTGCCTGTCGAAGAAAGAGTACGAAATATTTTAGAAGATTATCAGCCCTGGGAATATCCACATCATTTCGAGGAAGCCTTTCAACTAATTAAAAAGCGCATTCACACACCTATCGCCAAGCAGATTGAAGAAGCGCTAGAAAGCCATGATTTTGCTTTGGCCATTAAACTTTTGCTTGAATATTATTATGATCCTAAATATGAATATTCAACTAAGCATTACCCTGATAAGCAAAGGATTACTATTGAAGCTGCAACTACAGATGACGCTTTTCAAAAAATCCTGCAAATGGTTAAAGTATCAAATCAGCATAGCAACTAAATCCTTATCTATCAAAAGCAGCTTTTATAAAAGCTGCTTTTTGTGTTTCTTCGTTCAAATGACACCCCTCCTCCTAAAACCGAAGAACTATTATCAATCTCATTTATAGATCCATTTACCCATCATCTCATTATTTACACAGTTCTTTTATGCACTCAAGGTTAAATTATTCAAAAATTCATAAAAATTATCTTTTTCTAATATACATGTTCACTATCCATTCAACGGATTTATCGTTTATTTAAACAAATTAAGCCTATGGGCTAATAAATACCACTAATTGGCGCGAAAATTGCAAATGTTTAAAGCGAAGAAATTTTGAAAGCAGCTATCAAAAGGAGGGACTAATGTATGATGAAACGCCCACCTTGAAGCCTCTCTGTAGTTCTGAGTATCCAATAAATGAAAGCGTTTCAAGTTGTTGAATGACACCTTGAGAACAAAAGGGAGAGTTGATATATGTCAGGAAATCATACACTTAAACGTTCACTTGGACTTTGGGCGATTGTTGGTCTCGGGCTCGGTTATATGACTCCAACGGTTGTCTTCGATACGTTCGGCATCGTATCGAAAGAAACAAATGGAGTGGTTCCACTTGCCTACATTGCGGCCCTAGTAGTTATGTTATTTACGGCTATTAGTTACGGAAAAATGGTCCAAGTATTTCCAAGCGCAGGGTCTGCTTATACGT
Source organism: Pseudobacillus sp. 179-B 2D1 NHS (assembly GCF_045370945.1). Classification (NCBI taxonomy): domain Bacteria; kingdom Bacillati; phylum Bacillota; class Bacilli; order Caryophanales; family Bacillaceae; genus Pseudobacillus; species Pseudobacillus sp. 179-B 2D1 NHS. The sequence continues at coordinate 26,230 of NZ_JBIQDP010000029.1, forward strand.
ACACAAGAGAAACAATGAACCCTCACCTCGGCTTTTTAGTCGGCTGGTCGTCATTATTGGATTATTTGCTGCTTCCCATGATCAATGCACTAATTATCCGTCTTTATATGGAATCTGTTTTTCCGGATGTTCCTTCATGGATTTGGGTTGTCGGTTACGTAATTATCATCACTGCTATCAACATGTGGGGCATGGGAAAAACATCCAGTCTCAATTCTATTCTCGTTGTATTTGAGGTAGTCTTAATCGCGGCATTTCTATTCCTTGCATTTAAACAATTATCTAACGGTATGGGGCAAGGAACTATTTTCACAACCGAACCATTGTTTCATTCCAATATACATTTAACTGCTATTTTGACAGGGGCCACAGTCGTTTGTTTTTCATTTATCGGTTTTGATGCGGTGACGATGTATACAGAAGAGGCCGTTGACCAGAAGATCATGCCTAAAGCGATTATGCTGACAGTTCTGATTGGCGGAGGAATCTTTTTTGTTTGTAGTTATTTTGCACAGGCTCTTTTCCCGGATTTGTCTGGCTTTAAAGTAACAGACGATACCTTGCCGGAAATCGGATTATTTGTCGGTGGATCTATCTTTAAGCTCTTTTTCTTATCAGGAGCTTTTGCTGCTACTGTCGCTTCCGGACTCGCATCTCATGCCAGTGTTTCCCGCCTTTTATACGTAATGGGCCGGAATGGCGTACTGCCGCGCAGACTGTTCGGCTACGTTCACCCCAAATTTCGAACACCTGCCTTTAATGTCATATTAGTCGGAGCCGTTTCATTGCTCGCCATCGCGCCAAGTCTAGAATTAATCTCAGCGGTCATCAATTTCGGTGCACTAATCGCCTTCACATTTGTGAATTTGTCTGTTATTGCTTACTTTGTGTTCCGGAAAAAAAGATATAAAACAGCAAAGGATATTTTTTCTTTCCTAATTATGCCTCTTATCGGAGCTGGATTAACAGGGATTTTATGGTATCATTTGCACATCGATGCCCTTGTAGCTGGACTTGTTTGGGTAGCCATCGGCATCGTTTATATGCTAGCTCTGGCAAAGTTCTCTAAAAATAAACTATCCGATCTAAATATGGAAGAAGAGAAGGACTCATCCGCTTCACTGTAAAATAAAAGTGAATACAACAAGAAAAGCCGCAGGATAGAAGTCCACCTTTCCTGCGGCTGCTTACTTTCTATCGCCCTTCTTGAGCTGTCTGTTCTTGGGCGATCTGCGGGGAACGGGCACGCTTGAAAGACACTGCTGTTGCTGACACGATCATTGTCACAAAAATCATTAATAGCAATTGTCCCATATTTCCACTTATATTTCCTGAATCCCCGCCAAAGACAATCGTGTAATAGCCATCGGCTGCATAAGTCGCCGGAAGAAATCCTCCAAGGCTACTATACCCATTGGCCAGTACCGCCTTTGGCACAATGACGCCAGAAGTGACTAATTGGAGAGATAACGCCAAAATATTAAATACCATTCCCCCGTTGCCGAACAAGAATACAAACATTTGGGCAAAAGATAGAAAAGCCCAAAATACTAAAGCTTGGAAAAGGTAGATGGCTATGAGTGAATGTTCACCACCAATCTTAAAAATAACCATTAACCCTACTGTTAGAATAACTAGCAAGAAGGATACAGCAATGTTCATGATCTGCCTTGAGAAAAAAAGTTCCCACTTCCCGAAAGAGCTCTTTAACTTTTGTGCTGCATTTTGCAGCTGCATCGTCAGCACCATCGCGCCTACAAATGATGAAAGCACAATCATCATCGGTACCATTGTAGCAGCGAATCCTTTTGCTTTATTTGTTTTTACAATAGAGCTTTTGACAGGCTCATCCTTTACTTGTTTAAGCAGCTCTGTAACCGACTGGCTAACAGCTTCAGCTGACTTTCCAGCAGGCATCATATGAGTAATCTGCTGTTGAAAAGCTCCAGATAACTCGCTCTTTTGGACTAAAAACAAGCTGTTATTCACCTGGCTGGTTACCTGACTAGCTGTGCTTTCCATCATAGACTTCGCCATACTTGCATTTGCTTGATTAATCCAATAAACGACATTTCCAGTGCTTCCAGATTGAATATCTTCACTAAGTGTCTTAGGTATTTGAATAATCATATCAATATGACGCTTATTCATATCCACTCTTGCCTTCGCCAGTGATTCATACTTTTCTAGTTTAAACGGCAGAGCCCTCGCTAAGTTTTGTTCGACGGTTCTTCCAACTCTTGTGTCTTCATTGACAATCCCGATCTGTAAGTTTTCAATCCGTTCATCTACTCCATCATAAGCAGTCATCCACACACAGAAAAAGATAATCTGAAAAGCTGCTGCTGCTAAAATACCAACAAAGGTTTCCGGTTGCCGAAAAAAATATTTAAGTGCATTCATTTTTATCCCCCTGTAAGCAAGTACATACTTGCATATTATTTAAAATTTTTTCTAGGGGGTGATCCCCCTAGAAAAAATATGTACACTGTTTTTTAAATAGTTTTCGATGGATAAAGACGATACTTTTGAGCCAAGCCTTGCCTTTGATAAAAAGAAGCCGAAATTCATATAGATGAACTGTAGAGCCGCTGATTCAATATCTGGACAGTCCACCTTCCCTTTTTCCTCCATTGCTTGAAAATAATCCATCATAACTTTCTTTAATTCTAATGGAATATTGGCGATCTCTTCATCTACTTCCGGAAAAAGCCCCGCTTCCTTAAACCCTATCAATACAAAGTCTTGAATGGAAACTAAATAATCCATATAAGCTTTTGACAGTAAATATAGATCCTCTTCCAACTCCCAGACGACTTTTTCGCGGATCGCTTTAGATAAAAGCGGCACATAAGAAAACCTTTGGACAGCAGATTCTAATATACTCTTCTTGCTGCCAAAGTGACGGAAGATGGTCACTTCATTCACACCGGCTTTTTCAGCGATGGCTTTTGTCGTCGTTGCTTTGTAGCCCTTTTCTCGCACAAGCTCAATGGTTGCATTAATAATTTTATCTGCGGTTTCCTGAGTTGCCATGACATTCACTTCCTCCAAAATGCAAGTATCCACTTGCAATACCTATTATAGCTATCTTTTTATAAATGTCAATATTCGTATCCAGTCTCTTCTTTCTTTCTTCAAATGCGGCTTCTCCGTGACCAAATAACAACTGGGATAAGCAAGAAAGAAAGAAGACCGCCGGTTATCGAAAGAGTGGCATAGCTTGAATGAGCAGCAATCACTCCTGAAAGTCCTCCACCTGCTGCTCCTGATAAAGCGATTAACACATCAACCGTCCCTTGTGTCTTCGCCCGTGTAGACGGGTGAGTAGCATCAACAATAAGCGCTGTCCCGCTAATCAGCCCAAAATTCCAACCAAGCCCCAGCAAAGCAAGTGCAGTAATCAACAGAAACATTGAATTAGCAGGTTCTAGAGCTGCCAATCCTCCAGCTGCAAGCAGAGTAATGCCAGAAGCAATCGCCATAGCCATGCGTCCAACCTTATCAACAAGAAGACCGGTCACAAGAGAGGGAAGGTACATGGCACCAACATGAATACCAATCACAAGCCCCACCTCATTTAATCCATGTCCGTGGTGACGCATATGGACTGGCGTCATGGTCATAATTGCCACCATCACTATTTGCGTTAAGACCATGACTGTTGCCCCCACAATAACTCCTCGACTATTGGCAGCAGGTACAGCGGCCTTTTTAGCCGAAATATCAGGTTCATTCATTATGCGCCTTTCTTCAATAGCTCTTGCCACAACAAAAGGATCGGGGCGCAGCAAGAAAAGAAGCACCAAACCGGCAAGAATGTAGGCTGCCGCCGCCAGAATAAATGGTCCAGATAATGCAGGAACACCAATAGATGTAGCAAATCGCCCTGTAACACCAACCAGATTTGGGCCTGCCACCGCACCGAGTGTCGTAGACACCATTGCCATACTCACCGCTGTTGCCCGCTGTGTAGAACTGGCTAAATCCGTACCGGCATAGCGCGCTTGCAAGTTTGTGGCAGTCCCGGCTCCATAGACGAACAACGAAATAAAAAGCAGGATAACATTGCTTGTTACCGCCGATATAACGACTCCAATGGCACCAATGCCGCCCGCTAAGAATCCTGCTCCAAGCCCTAAACGGCGTCCAAATCGCTGAGAAAGCCGGCCTACAAACAGAGCGGCACCAGCAGAGCCAAGAGTAAACAACGCTGTCGGCACTCCGGCAAAACTATCTGTTCCTAACATACTTTGGGCGAGAAGAGCGCCAACAGTGATTCCCGCTGCAAGCCCTGCCCCGCCAAAAATTTGTGAAAGAATGACAATCATTAACGTCCGCCGGTAGAGCTGGTGCTGCTTCTCGGGTGAATCAATATAGCTGTCCCATCGCCCCTCCTGATTAACTCTAGCAACCGCCCCCTCAGTTTTATGCTCCATTCCCTCGCCCTCTTTTCTTTGTGTAAGTTTTTCTGTCTGCCTTATCCCCCTGAATAATTGACAGGATATCTATTAAAAAGAGCCGTCATCAATAATTTCAGGAAAAAATTAAACAATTATTGTTGCGACTCGCCTTTCTCATTCATTTAAGTTATGTGTTAATTAATGATTGCATCAGGTAGTTAAGCTATCCTTGATATTTAGAGTATCAGAATCTTTAGTGGAAATCACAATTATTTGGGACACATAATTTTCACACACATATTACCAAAAATGGAAGATAAGAAGCTATACTGATTCTATATACATAAAAGAAAGCGAATTCAAATGGCAAAAAAGTATCTACAGCCACATGAAATTTAGGGGGTTTGAAATGTCTACCTATTCATTAATTGATTTAAGCAGTACAGCGTTATATATTTCTTTTCTCATCTATTTAGTTGCTATTGTGCCGTGGGGATTATCAGTAAAATCAAAAAAGAAGATTTTTTCTCAAATCGGGCTTTTACTAACAATAACTGGATTTCTCTTGCAGCTAGTATATTTTGCGAGTAGATGGTATGCTTCCGGACACGCTCCTGTAAGCAACCTTTATGAATTTATGACTTTCTTTGGAATCATGTTGGTGGGCAGTTTCTTAATCATGTATTATATATACCGCCAGAGTGTAATAGGTCTCTTTGTTCTTCCCATATCTTTGCTGGTCCTTGGTTATGCAAATGCTTTTTCAAAAGAAGTTTCTCCTCTGATTCCGGCTCTCCAAAGCAAATGGCTAACGATACATGTCATTACCGTTGCTTTTTCTAGTGCCGTTTTATCCATATCATTTATTACAGGATTAATTTTTTTATTGAAAACTGTTGATCCACACCGAAAAAGCAAGCAAACATTTTTTTTAGAATTAATTATGTATTTTTTAACAGTCGTTTTAGGATTTATCATTATTACGACGTCCTTTAATGTAACAGATTATACCAAGAGCTTGCGATTCGAGAACCAACAGCAACAAGTGGAGGTCTATCAATATCAGTTACCTGCTATCACTGTTCCTAAAGGATCGGTTGTTATAGAGTCACCAAATAGCACAAAAGTTCTTAATCATAAAAATGGTCTCATTGAAATACCGGTTTTTATAGATGCTAAAAAATTAAACGCAATTCTTTGGTCATTTTTCACTGGGACCCTAATTTATGCACTCATCCGCTTAACAACTAAACGCAAAATCACTTCTTTGTTAAAGCCCTTTTCACAAAGAGTAAATATTGACTTGATGGATGAGGTTACCTACAGGTCAGTGGTTATTGGCTTTCCTTTATTTGCTCTTGGCGGCTTGATATTCGCCATGATTTGGGCCCAAATGGCCTGGAGCCGGTTTTGGGGCTGGGATCCAAAAGAAGTATGGGCACTTATCACTTTTTTATTTTATGCTGCTTTGCTTCACCTGAGAATTGGCAAGGGATGGGAAGGTGAAAGGACGGCCTGGATGGCTATCATAGGCTTTGGAATTATTATTTTCAATCAAGTATTTGTTAATTTAATCATCTCTGGATTGCATTCTTACGCATAATGACAGCTCACCCCGGCCAAGTAATGAATTGGACGGGGTTATTTTTTATCGGCACAACCTTTTGGATAAACCATTCATTAATCAATTCCATGATCGCTTCTTTCGATGAAGGAAAGTGAAAGAAGCGCATCTCGAAAGGCAGATCAGGCTTTAGCATGTCAGAAAACAAGTCGATATCCCCTCTCTCACCTCAACCCACTTTCTGTTAAAATATACGCATATTGGAGGGGGATTTGTATGGAAGAGATTCACTTCGGTCTGTTAACTTTTTTAATGGTAGCGGGCTTTGCTGCTGCTTTTATTGATTCTGTAGTTGGAGGCGGCGGGCTCATTTCCATTCCTGCTTTACTATTTACCGGGCTTCCCCCGTCTATCGCCTTAGGAACGAACAAACTGGCCGCCACGATGGGCGCCTTAACAAGCACCATTTCTTTCTTGCGTTCAGGAAAGGTCAAGAAGCAATTGGTTCTGAAGCTACTTCCTTTGTCGATCATAGGATCTGGAATAGGTGTTTATATAGTTCAGCTTATCCCATCAGAATTTTTAAAACCACTCATCTTAATACTCTTAATTCTAGTAACGATCTATACGCTGTTCAAAAAAGATTGGGGAATGGAATCCACTTTTACAAAGCTGTCCTTTAAAATGACGCTATTTATTATTTTTGCGGCATTCATTATTGGGTTTTATGATGGGTTTCTAGGCGCGGGAACGGGTTCATTCCTTCTCTTTGCTTTTTTAATTTTGGGATTTGATTTTGTTGAAGCAGCCGGGAATGCAAAAGTATTAAACTTCGGGAGTAACTTGGCTGCACTCATTACATTTATTTTATTTGGTTCCGTTCATTTCGCTTATGGAATACCTATGGGCATAGCGATGATCATAGGAGCACTCGCAGGGTCAAGAGTAGCCATTAGAAGCGGTGCTGCCTATGTTAAAGTACTATTTATCGGGATGACGGTTATATTAATCGGCAAAAGCATTTGGGATTATCTACACGCTCACCTGCTTTCTTAATATGGAAAGGATGAGGGACTATACACATACTTAAGGCCTTTCTGCTTAATTTGTGTCTCCTTTCATCACGCTTGTATGCTTTATAATTAAGTTACCTACGTTACTTGAAAGGATGATGGGCAATGATGGTAAGGGATTTTTTGCAGTTGCCAGTGGCAAAGGATTTTTCTGTGGTAGCCGGCCGTAATGCATTGCGCAATGTCATTCAGACTGTCGAAATTTTAGACTTTGAATTTGCTGCAGGTATTCAGCAAGTAAGGGATACGATCTTCAACCCCCATAGCCTCGTACTCAGCAGCTTGTTATTTGCTAATCAAAATCCCGGATGTTTGATTGACACGGTGAAAAAACTGATTGACTTAAAGGTAAGTGCCTTAGCCTATAAGCCAGTCGTTTTTAAAGATCTACCCGATGATGTTCTAGCTTTTGCAAATGAACACAACTTCCCCATTTTGCGCTTCGGCGGAGATGAGTTTTTTGAGGACATCATTCTAGAAGTGGTGAACCATATAAAGAAAAGTGATCATGCGCTCTTTTTAGAAAATATGATGCGCTGCCTCATTGAAGAGGAGGTAGCAGCTGATCAAATACAGACCTTTCTACAGCAACTAAATAAATCATTCGACCACTATGCGTTTGCGGCGAATATTCATATGAAACAGACGGATAGCGACGAATGGATGTCTGCCTTTTCCCGCCTGGATTCTTTTTTAAAATCGGGCATTGTTTCTACATACAAACAAAGTGTGCTCGTCATTTTTACAGACAGAAACAAGCAGCTGCAATTTGAAAACATACTAAAGGAATGGATGGCGATCTATGCGATTCCATCAGGTGCATTAACAATTGGTTACAGTCAGGCTCACCTTACGCAGACCGGGCTCCACCTAGCCGTCAAAGAAGCTTACTATGCCCGTATTATTGCCGAAATTGAGAGCCGTCCTGTTTGCCATTATAAGCAGCTGGCGTCTGTTCGGCTGTTGATTGAGCTTTATCGAAAAGATGGGCAATTCGCGGACAATTATGTAAAAACGTACTTGGGAGCGCTGCTGGAGAAAGAATCAGACCGGGACTTACTAAATACTGCGATCACCTTTGTGATAAAAAAAGGGAATGTAAAAGAAGTAGCTTCCGTCCATCACTGTCACCCCAACACGATTCGTTACCGTCTGGCGAAAATACGCCAATTAATAGACCCTGTTAGCAACGATCTCGTTTTTTATGAAAATTTATCTTCAGCAGTGACATTATACTTGCTGCTCCAAACGATCGAAGAAAAGACTGTAACATTGGAATCCGTCCAAAAATAAACTCAAAAATTTAGAAAAACACTTAAATCATTGTATCCCTTCTCATGATATCCTTATTTTAGTCAGGAGGAGAAGAGATGAAACAATATATAGGGGACGGAATGCTGCTAATTACAGCAGTTATTTGGGGAAGCGGATTTGTTGTCACTGCCATGGCACTCGAATATTTAAACGCTTATCAAGTAATGGCAGGAAGATTTACTTTAGCTACACTCATCCTTGCACTGCTGTTTGGATATAAATTTAAAAAATTCACTAAATCGGTCCTATGGAAAGGAGCCGTTTTAGGAACCATTTTATATATTGCCTTTGCTTTACAGACAGTCGGTTTGCAATACACTACCCCTTCGAAAAATGCCTTTTTAACAGCCGTCAATGTTGTGGTGGTACCGCTTATTGCTTATCTCATTTACAAGCGCAAGCTTGATCGATATGAGGTAGCCGGCTCAATCATGGCTCTTGTAGGGATCGGTTTTTTATCATTGCAAGGTTCCATGACCATCAATATAGGTGATACATTGTCGCTTGTGTGCGCCTTTGCCTTTGCCTTTGATATTTTTTATACGAATCTTTTTGTTCAAAAAGAGGATGCCATTTCACTGACAATGATGCAATTCATCACAGCTACGCTGATTAGCATAGTTGTTGTCTTCATTCGAGGCGACATACCAACAACCATTGAGAAAGAAGCGCTATACTCAATTGGATATTTAGCGGTTTTTTCAACAGCGATTGCCTATCTTTTTCAAAATATTGCCCATCAGTATGCCACAGCTACAAAGGCAGCCATTATCCTATCGACAGAGTCATTTTTCGGTATGCTGTTATCTGTTTTAATTTTACATGAAGTATTAACGGCACGGATGGTAATAGGAGCTGTACTAATTATGACAGCGATCTTAATTGCTGAGGTAAAACCAGCCTTCCCTAAAAAACACGTTGTAAAGAACGTGCGTTAGCGACAAATGAGGTAGCTTATAAAGTATAAAAGGAGGAGAGTTGTTTCCAACAACTCTCCTCCTTTTTTTATCTGCTTATTGGAATTTTTGTTTCAATATTCTCTTCCACCCTATTTTCCTTATCCGAAGTAAGTGTAAGGAAAGCTAAACAACAAACAATGCCAAAGGCAACGAGCAGCCAGACGACTCCGTCATAGGAACCGTTAAAAAGATCAATCATAAAGCCGATTGATATCGGAGCAACAAAACCGGCTACCTGCATACCAAGGTTAATCATTCCGACAGCTGATCCACCCACCGCCTCTGGCAGGCGCTTGATCGGCAAGCTAAAAATAACAACTGATAGCACCCCCGCGAACATAGGCAATATCGATTGATAGATCACTAACCCTGTAATCGTCTGGGCATTGAACATTAAATACACCATCACTGCAATTCCTATTCCAGCAACAGCTCCAAACCATTTTTCATTGCCAGACTTGACTCTATCCAGTACATAACCAGCTAGAAGAAAGAAACCAAATCCCGTGACAGCAGGAATCATTTGTAAGATACCTAAAGCCCGCAAATTAAGCCCTCGTTCATTTACCAAATAAGTCGGCACCCACGAGGCAGTTCCCCAGCTAATAAAACCGTAGGCAAAAGAGGCTATCATTAAGCTCCATACAATAGGATTTTTCAACAACACTTTAAATACACCTTTTACCGGGGGCTCGGCTTGTTCAGCCATTGATGGTGAGCTCTCCTGGTGCGGACGCTCTCTTTTCGGCTTTAAGTAATACCAATACAACAAGCCGATTAAAGAGCCGCACACCCCAATGACCACGAACATCATCCGCCAGCCAATTTGAAGAAGCATCGTTGTAGCTAATAAAGGCGCGGCAACACCTGCAATCGTCAGTGCGGAAAGATAAAAAGACATCGCCCGAGATCTTTGCTCTTGAGGAATGGTGGAAGAAATTAATTTTGCCCCTGCAGGGAAAAAACTGCCTTCTGCCAAGCCAAAAATAAAGCGAATGGCAATGAGCGAAGCAAGCGACCAAGCTAATCCTGTCAAGCCAGTGAACAGGGAAAAACCAACGATGGAAAGGAAAAGTATTAATTTAGCACCAAATCGATCAGCTAACCATCCACCGGGAAGCTGCATAATCGCATATCCCAAGAAGAAAATACTTAATATCAATCCTGTTGAAGAAGCGTTCAATTGCAAATCCTTGGAGATGTGTACAATTCCATAATTAATAAGAAAGCGATCCAGACCAGAGATCAAATTACCCATAAATAGCAAAAATATGATCATTTTTGGATTAAGACCATATGTGGATCCGTTCAAATGGATTCCCCCTAAAGTTTATTGGTCCGTAAATAGCTTCAGCATACTGTAAATTGCCCTTAGTCCCTATCTTGCCATGAGAATCAATTTTTTGAGCCATCAGCCTTTTAATAGCCGGTTTAGGAAGTTTTTATCGCTTCATGTCCATAAACTGGTTGTCCGGCAATATAAGTAGCGAGGATGGAAACGTCTTTAATTTCCTCTGGGTGGATTGCTGTAGGGTCTGCCTCCAGCACAGCAAAATCAGCCTGCTTTCCAATCTCAATACTTCCTAAAACGCTTTCAGCAAAGTTTAGCTGGGCTCCGTAAATAGTCATGGCTTTTAACGCTGTGATGACATCAATGCGTTGCTCAGGTCCGAGAATACTGCCGTCCTTTTTCAAACGGTTCACTGCTGCCCACACAGAAAATAACGGTGAAATAGGCGTAATCGGGCAATCAGAATGAAGCGTAAACAACAAGTTGAACTTAATAGCTTCCGCTAACGGACTGATACGTCTTGCTCGCTCTGGTCCTAAAAAGATTTTTTCATGGCGGTCTCCCCAATAATAGACATGGTTAATGAAAAACGAACCAGCTATCCCAAGCTCCCTCATTTTTGCTAAATCCTCTGATGTAGCGGTCTGGACATGTTCAATGCGGTGCCGATGATCGCCGCGAGGATGCTTAGATAAAGCATATTCATATGCCTCTACTATCGAACCAATAGCGCGGTCCCCATTTCCGTGGGTCGCAATCCGAAAGCCGCGCTGATGAAGATCGGCCACCTCTTCATTAAAGGCTTCCTGTGGATGAATCAAACCACCAGTAACATCAGGATTCTGATAATATGGCTGTCGCAAAGCTCCCGTCAACCCCTGAATAGAGCCATCCTGAAACAATTTCGCACTATCAAGTCTGGCCATGCCGCCAGAGCGCTCCCTAATTTCTCTGTCCAGTTCAGCAGCCGAATATCCCTCGAACATGCCTCCTTTACGAAGAAGGTGATGCATAATCAGCAATTGCGTGCGCATAGGGTTTACCCCTTTTTCTGCCGCCTTTAAATGAGCTTCAAAATCATCCTTTCCGAAGATGGCTGCATCTGAATTCGTTGTAATTCCTTGTGCTACGTAGTCCTTTGCCGCTTCGCCTAATGCATTGACCATATCATCTACAGTCAGTTTAGGCATCTGATTCATAACTGGCTGCATGGCAGCTGATTCATACAGCACTCCATTCAAGCGGCCTTTCTCATCTCGTCCATAGTGTCCGCCTTGTGGATCAGAAATCGTGTCCGTTAAACCACCTATTTGCAAAGCCAGTGAGTTGACTGCAGCCAGGTGCCCGGAGGTGTGTGTAATGTAAACAGGATGATGAGGAGCCGCTTGATCTAAATCCTTTCTAGTAATATGACGCTTTTCCAGAAGAAGAGTGTCGTCATAGCCATATCCTTGAATCCATTCTCCGGCCGGTATTTCTTTGGCTTTCTCTCGAATAACCTCCACTATATCGTTTATTGTCCGGTTAGGCGGCGTGCCACAGTTCAACTGGTTTTTCATTTGTCCGTATGCCAAAATATGATTATGGGTGTCGATAAATCCCGGAATAAGCGTGGCTCCTCTTAAATCCACCACATCTGTTTGGGCTGTTATTTCCAATTCACTTTTTGAAGGTTCCTTCTCTTTCCAAATGCCAACAATCCTGCCTTCTGATACTGCGACGGAGCCAGCCCGATGATTTTTGCTGTCTAATGTTAGTACATTGGCGTTTTTAAATAAAAGATCGACTTTGCTCATTTGTCATCCTCATTTCTTATATGGATTTGAATATTTTACGGCAGACTCTACAGACACGGCCAACAAGCTTTCCCTCCTAGTTATTTGATCCTGCTTGATGAATTTTCAATACATTTAAGTTATTAAAATTTTAACGTCTAAATTTTGAATATTCAATAAATTTTTACCGTAAATTTATCTGACTACCTCATAACTATTATCGGGAATCTTAATGAATGGCAGAGAAAATGAGAACGCCAAAAGAATGGATTGGCATATAGTATTTTTTATTGGCTTTCAATAAAATATATCTTACCAACTCCTTCTAACTCTTCTCTAAAAAGGCATCAAAAGTACACATTGCCGGGAAACTTCTCTTGAGTTTTCCAACTAAATCTACCTCATCAGTAGTTACAATGACAACGGTCGTATCAAAAAAACCAAATTCAATTCTTGCTTCTTTAAGCGGAGACTTGTAATTTCTGCTCCAATAGTAACTGTTATCGTTAATAGAAGGAAATTCATTCACTTCATCTATATTAAAATCAAGGCTAACACAGGTAATGACTCCGAATATTAATAGAATGTTATATTCTTGAATAATAGAATAGAGTTCACTTCCTGTTAACACTACGAGATCCCCTTCAAGCTCTGGTAATGTAACCTCCTTCTCTTCATGAAAAATGTAGCCTTCAATATCAGTAAAAACCCAATTAAAGTCTTTAACTTCCTCACCAAAAACAGATAATACTTCGTCAACATAAAAAGGATACGAACCTTCGAAACTCTCTATACAAACTCTCATTTCTTCCCCCTGTTCTCTCCAAAAGAATGGATTTTTTAAGTTCAATCATATATATAAGAGCTGAACGAACCCGCTAACAGCGAATATGGCAGGCAGCCAATAGGATAAAGGCTCCTTGGCTATTGCAGTCTAGACCTCTAAAGTACACAAAGTAAGACTGGTGTCCCACCTTCCTCCTCCTTCACCTTAGCCGCATATTCAAATCTAAAGTTGCCCATATTATCGTACAAAGTATCGTAAATTCTAAAGTGCTCGCTAAAATTAGCTTTTAAATATCATTCTGCTTCCTTGCTTCTTCTTTGGCATTATTCAGCTTCATACTTACAATGATTTTCACTGCAAGCGGACGCTTTCCGTTACAATCGGCAATTGAAAAAAACAGCATGCCTCTTTAACAGAGCCCATTATTTAAGAAAGCAATAAAGCTTTTTCGGGCTTGTTCTTTCTTTATTATTATTGAAATTTGTAAATATCGTCCAGCCTCTCCACAAAATTACTATAAACTATTTGATACTGGTGATCATTTAATTTAGACAGTATTCTATAATTAGACGATAAAAATGAATGTAAGCAGAGGACTGATTACGTGTTTAAATACAATGTTTGTTTTTTTAAAAGTCATGATAGGATCTTAATGTTAAACCGCAAAAAGCCGCCTATCATGGGCGTGTGGAACGGTGTTGGCGGTAAATATGAAGCGGGTGAAACAGAGGATGAGGGTGCCATTCGCGAGGTGTTTGAGGAGACTAGCTTCAAAGTAAATCAATATTATTCAAAAGGGATTATTACCTGGGATACGAGTGATCGAAAAAAAGATGGATTATACGTGTACTTATTTGAAGTGGATCCCGCATTAGGAAATGAACCAATAAAAAAACAAGAGAAGGCATTCTCGATTGGAAACACATCGATTGGATAATGAACCCTGACAATTTAGGGATTGCTGAAATGATCAATCAGTATTTGCCTGTTCTATTAGCCGAAGAAGGCGATTATTTATTCGAATATAAAGATGGCAGGGTAACAGTCATAGAGTAAGAAGATTTATTTAAATGTTTCCCATTCAACCACTTGATTGAATGTTTGACTTTTACAGAAAGGAAGATGATTTTATGAGGACAGAAGAATGGGACCTAACGAACTTTAAGCTGCTTCCTTCAGCTAAACCTCCAATGTTTCACGGAAATACGGTCAGAAAGACGGTCACAGACCACCTTTGGAGGAAAAAATTGCGCCCGGCAGTATTGGAGCAGCAAGGAAAAAAATGCTCGATTTGTGGATGGGTCCCTGCGGCCGGGAAGGAAATGAGGCACCTTCATCTTCACGAGATAGAAGAATACGATTTTGCAAATAAGGTGTGCCATCTCATAGATATCCAACTTATTTGCAGAAAGTGCCACTCATTTCAACACATTATGAGAACTCAATTAGTTTCGACACAGGAGCAATGGGATGACTTGATGCAGCACTTCATAGAAGTAAACGGCTGCTCTCCTGACATCGCAGATCACTTTGATCTTATCATCGCAAGAGCATTACAGCTTGAGGGCTGGCTGAGATTACTTCCTTTGCAGGAAACAATGGGATTAACCCCAAATCCGGTCCGGTATACGATTCATCCCCATCTCCCCTTTGCTGAAGAATTAACCAAACAAATAGAAAAAAAGGGGCTTCTCTATCAACCTGGACTGCAGGGTTAATTGGGCGAGCTCAGAGAAATCAAAAAGCCGGCCTATAAAATCCAGCTCAAGCAAACTGCTATGAACAGTTAAAGATGCTTCTCCTATTAAATTTGGCTAAATTGAATTTCATCGATTATTTGAGCAATCTTTTGCTCTCCTTCTAGGGCCCAATTCGTTTTCCGATGTATTGGCGCATCCTTGTCATCCGGACTTTGGAATTGATCCAACCCGGTGGATGCAAGCGCCGGGCTTTCATCATCATCTAAGCCAATATTGGCGATATGCTTAATGACAAAAGGTGTTTTGAAGACGAGCAAGGCATCATCTTCATCCAGCATGCCCGACTCTACATCGAATGGCAGGCGCAAGTAAATCGATTCTCCCCCATCACTATACAAGGTCGTATCAAACATTCCATGATCAAATTCCCAGTTCCCGCCAATGACGAGCCCATGATGTTCGAATAAGCTACATACTTCTCCGTATAATGCCCTCTTTCCTTCCAATTCCGTTTCAAGTTTAATCATTTTGATCTCTCCTCTGCTGTTATTGATTTCCATTTACCCGCATAGAAATGTTTCAAAACTGCATGAATAGAGGAGAGATAATTGCTCCTATGAAGCGTAGAAGGTTTCGCTTTCCCTAGCTTAACTCCTTTAATCGTTTATTTAATAGTTCTGCTTGTATTAGCGCTTGCTGATCTTGTAAGATATCACCCGGCCGGTTGCCTTCTCCTAAAATATAGGTAGAAAAATGCATATTTAAGAAATCAAACGTATATTGGAATTGCTGGATAAGAGGCAGTCCTTTAATTTTTGGTTCATCGCCGCCGACAGCTAGAACGATGGCTTCTACAGATTGTAAATGTTCAGTGAACTGCGGAAACCGTTCATCCCGGATGGCCTGACTGAGCCGATCAACCATATTTTTCATGATCCCCGACATAGTGTACCAGTAGATAGGCGTAGAAAAGATAACGATGTCACTTTCTAAGAAAGCGTTGATGATGATGTCATAATCATCTTCTACTGATTGAAAGCCGCCCTCCGCGTGACGCAAATCGTGAATCGGTTGAATAAATAAATCCTTTAAATAAATTTTTTGATGTTTGATATCTTTCGTTACTAAATCTGCAAGACGTTCACTATTGCTTTCTTTTCTAGAACTGCCTATAAATGTTGTAATATTCATTGATTTCATTCCTTTCTGTATTGCCTTCTCTTCTTTAACGTCTATCAACTACGTAGTATTTCTCATGAGAAATCTTTAAGATGACATCTGGAAACCTTACACTGAAATTGGTTGTGTTCGTATGCATCATAAACGAACACAGCCAATTTAGGTCTATACTATATGACTCATCATGTGTAAAGAACATCAGTTAAATGAGTTTGCCAGTTTTCTCTTACGATAACTGTCCTTTAATCATCGTAATGCAGTCTCCACTCAATTCCACTGTGTCTCCTTGGATTGTCAGCTTTATTCCGCCCCCGCGCTTTGAGTCTTGATAGGCAATAAATTTCTCTTGGTTTAGGCGGCTGCGCCAATAGGATGCCAAGGCACAATGGGCAGAACCAGTCACATAATCTTCATCGATTCCTATCTTGGGGGCAAAATACCTTGATACAAAATCGTATGTATCTGCTCCTCGGCTAGTAATGATGAGGCCTGATCCTTCTAACTCTTTCACCGCTTCTATATTAGGTATGGTGTTGTGAACCATGTCTTGACTTTCCAGCTCTAAAATATAACGATCTTCTGCCCAGGCAGCTTCTTTTATAGGAAAATTAATAGCCCGCTGCAATTGAGCGGTTGCCTCTACATAAGCGGATTCTTTTATAGGAAACCTTAAACTAATTTGTTGCTCTAATCGCTCTGTTTGCAGGAGACCCGACTTTGTGTCAAACGTAATAACCTCGTCCGGAGAAGAAAAGCCCTCGCTCCACAGAATGTGCGCGGCTCCTAATGTCCCGTGCCCGCACAAATCAATTTCTTTAGCCGGTGTGAACCATCTAAGTTGATAGGTATCACTGTCCCCTTTTGTAATAAAAGTGGTGATCGGCTGATTTAACTCTCTCGCAAATAATTTCATCCATTGTTCCGCTCGCTCTTCTCTCAAGAAAACGATGGCTGCAGGATTTCCTTTAAACGCTTCTTTAGTAAAAGCATTGATCAAATAGAACTGATTTTTCATATACAGTCCCCCTAAATATATTAATTCTCAAAGTCTTCACAGAAAGCGAGTAATAAATCAGGATGTTTCTACTGATCTTTCTATTATACAATGAAATTTGAATACATTTACATTATTGGAATCTCCACTGTAATTAGAAAGAAGGGAAGCTTCCTGAAACAGTGAAAATGCAAAATAAGGAGTGTATAACGATGGATCGGATTTATTTTGTAGATAACCCTTGGCCAAATGGGCATCGAATAGCCCGATTTGAATGGCAGGCTCATTTCAAATATGAAGAAGAAGAGGCCTTAGAAGGAAAAGCAGGATTGTATTTTGATTTTCATTTAGAAACAGCGGATTATGATGAGGATGATTCGGAGGACGATTTAGAAGAAGAGGATCACGAAGAAGCAGACGATTGGCAAGCTAAGATTGTATGGAATAACTATCACAGCTGTACTTTGTCATCCGAAGCTTGGGATAATAAAGGTTTTCGTGTAGGAAGCGATCAGGCACCATTTGATCTGGCCGCATTAGACGGAATGGAATTTAAAATTGATTTTTTATCCGAGAAGCAACAAGAAGAGCTCAATCTAGACCTGACTGCATTTGATGTTTATTTGCTCGGTCACGATGCGTCCGCCTTTCATGAAATCAAATTTACAAAGACTGAACATCAAACTTACCAAATTGACTGGAAAGGAAAGCTGGCACTTGTGTATGCAGGGGATGATGAATTCAAGTATGATTTTCACACCTCTATTTCTTCGGTCTCATTTAGCGGAATTACAATCCCTGATGACATAACAGATGAGGCAGCCTATATACTTCTTAGTCGCTTCGTCAGCAATCCGGCACTATTTGAATTGCAAAATGATCATGGTGAAAGACGATTTATCTTTAAGTAATAAAAGCGCAAAAAGGCCTTCCACTGTTTAATCAGCTCCTGGAGGCCTTCTTGCTAACTGATACCTTTATTACCTGCATTTGGCTGATCGACGCCTCTCACACGGTGCCGCTGGCCATCAACTTTACAATAATAAACATGCCCGCCTTCAACGGAAGTGTCATCCACTAAACCATAAGTATGTTTTGGTATAAATCCATCAACAAAATCTGCCTTTGCAGTCTTCATCATATACTCACTTCTTCTAAAGATAAGAACTGTTAGCGCTGCTGCTCCGCCATTTTCTTATTCAGCCTTTCCTCTAGGACATGAATCATATACAAGAAATGATCCGCCTCCCGCAAAACATGGTCTGCTAATAAAGGATTGATTACATTACGAATCTGGCAAGAGCGAATCAGATCGAGCCCCGTTTTCTTGAATGCTCGCAGTTCTGTAGCAGCATTTTCGCTGTCTTTATTCATTCTGCCGATAATTGGGTATGTTGGCTGTTTATGATACAGCATGGATTCCACATCTCTTGCTTGATTTAATAGTGTCTCAAAATCGTCTCCAAATTTTCTCGCGGTGTT
Organism: Pseudobacillus sp. 179-B 2D1 NHS; assembly: GCF_045370945.1. Taxonomy (NCBI): domain Bacteria; kingdom Bacillati; phylum Bacillota; class Bacilli; order Caryophanales; family Bacillaceae; genus Pseudobacillus; species Pseudobacillus sp. 179-B 2D1 NHS. Next base: position 44,751 of record NZ_JBIQDP010000029.1, read on the forward strand.
AACTAAGTTCCTTTCAGATTGGTCCAGTAATGAAGAAATAAAGCGGGAATGCTCCATCATGATTCTAAGCCAGAAGACATTTTCATTAATTATGGCATCCTGAATAGGCTCTAAAATTCCCTTATTAAACTTTTTTAACGTCCGCATAAAATACTCGGCTTCCCTTGCAATATGGTCAACAAGTAAAGGAAAATTAAAACCGCTCACTTTACAATTTATGATCATGATTAGTAAATTTCTTTTGAAGTTCCGGAAGCCATGGACTAGCTCTATGCTTTCCTCATTTAATTTTCTTACTAGCGCTACATTGTTTGGCACTTGGTGCGCCTTTTTTTCCTGCTGTTCAAAATAGTAGTGAAACCTGTCTGTTTGCTGTATGAGCTGTGTATCCTTACGATTAAACCCTTCTCCTAAAAACAAAGCATGTTCCTTCATAATCCTGAGCCAAAATCTATTTTCTGTCAGTGAACGCTCAACAAACATCTGTTCAGTAAGAGACTCGGGCTTCGCAGCAAATGATTCAGGAGAGACCAACATCTGATTAAACTGCTCAGCACTAACATGGCCAGGCAGCTGTGGCTGGTTCTGCATATTTCACCCCCATGACTTCCACTTTACTATTCATCATATTTAGCTGAAGATAAGATTATGATGTACATCCCAAACATTTATTATTTAAAAGGCAAATCTGTGTTTTCTTCCATCGGCAGGGCATCCATGTCCCCTCGTAACAAAATCGTTTTGCCATTGCCATTTCCGATGGTTACGACAAGACCGGCTTTTCCTACTTTTTTGGTTTCATTCCCATGTCAGTCAATATTTTTTCAACGTAAGCGACAGTGTTAGGAAGTTCAAATCCAATTTCGGGGTTTTGATGAAGATATCTGCGATAGCCTACTAGCTCATTCCTCATCTCATTTGCCTTTACTAAAATTTCATGACTCATTTTTCTCTCCCCTTTTCCTTTGAAACCTTTGCTCAATTCATAAACATATGCTTTCTGCATGGCCGCTAAAAACAGCTAGGCATGCTGCCTTATGTGTGAGCGGTTAACCCGTCTATCCATTCCGGCAATCGCTTTCAAAAAAGCACAGCTTATCTGCAGATTGATTTTTTTATCCACTTTATTAGATTGCAATCTTCATGACAACCTTTAACCCCTTAAGGAACCTTGTGATTGTAAGGTTTTATACAGAAAAGTAAAGTTTTTTACTTTTTGAGAGGGACAAATTTTCACCCCTTTATTTTATTAACTGTGAAAATCCCTCCTCATGTTCCATGCTCTTAAGTGCACAAACAACGAAACAAGCATCTTTTTCTTTAATTGAAGAACGAAAAAACCACATGCATTCCACTTTACGGTAAAGTGGAATGCATGTGGTTTCTTACACAATTGGAGAGATAAATGAAAATTCGTTCAGTGATAGGTCCTGATTATTACACCATTTCTCCCCTAATCAATGAATGGTGGGGAGGAAGGAATATGGCTGATATGTTACCAAAATTATTCTTTGACCATTTTACATATACAAGTTTCATGGCAGAAAAGGATGGCAAGCTTGTGGGCTTTCTAATAGGCTTCCTTTCTCAATCCCACCCAAATGAAGCCTATATTCATTTTGTTGGAGTTCATCCTGATTACAGAAGGCATGATATTGGAAAGCATTTGTATAATCATTTTTTACTGCCGTTATGCAACATGGCCGAAATGTAGTCCGCTGTATAACCTCCCCTGTCAATAAGGCTTCGATTGCCTATCATGCCAAGATGGGCTTTGCTATTGAAGAAGGCGATAAAAAAATCGATGGCGTTTCAGTTTACTCTAACTATGACGGACTGCATCGAGACAGGGTTTTATTTGTGAGACATTTAGTTTAATCAAGTGCTCCTTCTCAAGTGAGGAAATACGTTTGAGCTTTTCCTATTTTTCTAAGTACAGTAAAATCCCCTCTCACTTCCAGTGTAATGCCTGCAAACACTGGAAGTGAGAGGGGATGACCATTTATTCACTGCTCGTTTACTTCAAATAGGTTCTTTTTCTCTAGTTATTTCTTGTCCTTGCAATCAGGACATCACAGGTAGCATGACGGATAATCGCTTCTGATACACTTCCGATTAATAATCTTTCTACCGCATTTAAACCCGTTGCCCCTACAACAATCAAATCTGCTTCATATTTGGCTGCAATGTTTTTTGGAATTTCCATTCTAGGAGAGCCAAACTCAAGGACTGTGCTAATATTCTCTGCGCCAAATTTTTTTGCTTCTTCTTTATAGTTATCAAGCATCTCGCGACCATGTTTTTCTGCCTCAGACACGATAGAACGCTCATACAATTCCAATCTAGTAAGATATCTAAGGTCCGCTACGTGAACAATAATTAAGTGGGCATTATTTTCGGCTGCCATGCCTGCTGCTTTTGTTAATGCCCGCTTTGCTTCCTCTGATCCATCCACAGCGACGAGAATGTTTTGGTACTTTTCCATAAGTATCTCCCCCATAAAAATGTTGTGTTCTCGGTTCTTATAATAGAGGACAGAATGTTCTTCAGGTATCGGGATATTCCCTGATTCTGCATCAATACTTGCTTATCTAACGCTTCTTTTTATGATTACTCTCTCGCGATTAAAACATCACATGGGGCATAGCGAATAACTGCCTCCGATACACTTCCTAATAAGAAGCGCTCTAGTGCATTTAAGCCAGTCGCGCCTACGACAATCAGATCCGCTTCATATTTTGTCGCCACCACCCCCGGAATCTGTCCTTTGGGAGAACCAAATTCAAGAGCCGTCCTAACGTTCTCTACACCAAATTCTTTTGCTTCCTTTTCACAGCGGTCAAGCAGCTCCCGGCCGTATTCCTCTGACCCTGCTGTAATGATATCTTTGTATTGCTCTACCGGAAGGAAAACTGTAGCATCTACTACATGCACAATCGTTAAGCGGGCCTTCTGGTTAACTGCCATATCTAATGCTTTTGCGAACGCCCGCTGTGCTCCCTTCGAGCCATCCACAGCGACGAGAATATTCTCGTACTTTGTCATATATATCTCCTCCATTATCTTCTTATTGTTCTTCATTCCATCATATAAAAAAGAACACCTTTCGGGTATCAGGGCATTCCCTTAGTTACGATGAAATTTCCCTTTATTTCCTGATTTCTAAACACAGATTTATGGAATGGCCCATTATTTTTTTGTAAAATGAAACGAAAAAGAACGCTTGCTAACGAAAAGGAGAACACAATGAATCCTAAACAGGAGCATGGATGGGAACAAATTGCCCAATTGGTCATTGATCATGTAATAGACGGAATTATTACGATCAACCGGCAAGGACTTATAGAATCATTCAACCCAGCTGCAGAAAAGATATTTGGCTATTCTTCTGGGGAGATTATTGGAAAAACAGTAAATACATTAATGCCCGAGCCTTATAAAAGCCAACATGATACGTATATCGACAACTACATGGAAACCGGTGACGCCAAAATTATTGGAATAGGGCGTGAAGTAACCGGGAAGCGCAAAGATGGGACCACTTTCCCGATGGATTTAGCTGTTACACAGTTTTTCATTGAGGAAGATATGCATTTTGTAGGTATTGTAAAAGACATTACAGAAAGGAAAAAAACAGAAGCAGCTTTGGAAAAAGCACTCAGAGATAATTTTGAGCACACGGTAAAAAACCTGCAAAATCTAATATTTAAATTGAAAAAAGATAGAAACAGAAAAATCGTTTATACGTTAATGGCAGGACAAAACGCTCAAGAAATTGGCTTGACGACCATGAACACTTTAAACAAAACGCCATCTGACATCTTTCCTAAACATGTAGCTATGGAATTAGAAAGCTATCATGAACGAGCCTTTCAAGGAGAAAATGTAAACTATGAATGGTCGTTTGCCGGAAAGGTATTTTACATCTCCCTTTCCCCTATTTTTGAAAGCAACTTTGTCATCGAGGTAGTCGGATCTGGCATTGATATTACAGACCGCAAAAAAATGGAAGAGGCGCTAGCACTAGCCCGAGACCACGCTCTTGAAGCTTCGAAGTTAAAATCACAGTTTCTTGCAAATATGAGTCATGAAATCCGGACACCGATGAACGGTATTATTGGAATGGTTGATGTATTAATGGATACACCCCTCAATCATAAGCAACGGGAATATATCAGCATTATTCGAGATTCGTCTCAAGCTCTCCTGACGATTATTAATGATATTCTTGATTACTCCAAAATGGAAGCGGGAAAAATGACGATAGAGCACGTCTCCTTCACCCCTACTTCATTAGTGGAAGGAATTGCAGAAATCTTATTGCCAAAGGCTCGCCATAAAGAGATATCGCTTCTAACCTATATAGATCCTTCCATTCCAAACGTGCTTATTGGTGATCCCGGGAGGCTGCGTCAAGTTCTTTTGAACCTTTCCGACAACGCCGTTAAATTTACGGAAAAAGGAAATGTCCTTATACGCGCGATCTTAAAGGAAGTCAAGGACGGGAAAGCCGTTATCCATTTTGCCATTATTGACACAGGAATTGGCCTTTCAGATGAAGAACAGGATGGCTTGTTTCAACCTTTTGTCCAGTCAGACGGTTCGACCACTCGCAAATTCGGCGGGACTGGCCTTGGACTGGCCATATCAAAACGGCTAGTAGAACTGATGGACGGAGAGATAGGCGTAGAAAGCGAGAAAGAAAACGGATCAACTTTTTGGTTTAACCTGCCGTTTTCGATCGAGGAGTCATCTAAGCAAATGGAACAGCGCATGGTCGATATGCCCTTGGAGCATCTGCGCCTATTAATTGTAGATGATCATCCAGAGGAATGTGAGATTTTGCAAAAGTATGTTAGCTCATGGGGAATGATGAACAAAAGTGTTGATAATGGCATCGATGCACTGGCAGAGCTGCAAAGAGAAGCTGTTAACGGACAGCCTTATCACCTCGTTATCGTTCATCTGGAGAATCTCGGAATGAACCCTGCTACGTTTATCCAAATCGTTAAGCAAACTCCCTATTTGTCAAAGCTTCATCTCATTTTAATTAATGATTTTAATGAACAAAACAACGATTTAATTGTCTCTGAGTATGACGCATGCCTTTCAAAGCCAGTGAAACAATCACAGCTATTCGATTGTATAGTCAGCCTAGCCCATCCTCTACCAAAAAAAGGCACAAATGAGGAAAGGAAAACGAATAGCATGACCGGTCAGCATGAAAGAATAAATAGGAACCATCCAATTCTTCTAGTAGAAGACAACCCGATGAATCGCAAGGTGGCCTTATTTCAATTAGAAAAACTAGGGTATACAGCGGATGTCGTTACTAACGGGCAAGAAGCCGTTAAAAAAATAACTACACATGACTACGCTTTAATTTTAATGGATATTCAGATGCCCATAATGGATGGAATAGAAGCGACAAAAGCAATCCGAAACAGTCCCTCGTCAGAGAAACGAATACCAATCGTCGCCATGACCGCCAATGCTATGAAAAGCGACAGAGAAAAATATTTGAAGGCAGGCATGGACGATTATTTAAGCAAGCCGGTCAAACTTGAGAAGCTGCGTGAAGTCCTTGAGCATTGGATGCCGAAAAGCGAGTCGTCTCTCCCGGAGACAAAAGTGGATGTACTTAGTAAGGGTCAGGAAAGTGCCCCTATTGCTATCCATCAGCTGGAGAAAAGCTACGGAGACAGCAGCATGGTAAAGGAGCTTCTGGAGATGTTTTTATCAGCAACTCCAGATTTAATGGAGCGCCTTCATCAATCGATTGTGAAACGTTCAGAAGATTTGGCTGTAAAAACTGCGCATAATTTAAAAGGCTCTGCAGCTATCATTTATGCAGAGCAATTCACCCAATTGAGCAAAGATATAGAACAAGCGGCCAAAGCAGAAAATTGGGATACAGCTTTATCCACTTATAAACAGCTCGTGCAACATTTCAGACACTTACAAAACTTTATACAGCAGTTAAAATATTAATCCTCATGGTTGTTCTTTAAAGTGAAAACAGGACATTTTGCTTTTTGTGTAATTAACTTTACACTCTCTTCACTTGCAGTCTTTGCAATAACCAACAAATCGTAGCAATCCGACTGGGTGATTAAAGCGATTTCTTGGGAAGGGTTCCCCATTCGAACCATTTTCTTGTGGTTTATTTGTAATTCGTTGAGATAGTTGCCTGCTTCCTGAAAAAATTCTGAGTAGTCATGAAGCTTCTCCGCAAGCTTCACTCCCTCCTGAAAAACTTCCTGCAGATGGTCGGAAACAGGAAGGATATAAAGAAAAGTAATGGTTGCTGTGGAAGGGCCGGACTCGCACTTTACAACACGCTTAACAGCTTCTAGTGCATGCTCGGCATTATCTGCATAGACCAATATATTGTTATCCATACTTCATCCTTTCCTTTCATAACTTTTTATTTATTATAAAGGCAGAAAACACAAAAAAATATCAGGGCTTTCCCTGATATTCTCTGGTTCGTTATATAGTTTATAAGGGATGATCAAGACTGAGCATCCCCTTTTTCATTGCATAGGCAACTAGCTCATGTCTTTTTTGAAGGCCAAGCTTATCCATTATCCGGCTTTTATGAGTCTCCACCGTTTTTACACTAATATATAAGATCTCAGCGATTTCTTTATTGCTGTAGCCTTTTGCAATGAATACGAGTATTTCCTCTTCCCGGTTGCTTAACAATTTATAGGTAGAAAGATCTTCCCCGCAGTTCACTCGTTTCAAAAAATCTTCCACTAATGATTTAGCTGCAGAGGGATGCAAGTAAGCTTGCCCTTCCCATACGGCATTAACGGCGGTAAGCAATTCTGAATCAAGTGCGTTTTTCAAAATATAGCCTGAAGCGCCTGCTTGCAGCACCTGAAACAAATAATCTTCATCATCATGCATGGTAAGTATTAAAACCTGGGTTTCAGGAAGGGATTGTTTTAATTCTCGTGTGGCTTCTAAACCATTTTTGCCAGGAGGCATGCTGAGATCCATAATAACGAGGTCCGGCTTTAGAGACAACGCCTTCTCAACAGCTTCTTGCCCATCAGCCGCTTCACCCACCACTTCAATATTTTCCTGCTTTCCGAGAAGCATTTTTACACCCATTCTAACGATAGCATGATCATCTACAATCAAGGTGCGAATAACCTGCATCACACTTTACCTCCCCTGCCTCTAAACCTCTGTCACTTGTATTCTATCATTTACCAGCAAAGGTGACGAGCCAAATCCGGTTAACTATAATAAGTAAAAAGAAGGCTTTTAACAAGGGGATAGAGTAGGGATTAGCTTCTTTCTCTATTACCCAATCCCTTTTCCTATCAGGCCTTGGATAGTTTTTTTACCCTTAGAACTAAAAGAAGAGAGATGATTAATAACCCTATAGTAAAGCTTGTCACTCCAGACCACCCAAAGAGCGACCAAAACACACCGCCTGTTGCTCCACCGACACTTGATCCTAAATAATAGGCAAATAAATAAAGGGACGAGGCTTGAGCAATATCGTGCGTGGCATGTCGGCTTACTAGCCCGCTCGCAACAGAATGGGCGCCAAAGAATCCGAATGTAAATATGACAATACCAATCAGTTTATAAAATATTGGTATGGGCAAGGTCAGTAACACACCGCACAGCATAAGCACCGTGCCCGTCAGTATCAATAAAGGGCGTCCATACCTGTCAGCAAGTATGCCAAACCAAGTTGAACTAAATGTGCCTACTAAATAAACAAGAAAAATCCAGCCGATAATTGTCATGCTTAAATAATAAGGCGGTTCCGTCAGCTTAAAACCAAGATAATTAAACACAGTTACAAAACTACCCATCAAGAAAAAAGCGATTAAGAACAATGACACTAAGACCGGGTCTTTCAAATGAGACATGAGCGACCGGAACAGCGGCCTTAAAGCTAATGGCTGTGAGACAAAATGCTTGGAAGGCGGAAGCGCCCACATAAAATACACACAGGCAATTAGACTGATGCTTCCTAGCAAAATCATACCTGCTGTCCAGGAAACAAGATCAGTTATCGTTCCCATAAGCACTCTTCCTGCAAGTCCACCGATGGAATTTCCACTAATATAAAGACCCATGGCCACACCTAAGCTTCTTCCCTCTATTTCTTCCCCTAAATAAGCCATAGCAATAGAAGGAATTCCAGCAAAAGCAAACCCCTGTATAATCCTCAGCGTAAGAAGAAGCTTAAAAGACGGTGAAAATGCGACGACCAAAGTTAACAGAGAGGCTATGACAATGCAAATGGACATGATATTTTTTCGTCCCCATGCCTCGGAAAGAGAACCGAAAATAAGCAGACCAAATGCCAGCGAAAGTGTAGTTAACGATAAAGACAAGCTGGCCATTGTTGGTGTGACATGGAACTCCTTCGTGAAGATTGGCAAGAGCGGCTGGGTAATATATAGGTTGGCAAACGTAATAAAACCAGCGGCAAATAATGCAAAATTAGCTTTTTTGAAGGCTGGCGTGCCTTGTTGGATATGCTCTTTGTTCATGGCAGCCTGTTTGTCTTTACTCATGGTTATCATCAGATTCACTCTGTCTTTTCCATTCGAGGGAATCTAGAAACACACGGACGTCTTCATACACCTGTTGGCGTTCCTTCCCTAGTGTAATAATATGACCCGAATCTTCATACCAACGAATAAGCTTATTTTCTACATTCACTGTATTGAAGATAATATCCGCACTTTCTCTATAGACAGGATGGTCCAATCTCCCCTGCAAAACAAAAACAGGAGAGGCAATCGCCTTTAAGCTATTTTTCACCTGACTAATAAGTTGCTGTAAGTCCTGCAAAGAAGCCACTGGCATGTTAGTGAAGTCTTTCATTTCAACTCGTATTTGTCCATCACTTTTCCCTTCAAATTTTTTATATCCTTCTGCGTAATCGTTCACACGTCTATATAAACCCTCGATATCTTTTGCTAAGACAGGGGCACATATCGAGACAACCGCCTTCACTTTTAAAAAAGAAGCCAATTTTAAAGCGAAGGTTCCTCCCAATGAAATACCAATAACAGCGATTTCCTCATATCCCTCTGAAGTCAGATGGTCATACCCATCTACTGCATCTCTCCACCAATCTTCAGGACCTGTTTGAATGAGTCGATCTGGATCTGCTCCATGCCCTCTATATAAGGGAGCATGACAAGTATAACCGTATTCCTGCAAATACCTTCCGAGCATTTTGACATCAATCGTATTGCCGGTAAAACCATGAAGTAAAAGAACAGCTCTTGTCTTTGCCTTATACATAAAAGGCTTTGGTACAACAATTTTCATGTTTATAACTCCCTGTTAGTCATCTGTTGTGAAATCTGTAGATTTTTATTCCTCTATATAAAGAATACAAAAGTAAAAACAATAAATATAATATATAATTTATATTGTTTTATAAATTATATTTATAGGTAGGGATTTAAAGATGAATATACACGCACTTCGCTTATTTACAAAAGTGGCTGAATTGAAAAGTGTTTCCAAAGCAGCAGCTATCCTTAGAATTAGTCAGCCAGCTGTTACCATTCAAATTCGGAATTTAGAAAAAGAAATGGGATTTACGCTAATTGAATCAAAAGGAAGAGGAATCACCCTTACACCTAATGGTGAGTTTCTCTATAAACAAGCACAGAGACTGTTTGATCTGGAGAATGACATAGAAAATAAGATAGACCAAATAAAAGATTCAGGAGTAGATGACTTAAATATTGCCGCCTCCTACGTGCCGGCCAATTTCCTATTGCCTAAATGGTTGTGTCATTACAAAGAAACGTATCCATCTGTCATGATTAATGTAAAAACAGAAAATACACAGCAAGTCATCGAGCAGCTGCTTCACTATAAAGCCGATCTAGCTTTCGTTATTGAAGAAAGCAAGCATCACCCCGATTTGGATTATCAATTCCTAATGGATTTGGAATATTGTTTTATTGTTCCCTCCCATCACCATCTTGCTGAAGAAACCATTTCATTTGAAAAGTTAATGGATGAGCCATTTATTTTAAGGGAAAAAGGCAGCTCCACTAAAGATTTGTTGCTTGCCTTATGCAATCTTCATAAAACCCCTCTGCCAAAGATCGGCATGCAGCTATATGGATTAAATGAATCGATCCGAACAGTTGCCGCGGGTTTTGGCGTCATGCTGGCTCCCTCCATCGCTGTAGCCGACTATATTCAGCAAAAACAGGTCGCAAGGGTCTATGTTAAAGATATTGATATTAAGCGGCCTACCTATCTTTGTACAAGAAAAAAGGAAATCGACATGCTGCCTCATGTCTCTCATTTTGTGGACATTGTCATGAATAATTAATGCTTTGCTTATCGTTGTGTAATGGACTAAATTTACGAACAGCTTAAAACAAAAGATGAGCGATACACGGTGCCCTGTAGAAAAAGGCAAATAACTCAGTACAAGCATCCATACATCTGTCCTCCACCGTACATATCTTAACAGTAGATAAATGATTAAGGAGGGGTTTAAGTGGCAGGGAAATTTGGCAAACAACAGGATTCAATCACAAGAACCAGTATGGACCTTTTGATTGGTGAATTGTTTAAGAAGCATGGGGCAAAAATGAACAAACCAAAACTAAGTGCACGTGAAAAGAAAGAATTACAAAATCTCTTAAAAGATTTAAAAAAGAACGTAGAGAATCTAACAAAAAATGTCGAGAAATAGGTCATTAGGAAAAATAAAAAATGATAAGGAGAAATAAAGAATGAAGGAAAGTAGGGTATGGGCCGGTGAAGCCCCTGAAGTGCAGGGTATGGATCTAACTGAAAGAAGATGCCATAGAAGTTGGAGTGCGTTAGACCCCTCATCAAGTCATCCATTAAGCAATGAGAATCAGGATTTAACTGGGACAATTGAAACAATCCAACAATCTTTTGAGCAGATTATCGTCATTGACTCGGCAGATGTGGAGATTGTAACAACTGACACACAAGCTTCACTCTCTGTGCAAGTAGCGCTCCAAGCTGCCATCGCATTAGTTATCAGCATATCAATTGCGGATAGTGAAAAAGCCGAAAGAATTACACAAGATTTATTGGGAAGACTAAAATCAAGCCAAGTAAATCGGCAGCAAACATACGTTGAGAACTCAAGAGGCGTCAGAATTACAACAACTGATACTGACCTAGTTGTAAATATTCAATTGCTGTTGCAAGTCCTCATTGCACTTCTTGTAAGAATTAACATTTTATAAAGTTTTTATTACTCTCTTTTGTGTCCCCTTATGAATAGCACTAGTAGAATAAGATCCATCGCAGAATCATTATATTAGAAAATAAGGAAAGAGAGAATGATTGGTTATATAGATGAGAAAGTCATCAGTGTGTTGATGTGTGCTTCTCTTTGACTGTCAAGATATCCCACGAAAAGTCATTTAGCAAGCCAGAAACACAAGCACTCCCCAGGATCATGTTTAATAGACGTTGCTCTTTGGATTTAAGTCCTCTTTAAATGCTTCCTACTCAATACACTCTATCACAACAACTTATTAATACGAGTCTGTCTAAGCTGCGGTACCGCATAATCTCTGTTGTCCCCTATAACAAGACAAGATCATAAAATGCTTTTCCCCCTTATTCCTTAACTATCATACTTTGAAGGCCAGGTAGTCCGCCTGGCTTTTTTACCTTTTCTCTAAAGATTATTTTTCCTTTATGGAAATATATTCAAACCCATAGGAACGATGTTTACTATAGAAAAAAGAAGCTGTTCTAAAAGTCATGTTTACTGACTAATAGAACAGCTTCCTCATTTTATTTATTATCATCGTCGTTCTCACGCTGTTCAGCGCGTGCTTCGCCGCCTTTTTCTCCGATTTCCTGGTAAAATTCCTTGCCATGTTTACGGGCTGTAGTCTCTCCGCCTTTGCGGCCAGCCTCTTCGACTGTCATTTTATCTTTCTCATTGTTATTAGCCATGAAAGACTCCTCCTTCTATCTATTTTCTTCCGTCCTACGCTTTTCCCTTTTCTCTATTTCCTTAAACCAATGTTAATCGAATAGCTATCATTTAACCTTTATATTTAAATCGCCCTTTGTAACCGGTTCAAATGCCGCTTTCTTTTTGACTGTTATACTTCCATCCTTTTCTAAATACGCATGTTCCACTTCATTGATGGAAAAGATGCTTTGCTTTCTTAATGCTTCTTTTAAATCTCTCAAATCTAGGCAATTCTTTTCGAGCATCTTATGATCAAGTTCTCCATCACGAATAATTAAAACTTCCTTTCCAGATATAAAAATTTCCACCTTATCTGTATGAAACATAATTTTATCAAACAGTAATTTGATCGCACACCATGCCAGGAGCATGATCAACACGACATACCATTTCACTTGTGGATCATAAAGGCCGTTTCCAAATATTTCCGAAAGCATAATACTTCAGATAAAGTCAATAGGAGTCAAATTAGAGATTCCTTTTGTACCTGTCCACTTCATACAAATCACAAGAGCCACAAAACCACTGGCAAGTTTAATTAACATCATTCCAAGTCCCATCTTTTTACCCCCTTCTCTCTTTTGTAAAGAAAGCAGAAGCCAAGAAGATCATTAGAACAATTCCCAGACTGATAAATAGGCCATATCGCTCATTAGCTCGGAGAAGCGCGCCGCATAGAACAAAGGCAATTAATAAAATTCCAGTATAGGAGGTAAAAGGTGCCCCCGCCATTTTAAAAGTGTGTACAGCTTCCCTGGTCATATAAGTCTTCCGGTGTTTAATTTGGGAAGATAAAATGATACACCAATTCAAAATCAGCGTTACTCCTGCTGCGGTGGTTAGATACTCATACACGGTACTCGGCAGAAAGAAAGAAACAATAACAGACGCAGCCAGCCCGGATATTCCAAGGATCAGCGCTCGCAAAGGAACTCCTTTTTCGGTTATATGAGACAACGACTTTGGTGCATCCCCATCCTTTGACAAGGAGATTAAAACCTTTGTAATAGAAAACAGCGACCCGACCATCGTTGAAAATGCCGCACTAATAATAATGATATTAAAAATGGTCCCCAAATAAGGAATCGGGAAGTTTGATAACGCTGTTACGAATGGACTCTCTCCCTCGCCAATCTTCGTCCAAGAAACCATTGATACAACCATAAAGAGAGAAAGGACATATAGACATACTAATGTGATGATTAAAGCAATCCCTGATTTACTGACATCTTCCTTATGCTTAAGCTCGGTGGAAGTCACTCCAATGACGGCAATTCCCCCAAAAGAAAATAGGGCAAAAATAAGAGAAGACCACCAGCCGGTAAAGCCGTGCGGAAACATATTAGACATATGAAAAACAGACCCTGCATGCATCTTGGCGGCCCCCGGGGAAATAACCCCTAAAAGAAGCAAGACGCCAAACAAGATAAAAATCACTAAAGTGGACAATTTAATCACAGCAAATACCGTCTCGACTTTTCCGAAGTTGCTCATCCCTAAAAGATTGATTCCAAGGGCGAGCACCGAATAAATAATCGCAAAAACCCATAATGGAACATCGTGAAACCAGTACTGAGTGAAAATGGACAAAGCTGTCACTTCACTCGACATAATCAGCACACCGGAAATCCAATACATCCATCCGCTGACAAATCCCATCCGATGCCCAAAAGCGAGTTTGGCATACGTCCGGAATGAGCCTTCCTGAGGATCGTGAACTGACATCTCCGCCAAAGCACTGAAGGCCAGGAACGCAATAATCCCTCCTAAAAGATAAGCAAAAATCATAGAAGTGCCGGCCGTCTTAATGGTAAGTCCCGTCCCTAATAAAAAACCCGCCCCGATAATCGAGCCGATGCCAATCAGCGAAAGCTGCCACCACTGGATTCCTTTCGTGTTCCCTTTCGCTTGTTCTTGCTTCTTTGTCTCATTCACCATCTGCTTGACAACATGTTCATTATGCATTTTGCACCCTCCTCGCGTTGTGTCTGCTACTCCTTTAGACCGCCTTCTAGAGGAATAAACATTAAAAACAAGAAAGATGACAGAAATTCGCTTTTACCTCAGCAAGTTAAAAGGAGCAAGGAATGGCAAGAAATCAGAGCAGAGGCCATTACTTCTTGCTAAAGAGAATAAAAAAAGCCAAGAGATGCAGTCTTGGACTGACCCCATAAAGTGAGACAAATAAAAAACACCTTTAAGTTGAAAACGAGTATGGGATACTCGAAAATAACTT
>NZ_JBIQDP010000002.1:0-327133 GCF_045370945.1 Pseudobacillus sp. 179-B 2D1 NHS
GATGCAAGCGATGCTTACTTTCGCTGCCATGAATCTCAAGAAAATGGCCAGCTGGACTTGGCGAGAACCAGAAATGGCTTAAATGATGACCTCGGAGAGGTCTATCTTTCTCTCGAATGGCTTTAAAACTACCGAAAAATCAAAAGGGGTTCGGAATAAGACTATTCCGAACCCCTTTTGTCGACAAACTGAAAAGAGCTGATTTATAAATCAGCTCTTTTTTGTAATGCCTCCAGCACCTGGTTATCTAACTTCTTTGCCGCTTGTTCGTCGTATGTTTTTTCATGTCTTGGTTCCGAGATAACTTTTGATCCATAAAACATTACATCGCGGATTTCCGATACGGAAATTTCAATTATCGCTGTTTGAACAGGTATGCCTGCTGCTTTTTCGGTAAGGATTTTTCCTGTTCCTGATATAGCATAGGCCGATTCATTTGCTAATAAATGAACCGCAACAGCAGGATGATGCTTAAGGTTTCTCACCATACGTGAGTGGCTGTGCACTGCAATGCGCAAAGTATGTTCATCTAATGCACGAATCCAGGAAATGGCGTGAACAGCTGGATGACCGGATTCCTCGTCAATAGTAGCAATAGTAACGAGCCGGTCTTCCTGCAACGCTTCAAATAAGGCCGGTATTAAATAAGTTTCTACTCGATTAGCCACATTCATCCCCTCCCTTTCTCTTTATTATACATGACCCGGTTCTCCCTGCCGAATTTATATCTCTCCTTTTCCGCCCCTGAAGAGACGCTCGGATGCCACTCATGATATAATGAACAAAAAAAGCTGGAGGTAGCTGAAGTGAGAGTTAAATGTATTTTATGCGAAAAAATTGAAACAATTGATGATCAGCTCCCCGTTGCCAAACGGTTAAGAAACCGGCCCATTCATACGTATATGTGTATTGAATGTAACGAACGGATCGCTGAGAGGACAAGAGCACGGATCGCTACCGGCAAGTTTCATATTTATCGTTCAGGCAAGGAGCAGGAAATTTTATAAGCAGGTTTTTCAGTCGCGACAAATAAAAAAAGGACCGCATCAGCTGGTCCTTTTAATTTTGGTTCTCTTCCTTATGCATCTTGAGTCTGAACTTATAGATACCGAGCACAAGGGCGGCAACAATTAGACTCTCTACAACAGGCAGCTGGTAAGACAGGATGAGCAACAGCAGCGACCCGATAATGAGCGATACATACACAACAATATTTTTTACCAAGGATAATTTCTTAGCAAAACCGAGGTTATAGACAAGAACACAAAGCAATATAATAGCCAGCCAGTAAATTCTTACCGCCCAATAGGTTCCTCCAACCCCTTTAATCAAGGCTCCTAGCAGCGGGCTGACGTGTTCTAATCCTTCCACTCCCTATCTCTCCCTTACAAGTTAAATTTCTTCGTATTTTTTCTTTTTCGCTGCCCGCTCCCGTTCATTTTTATCCAGAATTTTTTTACGCAAACGAATAGATTGTGGCGTTAACTCGCAATATTCATCATCGTTTAAATACTCAAGTGCTTCTTCAAGCGACATAATGCGAGGCTTTTTCATTGTAGTTGTTTGATCTTTTGTGGCAGATCGCACGTTGGTTGCTTGTTTCACTTTTGTAATGTTTACAGTTAAGTCGTTTTCGCGCGTATGTTCGCCAACAATCATTCCGCCATAAATTTCTGTTCCAGGTTCTACGAAGATCGTTCCACGGTCTTCAACTTGCATAATTCCATACTGAGAAGCTTTTCCGGTTTCCATGGAGACAAGTACACCTTGACGGCGTCCGCCTACACGTCCCGGCTGCATTGGCTGATAACTGTCAAATGTATGGTTGATAATTCCATAACCGCGGGTCATTGTTAAAAATTCTGTAGTGTAGCCAATTAATCCACGGGCAGGAACCATGAAGATTAAACGAACTTGGCCATTTCCATTATTAATCATATCAAGCATTTCACCTTTGCGCGAGCCTAATGATTCAATAACAGCACCAGTATATTCTTCAGGCACATCAATTTGAACTCGTTCAACCGGCTCACAACGTACCCCGTCAACCTCTTTCACAATAACCTGTGGCTTAGAAACTTGAATTTCAAAGCCTTCCCGGCGCATGTTTTCCAACAAAATCGATAAATGCAGTTCTCCGCGTCCGGAAACGATCCAGGCGTCAGGTGAATCCGTGTCTTCCACCCGAAGACTTACATCTGTCTCCAATTGAGCTTCAAGTCGTTCTTGAATTTTCCGCGCAGTAACAAACTTTCCTTCACGGCCGGCAAACGGACTATTATTTACTAGGAAGGTCATTTGCAGTGTCGGCTCATCGATATGAAGGATAGGAAGAGCTTCCTGGTAATCAACCGGACATACTGTTTCACCCACATTAATATCTTCCATTCCTGAAACAGCAATTAAGTCACCAGCATTGGCTTCTTGAATTTCAATTCGCTTAAGCCCCATGAAGCCAAATAGCTTGGTTACACGAAATTGCTTGACTGTTCCGTCGGTTTTCATTAACGCTACTTGTTCGCCAACTTTAATCGTTCCTCGGAATACTCTTCCAATTCCAATACGGCCAACATAGTCATTATAATCGAGCAGAGCCACTTGAAATTGAAGCGGTTCACTGCTGTTGTCAATCGGTGCAGGAATGTGCTCAATAATAGCTTCGAATAAAGACTCCATATTTTCGTCTTGCTTATCCGGAGACGTGCTGGCTGTTCCATTAATACCCGAAGCATAAATAACCGGAAACTCAAGCTGTTCGTCGTTGGCATCAAGTTCAATAAACAGCTCAAGCACTTCATCAACTACTTCTTCTGGACGAGCAAAATCACGGTCAATTTTGTTCACTACAACAATCGGACGCAGATTTTGTTCAAGTGCTTTTTTCAAAACAAAACGCGTTTGCGGCATGCACCCTTCATAAGCATCCACAACGAGCAAAACACCATCCACCATTTTCATAATACGCTCTACTTCGCCACCAAAATCGGCATGCCCAGGCGTATCTAATATATTAATTTTTGTATCTTTATATTGTATAGCTGTATTTTTTGCAAGGATTGTGATTCCGCGTTCTCTCTCAATATCACCTGAATCCATCGCGCGTTCCTCTACGTGCTCATTGCTTCTAAAACTACCCGATTGTTTAAGAAGCTGATCAACAAGAGTCGTTTTCCCATGGTCAACGTGGGCGATGATCGCAATATTTCTTAAATCATTTCTTGTATTCAAATTAGTTCCTCCTGACTAATAAAAAACCTTCAAATCATAAAAGTCGCTTTTGTAACTGGATTATTATATCACAAGTTGTATTAAAATCCTAATTGATATTAAAGGTTTCTCTCCCTCAAAAAATCTTGTACAATAAAGAAAAAGGAGGCTCCTGTTGTGAAAGAGATTAAATGGATTTTTGTATTCTTTGCCGTTGCTGCTGCAGCCTGCATGATCGGCATGGGAATTGCTATAGGAGAACAAAGTATACTAGGTCTGGCTTTATGCATAGTAGCTCTTGTTGCAGTTATGGGATTTGGCTTCTCCACAAAAGCAAAAATGAGAAGAGCCGGAAAACTATAGCCTTAATTAACTGGATGTCTATCATCCTCCTCATATATTCTATAAATCAAAAAGGATGCAGCCTCAGCTGCATCCTTTTTGATTCTCATTTTTTTAATAAAAACTCGTTTAGTATTCGTCCATGAAGTATCGGAGCTCCCGCAAAAACACTGTTTGTTCCCATCATATTCAACTTGTCTCCAGATAAATTCGTTACTATGCCCCCAACTTCTTCCACCAAGATTTTCCCGGCAGCGAAGTCCCAAGGAGATAACCTCATGGATAAATAACTATCTAGCCTCCCTGATGCAACATAAGCAAGCTCTAACGCAGCGGATCCATAGGAACGTGCTCCCCTCACCGTTGTCGCTAGCTCCACAAGCTTCTTTTCGTCAAAATACCTGTTCTTTACGAGCCAGGTAGCATTAACAGCGATAAGCGCTTTCTCGAGCGGCACCTCTTTTAGAGAAGGCAACCTTACTCCATTCATGTAAGCTCCATTTCCACGTTCCGCATAATACAACTCATCATGAGCCACATCATAAATATAGCCTAAACGCCCAATGCCGTCTTCATAGATGCCAATTGAAATGGCGAAATGACGCTGCTGATGCACAAAATTCATCGTTCCATCGATTGGATCAATCATCCAGACAATCCCTTGCAGGGAAGCAAGCTGATCCCCCTGCCCTTCCTCCCCTAAGATAGAATGGCCAGGATAGGCCTTGCGAATGTTGGAAATAAAAAACTGTTCTGTCTCTTCATCAATGTTTGTTACTAGATCGTTCGGATTCGATTTTGTGTGAATGCTTAAAGAATGTTTAAAAGATTCACGTATAGAAGCGCCTGCTTCCATAATCCACGTCTTTACCTGCTGATCCACTTCCGTCCAATTTACCATAACTATTCCTCCACCGTGGAAAATTATGTAACGTGCCTCTACCTACATAGAATTATAGTATATCTCTTTACTTTTGCAAAACAAAAACGGCCCCGCACAATATTTATAGCGAGTCCGTTCTTTATTTATCGTTATCAATTATCATTTCACCCATAAAACTACTTTTCATTACGCTTCCATTTTCAGCATTTGTTCACGAAGAATGTTCAGCTTCTCCTTTGATTTCTCCATTTGATCGTCATTCTTTGCTTTCATCGCCTCGTAAAGTACAGCCAGCTCATAGTCCAGCTCCAAGCGAATAACTGCTAATTTCTCCTTTGATTGCGTGTATGTTTGCATCCCATTCATTACTTGTTTCATTTGTAAGCACTCCTTTTATTTTTCTGTTATTTATACTTCAGTAAGTCCTTTCCCTCAACTAATAAGTCACTTTGCTTTATTTGTTTCTATTGCATAGTATTTCTATTTGCTTATTTTTTTATGATAAAATATCTTCAACAAGCATTAGGAGGATATTTTATGAATTTCACTGGTTTTACTCAGGCCGATTTTGATGTTTTCCAAATCGCTGGCTTAGATGAAAGAATGACAGCCTTGAAAGCATTGATTCGGCCTAAACTAGAATTTTTAGGCGATCAGTTCTCCGGAGAACTAAGTGTCCTGGTGGGAAATGAAATGTTTCCACATGTCGCTAGGCATGCCCGTAGAACAGTAAATCCGCCAAATGATACATGGGTTGCATTTGCTGACAATAAACGCGGGTACAAGAAACACCCTCACTTTCAAATTGGATTGTGGCAATCACATTTATTTATTTGGTATGCTGTGATAGACGAGTCTCCGAATAAAGCAGATATCGGTGCTCTTCTTGAGGAGAAAATATCCTATTTGCGAAAACACATCCCCGGTGAATTTCTCTGGTCCGACGATCACAGAAAACCGGAAGCGACCAAGATGAAAGATTTGTCTGATGAGCAATTACTCCATTTGTTCCAGCGCCTCCAATCCATCAAGAAATCGGAAATTCTTTGTGGTGTCCACTTGCCAAGGGAAAAAGCCATTCAGTTGACCGGCCCCGAGTTAGTGGCTTTTATTCATGATGTATTTGTAAAATTAATACCCCTATATAAATTGTCTTAAACAAAAAAGGCCCTTCTAAAATACATTTTCAGAAGGGCCTTTTTTGCTACATATTCTTTAGATAAAACGTGTTTCTATCTCATTTTTATTTTTTGATCTGCAGAGGCAGACTTCACTTGCTGGATGGTGCGGTAAGAGGAATATCCACTTATTTCTTCAAATTCATTGCACAGCCGCTTTTCCTCTGACTTGCTCGGCACAATCTCTTTAAACCGACGGTAGACAGTCATCAGCTCTTCTCTACTAATTCCCGTTTCATACGCGCGCTCAATTGCTTCAAAAAATTTAATCACGTCAATCACTTCCTCTGTGGACCAATCTGGTGAAAATGGATATGAATATTCCATCGACGGCTCCCTCCTCGTTATTCTTTTTTATTTCTTATTGCATATTCCCCAGGTCGCTAGGCAAAGCTTTATGAACATGCTATAATTTCTTGTGCTTTTAAAGCTCTTGCACAATTAGATACGTTATAATAAATGAGGTGAAAAGTAAATTGTCACAATTTGATACACCATTGTTCACCGGCTTAAAGGCTCACGCAGCAAAAAACCCGGTGCAGTTTCATATTCCAGGCCATAAGAAAGGCAGTGGAATGGACCCTGAATTTCGCCAATTTATTGGAGAGAATGCTCTTTCTATCGATTTGATTAATATATTACCCCTTGACGATCTTCATCACCCTCAAGGCATGATCCAGCAGGCTCAGGACTTGGCGGCAAAGGCATTTGGAGCGGATCATACGTTTTTCTCCGTCCAAGGTACAAGCGGAGCCATTATGACGATGGTGATGACCGTTTGCGGACCTGGAGATAAAATTATTGTCCCCCGAAACGTTCATAAATCTGTCATGACAGCTATTGTCTTTTCTGGCGCTGTACCAATTTTTATCCACCCGGAAGTTGACCCGGATCTCGGAATTTCCCACGGCATTACAACGGATGCAGTTCTCCGAGCATTAACCGAACACCCCGATGCTAAGGGATTGCTTGTGATCAATCCAACCTACTTTGGCATTTCTGGCGATTTAAAACAAATTGTTGAAATAGCTCATTCATTTAATGTACCTGTTCTTGTTGATGAGGCACATGGGGTTCATATTCATTTCCACGACGAACTGCCAATGTCTGCTATGCAAGCGGGAGCAGATATGGCAGCAACAAGCGTGCATAAGCTTGGCGGCTCTTTAACACAAAGCTCTGTTTTAAATGTAAAAGAAGGGCTTATCCCAACGAAGCGTGTTCAAACTATCTTAAGCATGTTAACAACAACTTCCACTTCTTACTTGCTGCTTGCTTCTCTTGATGCTGCACGGAGGCGTCTTGCCACTGAAGGAGAAAAATTGATTGATGAAGCTCTTTCACTTGCCCACTCGATTCGTGAGCAAATCAATGAAATCCCTAACTTATACTGTGTAGGGGCTGAAATACTCGGATCAAAAGCAACTTATGATTTTGACCCGACCAAATTGATCATTTATGTAAAACAACTAGGTATTACAGGACACGAAGCAGAGAATTGGCTAAGAGAAAATTATAATATTGAAGTAGAGCTTTCAGATCTATATAACATTCTTTGTATTGTGACACCGGGAGATACGGAAAAAGAAGCAAACCTTTTGCTTCGCGCTCTTACTCACATGGCTGATGTATTTGAAGGAACCGAAGAAAAGATGCGCACAAAAGTCCTTCTTCCTGATATTCCATTACTGGCATTATCGCCGAGGGATGCCTTTTATGCCGAAACTGAAGTAGTGCCGTTTGAGGAGTCAGCCGGCCGGATTATCGCTGAATTTGTGATGGTCTATCCGCCTGGAATCCCGATTTTTATTCCTGGGGAAATTATTACAGAAGAAAACCTCACGTATATTCAGAAAAACCAGGAGGCAGGTCTACCAGTCCAGGGACCCGAAGATTCTGAATTAAAGACATTAAGAGTCATCAAAGAGCGAAAAGCGATTATTTAATAATAGATGAAAAAACGCCGAAAGCAGCTGCTTTCGGCGTTTTTTCATCTATTAAATGGGTCTGTCCGTCAATTAGTCCTCCAGCTCAGTTTCTTCGTCACAGCCGCAGTAAGAATAAGCAACAGAAACTTTTTCGTCTTCAAAATATTCTATTGTGCTCATACACGCTTTGCAAATAATTGTGCCCATGTTACACATCCCCTTCAAATATTTTGTATGCGCTTTTATAATTTAAATAAATAATAATATAACACATTTCATTTTTCAAGCCTAAATTGTATGGCACATTTACCTTTTATATACTTTTATTAAACAGGCATAGCGTCACTGGGAATGGCAGGACGTTTATTCAAAAAAACTTTGCTATTTATACATAATTAGCTCTCCCCTATAAAAATCAGCGCAGAAAAAATGGCAGACATATTAAAATAAAGCCTAAATACATTAGGTAATAGTATAAGTAATAGGGAAATGGGGAAGGGGGGAGAGCATGATACAGTTATCAGGAATGCCATTTTACCAAAACACCATGTGGCCGGCCGATCGGATTGAAAGCATTATTTTTCAACGAATGAACGATGCTCCGGACGTTTATTCTTATCAATCTATTAGCGAGTTATTATTTGAAATCCGTTTACGAAAAAACATCATAGCTAGCGCACGAAAGATGAATGACGGCGATTCACAATTTGAGCCCTTTGAAAAATCTCGGTGCAATCCTCAGTACTGGTATTTGACAGCAGTCGGGGGTTTTCAGTTAAAGCGCGGCGCACTGCCCTCCGAAGCTATTCGGGACATTTATCGGAATAGTTCACTCTATGCATTTGAATGCGCTACAGCCAAGATGATTATCTATTATCATGCCGTTTTACATAGCATCGGAGACTATTCTTTTAACCGTTTCTTCCAAAACATTTATTTATACAGCTGGCATGCTAATCCTGCTCTTGGAATAGAAACAGTGAAGACAAACTATTTCCTGCCCGGAGATGTTGTTTATTTTAATAATCCTGACTTTGATCCAAACACCTCCTGGTGGAGAGGAGAAAATGCTGTCGTTCTTGAGGATGGCACATGCTTTGGACACGGCTTAGGGATAGAAACTCCCTCGCAAATCATTCATGCCCTAAACAAAAGAAGAAAACCAGGAAGCAGTCAATCCGCCTACCTCAAACAATCAGCTACAAGACCCTCTTTTAAACAGTTAGAAAAATTATCACTTCTGCCACGTGGCTATAATACTCATCCAAAACAGCTCATCATCTTTCACAATAAAAGCTCTATTTCAATGGAACGATATCTACTCTATTTAAATAAGGCCTATCAGCAAACGCCCCATATATATCCATTTATGTAATGGGGATAAATAAAGCTGTAACTGGTGAGCCACTGTCCGGCTGAAAATCTATTTTTTCCGCAGGCTAATCTGTTTCTGCGCAGAAACAGATTAGCCTGCGGAAGTCCTGGCAATAAAAGTCGAAAATGGCCCCCCGCCGCCATTTACTCTTGATTTTGCTCTGTTGCAATCATTTTAGGATCAATGATCTCATAGCCCTTTTCCTGCAGGCCCGTAACCATTACACTTAATGCTTCTTTGGTCCATTGCCTATCATGCATCAGGATATTTGCTCCGTTCGTTAACATTGGTGTATTCACCATCACATCTGATAAGCTTTCTTTGGTCATGTATTCCTTTTCCCAATCGTAGCCATATGTCCAATTCATAATACTCATCTTTTCTTTTCGGATTAGCTGTCTCGAAAAATCTGTGTTACTGCCAAATGGAGCGCGGAAAAAGACAGGGCGTTTGCCAATAGTTTTTTCAACCATTTCATTCACTTTTAAAATCTCCTCTTTCTGTTCTTCCTCTGACAAACTTTTTAAATCTTTATGAGAATAAGTATGATTGCCGATCATAAACCCCATTTGATCTATTTCCTTCAGCATTTTTTTATTTTCCTCGTTCTCCAAAAACTGTCCATTTACAAAAAAGATAGCAGAAACGTTTTCGCTTTTAAATATTTTAGCCATTTCCAATGCGTATTTGTCTGGTGCATCGTCAATAGTAAGCAGCACAACTTTAGGATTGGCTGAGCCGATAGGTTCGATTGTCCAATTGTTCTGGTTGACCCGATAAAGTGGTGCCTCTTGTTTGGCTTTCATTTCCCTTTCATCTTTCTGCTTCTCGGCCGGCTGGCCCATCACTTTCTTTTCTACAAGTGGTGCCTCCTTCTGCTCTTTATCACTCTGTCCGCTGCATCCAGACAAAACTAAAAGAAGTATTAAAATGGTTAATTTTCTCATCTTTTCCCTTCTTTCCATTTGTTTCTTTCAGTGTAACAAAGTTTAAAAAGAAGCAGAAAAGATATGAAGCAGCTGATCAATAGTAAGTTTGCCTGTCCAATAACAAAGCAAAGTAGTAACCGTCATAAAAAACCCTTTTCGCTGGGAATGCAATATTTTTTGGGCGGCTGACATGCAAATATAGAAAAAAACAATGAACAACAGTCCTTGAAATGTTTTTGAATCTCCATTGGATAGCCAGGAAGCCAACGTATAAAAGCTCCAAATCATTAAATGGAAAATAAATATAATATAGTAATTCATAGTCCCTCCGCCTATCTCTTATTGTTTCCTAATACAGTTTATGGCTGCAGGGACAAATTCTTAACTAAATAGACATAAAAAATAGAACTGCCTGTGGGCAGTTCTATTTTTTATCTTTATTTTACAATATGGATAGGTGTGCCAAGAGCAACCTCAGCTGCCTCCATAGAAATTTCCCCTAAAGTTGGGTGTGCATGAATCGTCATAGCGAT
This sequence comes from Pseudobacillus sp. 179-B 2D1 NHS, assembly GCF_045370945.1. Taxonomy (NCBI): domain Bacteria; kingdom Bacillati; phylum Bacillota; class Bacilli; order Caryophanales; family Bacillaceae; genus Pseudobacillus; species Pseudobacillus sp. 179-B 2D1 NHS. The sequence goes on from NZ_JBIQDP010000002.1 coordinate 10,376, forward strand.
ATCTTCTGCTGTCATGCCTGCTTCAATAGCAAGTCCTAATTCAGCGATCATATCAGATGCGCCAGACCCAGCAATTTGAGCACCGACAATTAATCCGTCTTCCTTGCGTGTAACAAGCTTCACGAATCCGTCTGTGCTGTTAAGCGCCAATGCACGGCCGTTAGCTGCAAATGGGAACTTAGCTGCAATCACTTCTATTCCCTCTTCTTTCGCTTCTGCTTCTGTGTAGCCAACAGTCGCCAATTCAGGCTCAGTGAAGCACACAGCTGGAATAGCCATATAATCAATTTCAGAAGGCTCGCCTGAAATAGCTTCCGCTGCAACTTTTCCTTCATAAGAAGCTTTATGAGCTAATGGAGGACCTTGTACAATATCCCCGATCGCATAAATATTGGATACGCTTGTACGGCACTGCTTGTCAATTTCGATTAAACCGCGATCTGTGATTTTAACACCAGCTTGTTCAAGACCAAGTTCATCTGTGTTTGGCTTGCGGCCAACTGTAACCAGTACATAATCAGCTTCTACTTTTTCTTCTTTTCCGCCAACTTCGTAAGTAACGGTTACACCGTTTTCTGTTTCTTCGGCTGACTTAGCCATTGCTTTTGTAACAATCGTTACGCCTTTTTTCTTCAGGTTGCGTTTAACGAGAGCAGACATTTGCTTTTCAAAGCCGTTTAAGATCTCGTTAGCTCCTTCAAGAATAGTTATTTCCGTGCCGAGGTTTGCATAAGCTGTAGAAAGCTCAGCACCAATATATCCACCGCCGACAACAACCATCTTAGCCGGTACTTCTTTCAGTGCCAAAGCACCTGTTGAATTAATAACACGCTCAGAAAATTTGAAATTAGGGATCTCAATTGGATGAGAACCAGTTGCTACAATTGCGTTTTTAAACTTATATGTTTGGGCAGAATTTTCATCCATTACACGGAGTGTATTCGCATCAACAAAATAAGCTTCCCCACGGACAATTTCTACTTTGTTGCCTTTTAAAAGTCCTTCTACTCCGCCAGTCAGTTTTTTAACGACACTGGCTTTCCATTCTTGAACTTTTTCAAAGTTAACTGTAACATTTTCAGCTACAATTCCCATGTCATCTGAATGTTTAGCCTGCTCAAAACGATGAGCTGCTGTGAGTAACGCTTTAGAAGGGATACAGCCGACATTTAAGCAGACGCCGCCCAGTTCTCCTTTTTCAACGATGGTCACTTTCTGTCCAAGCTGTGCAGCACGAATAGCTGCCACGTATCCACCAGGGCCTGCTCCGACGACTATCGTATCAGTTTCGATTGCGAAATCTCCTACTACCATTGTATTACGCCTCCATTAATAAAAGTTCTGGATCATTTAATAAACGCTTGATATGATTAAGCGCATTTTGAGCTGTTGCGCCATCAATCATTCGGTGGTCAAAGCTCAATGATAATGCTAACACAGGTGCGGCTATAATTTCACCATTTTTTACGATCGGTTTTTCTGCAATTCGACCAATGCCTAAAATAGCTACTTCCGGATGGTTAATGACCGGCGTAAACCACTGCCCGCCAGCAGAGCCGATATTCGTAATTGTGCAGCTTGCGCCTTTCATTTCTGCTGGAGAGAGCTTTCCATCGCGTGCTTTATTTGCCAGTTCATTAATCTCATTTGAGATAGTAAACATTGATTTTCGATCCGCATTTTTTACAACTGGTACAAGAAGGCCTTTATCCGTATCAGCAGCAATACCAATATTGTAATAATGCTTATGAACGATTTCGTCTGTGCTATCATCAAGCGATGTGTTTAAAGCCGGGTACTCACGAAGTGCACTTGTTAAGGCTTTTACCACGTAAGGAAGGAAAGTCAGCTTAATGCCTTTTTCTTCAGCGATCGCTTTGAATTTCTTGCGGTGAGCCCAAAGCTTGGTCACCTCTACTTCATCCATTAATGTAACATGTGGTGCTGTATGTTTAGAATTCACCATCGCCTTGGCGATCGCTTTGCGAATACCACTCATTTTCTCACGTGTTTCTGGGAATTCACCTTCAGGAATAACAGGTGCAGCTGCGCTTTCCTGCTTATTCGTTTGCTGTTCTACATCTACCGCTTCCTGCTTAGCTGCCGGTTCTTCTGCAGATTTCTGGTCACCAGCAACAAAGCTATCGATATCTGCCTTCAATACGCGGCCATTTTTACCAGAGCCAGCTACTTGACGAATATCTACGCCATTGTCACGTGCATATTTACGAACAGACGGCATCGCTACGATACGGCGGTTCGGATCTACTTCTGCTGCAGCTGGCTGTGCTCCCGCTCCAGTAGCCTCTTCTTCTTTTTGCACAGGCACTTCTTCCTTCTTTACATCCTGGCCTGCTTCAGCTGTCGATTGCACTTGAGCTTCGGTCTTTTCTTCTCCGTCTCCGTGCCCTTTAAACTGCAAATCCTCATAGCCTGGAGCATCAATTCTGACAAGAACGTCCCCAACAACCGCTACTGTTCCTTCACTGACTAAAACCTCTTCTACTGTTCCTGTAACAGGAGAAGGAATTTCAACGACGGCTTTATCATTTTGCACTTCACAGAGGATGTCATCCTCTTCAATTTTGTCGCCCGCTTTTACGAACCATTTTACAATTTCGCCTTCGTGAATACCTTCACCGATATCAGGTAATCTAAATTCAAATGCCAAAGTCTTCACCCTCCTAATTAAGTTAATCCTCTCAACAATCGTTACATTAGGAGAGATCTCAGACCTGCCTCAAAGAGACCTGAGATCATCTGCCCTGTGCGATACCGATTATTAAAAATCGAGTACTTTCTTCGCTGTTTCAATAACGTCCTTAAAGTTTGGAAGCCAGACTGGCTCTGCTTGTGAAAATGGATAAACTGTGTCCGGAGCAGCTACACGTAGCACTGGTGCATCCAAGCTTAAAATAGCGCGCTCATTGATCTCCGCTACCACATTAGCTGCAATTCCTGCTTGTTTTTGAGCTTCCTGAACAACGATGGCACGTCCTGTTTTCTCAACAGAGGCTACAATCGTATCAATATCCAATGGTTGAATAGTACGAAGATCAATCACCTCTACAGAATGTCCTTCTTTTTCCAGCTCTTCCGCCGCTTTGATTGATTCATGAACCATTGCTCCATAAGTAATGATCGAAAGGTCTGTTCCTTCACGTTTCACTTCCGCTTTTCCAAGAGGAATCGTATACTCTTCTTCCGGCACTTCTTGGCGGAAAGAACGATATAATTTCATGTGCTCAAGGAAAATAACCGGATCGTTGTCGCGGATCGCAGAAATCAAGAGTCCTTTTGCATCGTAAGGTGAGGACGGAATTACAACTTTTAAACCTGGTTGTTGAGCAACAAGTCCTTCTAAGCTGTCCGCATGAAGCTCTGGTGTATACACGCCACCACCAAACGGAGAACGGATCGTAACTGGAGCAGAATAGCTGCCGCCTGAACGGTAACGAAGGCGGGCTAACTGACCGCTGATAGAATCCATTACTTCATAGACAAAACCAAAAAATTGGATTTCAGGTACTGGACGGAATCCTTCAAGAGCAAGTCCAACAGCAAGACCGCCGATCCCTGATTCAGCAAGCGGTGTATCAAATACACGATCTTCACCAAATTCTTTTTGAAGGCCTTCCGTTGCTCGGAAAACTCCTCCATTTACTCCAACGTCTTCCCCAAAGACCAACACATTTTCGTCGTTCTTTAGTTCTGTGCGCAGAGCGTCCGTAATAGCTTGGATCATTGTCATTTGCGCCATGGCTTACTTCGACTCCTTCTCTTTATAAATTTCATATTGTTCTTTTAAGTTTGCAGGCATTTCTTCGTACATATGAGCCATTAAGTCTGTTACTTTTTGTTTTGGTGTTTCATCCGCTTTTTTAATGGCTGCTTTAATTTCCTCTTTTGCCCGTTCAATTACAGCCGTTTCTTTTTCTTCATTCCACAGGCCTTTACCTTCCAGGTATTTACGGAAGCGAACAAGTGGATCTTTCTTCTCCCATTCAGTATCCATATCATTCGTACGATAGCGTGTTGGATCGTCCCCTGCCATCGTATGAGGACCGTAACGATAACAAATCGTTTCAATTAAAGTTGGTCCCTCTCCGTTTAAAGCTCGCTCCCGGGCTTCATGGGTAACAGCATAAACAGCTAACGGATCCATTCCATCTACTTGCACGCTTGGAAGGCCTGCTGCAATCCCTTTTTGCGCGATTGTTTTGGCCGCTGTTTGTTTTTCACGTGGAGTTGAGATGGCAAACTGGTTATTTTGGACAATAAAAATCGCAGGAGCATTAAACGCACCAGCAAAGTTAATGCCTTCATAGAAGTCACCTTGTGAAGAGCCGCCATCTCCTGTATATGTAACCGCTACCGCTTTTTTGCCTCGTTTTTTCAAACCAAGTGCCACACCGGCATTTTGGATGTATTGAGCTCCGATAATGATTTGTGGAGCAAGTACGTTAAGACCTTCAGGCATTTGATTTCCGTGGTAATGTCCGCGGGAGAACAAGAAGGCTTGATATAAAGGAAGGCCGTGCCAAACGATTTGCGGAACATCACGATATCCTGGTAAAATCCAGTCCTCTTTCTCTAAAGCGAAGTGAGAAGCAATTTGTGATGCTTCTTGTCCAGCAGTCGGTGCATAGAATCCAAGGCGCCCTTGACGGTTCAATGAAATAGAACGTTGATCAAGAATCCGCGTGTAGACCATACGCGTCATTAATTCTTCCAACTGCTCATCAGTTAATTTAGGCATCGCCTCTTCATTAACAATTTTCCCTTCTTCATTTAAAACCTGGACCATTTCAAATTGGTCTTCAATCATTTCAAGTGTCTTTTTTGCATCGAATTGTGCCTTCTTTTTAGCACTCATGAAAGCCACCTATCCTTTCTTTTTTATTGTGCATAGTTTTCTTGTTCAACAAGCCATCCTTCAATCTTCTGTATCGCACAAATGTTTCAGATGGGGTGATTTATGGTCAGCTCTGTACTAGTAGAAATCCAATGTACACTAGTACAACAACTTGTTTACAGACATAAGTCTATAATAACATTTAACTGAAAGTCAAACAAAATTACCTTTTTCAAAAGGAAGTTGTTGTTTTCCCCTAATCCCCCCTGCCAAAACTGTATTACTGCACCAAATCATCTGTACTATAAAAAAACCCTTTTCTCCAAACTGTTATAGATTAGTTTTTGCGGGATATCTTTTCCTTCGTTTATACATGTATATCCTTTCCCTTTGAAAAAGAAAAAAAACCGGGAAATTTACGTATCCCGGCTTGTTTCAATAATTGGATGGAAGTAGTAGCAGGCAGTATTCCCTTCCTTCTCCCCTCTCATTCTGTCACAGTTATTTACTCTCTATAGACTTCTCTAGTGCAGTTTTTTGTTTATTAAATGTACGGGTTAGTTTGTTAAACCGCTCATTGGACATTTTCAACTTATCATTTTCTTTATTAATTTTGTCAAGCTGTTCCTCCACATCTGACAATGTGGTTGTTTCTTTCCCGAGTATATAATAGAGCTTCTTGTCTAATCGCAAAACTTCATTATACCGTTTCGCTACATCCTGGTGCGCTTTATACCTTTCATTCATTGTTTTAATTAATCCGTCTAGCTCCCCTCTCACTTGTTTGTCTTCCAGTCTTTTCTTTAATTCATCCAATTTAGAAAATTCATCCGCTGCTTTTTTCATCGCTTCCTGTTCAGCAAAAACTTTTTCTTTACGGTCATTTAAATTCTTTTCTGCCTTTTCCTGCAGAGCTGACCACCGCTTTTTCTCTTTCCCGCTGCTAGTCATCATTTTTTTGTAAATGCTCATTTCTTTCTTCTCTAGCTCTTTTAACGGCTGCTGCTGCTTAACAAACTCTTCTTCTGCCTCTGCTGTTTTTTTTAAAACAGCAGAAATCTGTTTCTCGGTTGATCCCCCGCAGCCTGTTAACAAAATAATAGCTAGTCCATAGGAAATCATGCGCTGTTTTTTCATTTCAGCCTCCCCCATTCAATCACGTTCACACTTTTCTTCATATGTATCCAGAGCGGTCTTGCTGTTTTCCTTACATATCCTTTTTTTCTTCTGCCGAAACATCCAGCTGTTTCGTTAACAATCTGCTGTTTTTTTGATAAACTATTCCCTAAAGATCGCCCCACAGAAAGAAGGTACACATTATGATTACAATGAAAGACATTGTTCGGGAAGGACATCCAGTATTAAGAGAAAAAGCGGCTGATATAGCGTTGCCGCCAAGCGAGGAAGATAAAGAAATAGCTAAAAGCCTGTTGGAGTACGTTCAAAACAGCCAAGATCCGGAAACAGCAAAAAAATTCGGTCTTCGGCCTGGTGTTGGGCTTGCTGCTCCACAAATTGGTCTATCCAAACGCATGATTGCTATTCAAGTAAACGATGATCATGGAGAATTAATTAGCCATGCTTTAATCAATCCAAAAATTGTGAGCCACTCTGTAGAAAAGGCTTACCTAGTTTCCGGGGAAGGTTGTTTATCAGTAGATCGAGATGTGCCCGGATATGTGCACAGATATGCACGGGTAACAGTAAAAGCTGTTGATCTCGATGGAAAAGAAATAAAATTACGCTTAAAAGGAATGCCTGCTATTGTGGTCCAGCATGAAATTGATCATTTAAACGGTGTCATGTTCTACGATCATATCGATCCAAACAATCCTTTTTCCGTTATTGAAGGATCGACTCCCATTGAACGCTAATAACCAAGCGGGCTGCCCCGCTTAACAGCAAAAAACTAAGCCGTCCCCTTTAAAGAAACGGACCGTATAAGTACCATAAAAAATAGTCAGTCCGGCCTGAATTTTTTCAGGCCGGACTGACTATTTAACAATAAAGCTCCTTTTCAAAACAGCCGCTTCCCTGTCTGCTATATAAGCTCTAATTTTTTTAGAGCAAGATAAATGCCGTCTTCTGCTACATCGCTTGTCACCATGTCAGCAATTTCTTTTACAGGCGGAAGCGCATTTCCCATAGCTACCCCTGTGCCAACAAGCTTCAGCATTTCAATGTCATTTAATCCGTCACCAAAAGCATAGACATCCTCTATCTTAAAGTTTAACCGTTCCATCATTTTTTTGATCCCTTCGGCCTTCGATCCTCCTGCCGGCAGGATATCAAGAGAATGAGGATGCCAGCGAATGAAAGTAAATTCCGGGAACTGCTCCCGGTAACTCTCCTCCTCTTCTTTCCCACAGAAAATTAGCGTTTGATATAGGTCGCTGCCTTTATAAAAATCAGAATGGATTTCTGGATAAGGAAATTTTAAGCTAGCGAGGCTTTCCTCCACATACGCATCATGGGAGCGACTGGCCTTCATCATTTTTTCATTCATATAAACAAGTGAATGCCCTCGCTCACTCGCATACTTATTTAGCCTGTCCAGTGAGTCAGTCGCCAGAGGATTAATATAAATCACCTCATCTTCAAACACTACATATTGGCCGTTAAAGCTGACAAATGAATGAATATCGAGCTCTTTCCGCAAATCGGCGAACATAAACGGCGCCCGTCCTGTGGCGATCGCTGTGTACACGCCTTTATCTCTGAGTAATTGTAACGCTTCTTTTGTTTTTGCTGGCAACTGTTTATTATGATCCAGCAAGGTTCCATCTATATCAAAAAATACTAATTTCGTCACACAAACAGCCCCTTTTCCTTTTCACATCTTTTCCCTCTCAAAGCTACCTTAACTCCCTGTTAAAGTCAACGAACCATGCCCTTTGGCGTTTTTTACCACGCCTAATTAGACATAGCTTTATCCATACTAACTAACAGGTGACGGGCAGTATCTTTCCATTTTTCTTTTTATTTAAATCAACTTATGTTAAAATAAACCTAAGGAGTGATCCACTATGTTAAAGAAGCTAAAGAAGAAGCTTGCCAAACAGTGGAGAGACATGCTCAGAAGAAAATCAATCGCATAATAAAGAATGGTGTAGCCCTTCCTTTATGAAGGGCTGTCTTTGTGTATAAATACAAAAATTTCATCTATTTCTATTTAAACAAAAGCAAAGATATGAAAAACATGAAAAAAAATTAAACATTCTTTATAATAAAGAAAAGCGAAAAGCGGACTGATTGCCAAAGGCAGTCATGATAACACGAGAGGAGCTGTCCCTGAAGCTTTTCAGGTGTGCAGTTTTGATATATTAATCGGACAAGGAGAGAAACAAATGATCTTTAAAGTGTACTATCAAGAAAACAGAAATGAAGTGACTATACGTGAAAATACAAAATCCCTCTATACAGAAGCGGCTTCGGAACGGGAAGTACGTCAGTCACTAAAAAACCGCCCTTATAATATTGAATACATCCAAGCGATTGAAGGACCATACTTAGCTTATGAACAACAATCGCCAAATTACCGATTGGAGAAGCTTTAATTTATGAAAGCCGTTAAAAATGATCAAACAGCTGTTTTTGCCCTTGGCGGTTTGGGTGAAATCGGAAAAAACACCTATGCGGTACAATTTCAAGATGAGATTATCTTGATTGATGCTGGAATTAAATTCCCGGAAGATGAGTTACTGGGTATTGATTACGTCATTCCCGATTACACATATTTAGAGAAAAATGCCGATAAAATTAAAGGGTTGTTTATTACCCACGGACACGAAGACCATATCGGCGGCATTCCCTATTTGCTTCGCCAAGTAAATGTACCGATCTATGGCGGCAAGCTAGCCCTTGGCTTAATCAAAAACAAGCTGGAAGAACATGGATTGCTGCGCCAAACGAGAATGCATGAAATCCATGAAGATGATGTGATTAAGTTCAGAAAAACGTCTGTGACTTTCTTCCGTACAACTCACAGTATTCCGGATTCCTATGGTATTGTAGTCAAGACTCCTCCAGGTAACATTGTACACACAGGTGATTTTAAGTTTGATTTTACACCAGTCGGTGAACCGGCTAACTTAACTAAAATGGCTGAGATCGGCAAAGAAGGTGTGCTTTGCCTCTTATCCGACAGTACAAATAGTGAAGTTCCAAATTTCACCATGTCTGAACGCCGGGTCGGTGAAAGCATTCAGGACATTTTCAGAAAAGTAGAGGGACGCATTATTTTTGCTACATTTGCTTCCAATATCCACCGTCTACAGCAGGTCGTAGAGGCAGCTGTAGAAAACGGCCGAAAAGTAGCTGTATTTGGCAGAAGCATGGAAGCAGCAATTAACATCGGCCAGGACTTAGGCTATATTCGTTGTCCAAAAGACACTTTTGTCGATAATCAGCAACTTAACCGCCTGCCGGCTGATAAGGTAACGATCCTCTGTACCGGCAGCCAGGGAGAGCCAATGGCTGCTCTATCCAGAATCGCTAACGGCACCCATCGCCAAATTCAAATTCAGCCAGGCGATACAGTTGTTTTTTCCTCGTCACCTATTCCTGGCAACACGATCAGCGTGAATCGGACCATCAATGCTCTCTTCCGTGCAGGAGCGGAAGTTATTCACGGTTCATTAAGCAATATTCACACATCTGGTCACGGCAGCCAAGAAGAGCAGAAACTGATGCTGCGCCTGATTAAACCTAAATTCTTTATGCCGATTCATGGGGAGTACCGGATGCAGAAAATGCATGCTCAGCTAGCTGTTGACTGCGGGGTTCCTGAAGATCATTGCTTTATCATGGATAACGGGGAAGTCCTTGCCCTTAGCAAAGATTCTGCCCAGCTTGCTGGAAAAATCCCTTCAGGCTCTGTTTATATTGACGGAAGTGGAATTGGGGACATTGGCAACATCGTGTTGCGCGACCGCCGCATCCTCTCTGAAGAAGGGCTCGTTATTGTCGTGGTTAGTATCAATATGGAAACGTACAAGGTAGAAGCAGGCCCCGACATTATTTCGCGCGGATTCGTCTATATGCGTGAATCAGGTGATTTGATTTATGAAGCACAAAGCATGTTAAACAAACACATTCACCGCATGCTCAACCAGAAAACCACTCAATGGTCTGAGATCAAAAATGAAATTATCGATACGCTCGCTCCTTTCCTCTATGAGAAAACAAAACGGCGTCCGATGATACTTCCAATTATCATGGAAGTATAATGAAATAAAGCCCGCTTATAGGACTGGCTCGAAACGAATGCGCCGGAGCCAGTCCTTTTACTTTTTCTTATCAAACAAAAAGATGCAGCTATTGGCTGCATCTTTTTGTTTGATTTACTCTTTTATGTTTTTATGTTTGTAGTGGTTACGCGTTCATTACTTTCTGCTCAAAACGATTAATATCGGAATCAGCGCCAATGACAATCAGGATGTCCCCTTCCGCTATCTTCTCGTCAGCCTGGGGGGAAACGAGGATTTCTCTTCCTCTTTTAATAGCCACAATGTTGATGCCATATCTTGCTCGGATATCTAAATCAATCAATGAATTTCCTGACAAGACCTTATTTGCCACGATCTCCATGATGGAATGCTCATCAGATAATTCCAAGTAATCAAGCACATTATTAGAAATCATATTATGGGCGATTCTCCGGCCCATGTCCCTCTCCGGATGAACAACATGATCCGCTCCGATTTTTCTAAGCACTTTTTCATGATAGTCATTTTGCGCTTTTGCTGTCACTTTCTTGACGCCAATTTCCTTTAACATTAACGTCGTTAAAATGCTCGACTGAATGTCATCACCAATCGCTACAATGACATGATCAAAATTGCGAATGCCAAGACTTTTCAACACCGACTCATCCGTTGTATCCGCTACAACAGCGTGTGAGGCAATAGCAGCAAATTCATTGACGCGGTCCTCGTCAACATCGATCGCCATCACTTCCATTCCTTGTTCTGAAAGCGCCCGACAAATGCTGCCGCCAAAGCGACCAAGGCCTATTACCACAAACTCTTTTTTCACATGAATTCCCCCACTAGTTCATCGAAGTTTCATTACCTGACCATTCTATCACAGAAGATAGAGCGATACGATAGTGTACTTATTGTTTTTTCCCCTTTACATACTCCGCATCGAATAGGAATAGCTTCATTAACAAATAGAGAGAGGGAATTAACAGCAGCAGCCCTAGCACAAAAACAATAACCAGCGCAACAGCCATTGTTTCATTCGTTACACTTTCATGCAGGACAACGTGCGGATACAAAATATATGGTAAATGGGATGCTCCATAACCAAAGAAAGCAAAAAAGAATTGCAGCATAACTAAAATAAACGCCGTGCCGAAATTTCTCCTTATATAGATCAGACAAGAGGCAATGATAAAGCAAAGCAGCGATAACGCAAACATCCACCAGTACTCACTCACTGCCTTATGAAAATGTTCAGGGTTATGTTCCCGCAGCGAAACAAACACAAGGAAGCTGGCCACAATTGTCGGCGGGCTCCACAGCAAGGCAAATTTACGCAAGATCGTCCGTGCCCCTCTATCATCTGCCCGGTCTGCATAATAAGTTAAAAAGGCAGCACTAATGAATAAAACAGAAACGATAGACAAGATTACTACACTCCAGGAATAGGGACTTGCAAACAATTCTTTTGCCAAAAAAGTAACCTTATCCCCTTCTACTTTTAAAAAGCCCCCTTCAGAAATGGTTAAAGCCGTTGAGAGTGAGGCAGGAATTAACAGCCCTGTCGCTCCGTATAAGAATAAATAAGCCGTACTGCTCCTGGAGCCATAATTATTGAATGCATAAAACGATCCACGGATTGCTAACAAAATAATCGCTATGCTGCCGGGGATCAGCAAGGCTGTTCCAAAATAATAAGCCGTGCTTGGGAAAAAACCTACGATCCCGACAAAGAAAAAGACAAAAAAGACATTCGTTACCTCCCATACGGGCGATAAGTATCTAGAAATTAAATCATTAATCAAGTGATCTTTTTTCGTTATTTTTCCATAATAAGCGAAAAAGCCGGCACCGAAATCGATGGACGCAACGATCAAATAACCGTATAAAAATGTCCATAGAACAGTAATACCAAGAAGTTCTAAATTCATGGCTCTCATCCTCCTCTAACTGATCAAAGGTTTGGGAAACGCTGTTCCAACTCGGCTTCTGCCGGTGTATGTTTAAACATACGAATTAACACAAAGACACAAATAACTCCGAGCACCAAATAAAGAAGAGCAAATAGGATAAACGTGAGCCCCACCCCATCGCCTGTCGTCGCAGCTTCTGACACCTTCATATATCCGTTTAATATCCATGGCTGGCGCCCTACCTCCGCGTAAATCCAGCCAAATTCAATTGCCAGCATAGAGAGTGGCCCACCGGCTGTAACCAACCATAACAGCGGTTTATTCAGTTCATTAAACCGTTTAATTCTATCCATCAAAATATATACGCCAGAAACCCCCAGGACAAAAAAGCCGATTGAAACCATAAGGTCAAACATATAGTGCACCCATAACGGCGGACGTTCATCTTCTGGAAACTCATTCAATCCGATTACTTTCGTGTCAAATGAGCTGCCGGCTAAAAAGCTTAAAAACCCTGGAAGGCGAATCTCATTCTTTATTTCGTTGTTTTCATCGAGTGTGCCAAACAAAATAAGATCGGCGCCTCTCTCTGTCTCAAAGTGCCATTCTGCAGCCGCCAGTTTCTCAGGTTGCTCTTCAGCTAAGAATTTCGCCGATACATCTCCAGCAAGCGCTGTAAGTATAGAAAAGATAAATGTACAAATAAGTGTTAAACGTAAAGCCTTTCTCTCATACTGTCCTCTTTTCCCTTTAATAATCGCAACAGCCGCGATAGCTGCCAGCACAGCAGCAGCCGTCATATAAGAAGTCGTTAATACATGGAAGACCTTGGAAGGAGTAGCCGGGTTTAACATGGCAGCGATCGGATCAATATTAACGGCTTTTCCATCCTTAAGTTCAAATCCCTGAGGTGTGTTCATAAATGCATTAACGGTGGTAATAAACAAAGCTGAAGCGGAAGATCCAATCATAACTGGAATGGTTAATACCCAATGTGTCATTCTGTTTTTGAATCGATCCCATGTGTATAAGTAAATCCCTAAGAAGATAGCTTCAAAGAAAAAGGCAAATGTCTCCATAAATAAAGGCAGCGCAATCACTTGCCCGGCTACCTCCATAAAACTCGGCCAAAGAAGCGACAATTGTAATCCAATCGCTGTTCCTGTTACAACACCAACAGCCACTGTAATGGTAAATCCCCGAGCCCAACGTCTTGCCAACAGTAGATAATAGGGGTCATTTCTTTTAATTCCAATAAATTCGGCAATAGCAATCATTACAGGAACCCCTACACCAATTGTGGCAAAAATAATATGAAATGCTAATGTCATTGAGGTCAGCATCCGGCTGAGCATGACACTATCCAGTTCCATTAAGAGACCTCCTTATTTTTACACTATTGAATTTATTTTACCTCTTCTTTTCATTCTAAACACCGGGCACAAGAAAATGAAGGAATCTTACCAAAGATTTTGTGATTTTTTTCACAAATTTATATAAATAAAAACCAGCTCATCAGCTGGTTCGTTTTTTATTGTGCATTTTTCTCTGTTTCATCTAATACGCGATTCACACGCTTTTCTAGCATTTTCATGCCGCTTCCTCCGGCTTGGAAATGGCGGAGATTGCCGTCTTTATCAAACACATAATAAGCAGGAACATATTGGTTTTCAAATGCTTCTGTTAATTTATGCTCACTGTCTACAAAAATCGGCTGTGTAATTCCATGCTCTTCTGCTACAGATTTAATTTCTTCAAGGTTAAGATCATCTTCAGAGCGGGGCATATGTACAGCTACGACATTCAGTTTGTCGCTGTATTCATCGCGGAATTCATTTACTTTTGGCATTGCTTCTTTACATAGATGACAACTGATAGACCAAAAGTGGATAAGTGTTGGTTTTTCACCAACCAATTCATCTTTTGTCACTTCGCCATTCAACCAGGCAGTTGCACCGTTTAATTCCGGCATTGGTTCTCTTAATTTCATTTAAATAGCCTCCCTCTTATTTCTAAAAAAGACCTAACGAATAAGTTAGGCCTTTTTGTTTGTTACGCTCAGTTATTTCTCTGTAAAAGATCTTACAGAGTTTTTTGACCTGGCTTCCAGTTTGCAGGGCAGAGTCCGCCTGTTTGAAGCGCTTGAAGCACACGAAGAGTTTCATCTACATCGCGGCCGATGTTATTGTGGTTTACTACTTGGTATTGAAGTTCGCCTTCTGGATTGATGATGAATAACCCGCGAAGTGCTACGCCTTCTTCTTCAATTAATACGCCATATTCACGGGATACTGTGTGGTTTGTATCAGCAGCAAGTGGATATTTCAGATCGCCAAGACCATTGTCTTTACGGTCTGTATTAATCCATGCTAAGTGAGTATGAATTGTATCAGTAGAAACACCAATTACTTCTGCATCCAAATCTTCGAACTCATCATAGCGGTCAGATACAGCAGTGATTTCTGTTGGACATACGAAAGTAAAGTCCATTGGGTAGAAGAATAATACTGTCCACTTGTCATTTTTCATGTTTTCTTCAAGACTTACTTTTCCAAACTCCTTATTAGCCAATACTGCGTCCATTTCGAAACGTGGAGCTTGTTTTCCTACCATGCGTTCTGCCATTTCTAAAATCCCTCCAAAATAGAATTCAATTATAAATGAGAAAGTAAAAGATTATTCTCAATTACTTTCCTTATCACAGTTATTATAATAGATGCAAATATCGGCGTCAACAACTGTTTATAATAATTTTAAAAAAGAAATTAATACAAAAAATTCTGCAGGCTTTCTAAAAAAACACCCTCTATTGTTGTTCCCTGCCACGCTTTTTTTAACGCTATCATTTATATCCAGTGTATCATGTTCTTTCCTTACAACCAAATAATAACCCCTCTACAGCTATCCTGGAGGCCTTATCGACAAGAGTAGGGAGAATGGAGCGGCTGTTAAGTAAGCGTTTTAAAATAATTCGTAAGCGCATCAATTCCAACTGTAATCGCTTTTTCATTCGGATTCAGCTTTGCGTGATGAAGTCCGTGTTCAGAGCCTACCCCAAGCCAAAACATTAATCCCGGAATCTCTTTCAGCATATAGCCGAAATCCTCGCCTGTCATCGCCTCTGTGCAAATAACGAGTTCAATGTCCTTCTGGCGTTCCATGAAGGAAATAAAACGTTCGGAGACATGAGAGTCATTATTTACTTGATAATAGTTACTGCCATAATCGATGGTAGCTGTGCATTCAAAGCCCATTTCGATCCCCTTTACAAGAGCTTCGATCCGTTTTTTTACTTTGAGCATTGACTCCGCGGACAAAGTGCGAATTGTTCCTTCGATGCGTGCGGTTTCCGCAATCACGTTTTGAACGGTTCCGCCAGTCAGCTTTCCGACTGTAACTACTGCACTGTCGAGTGGATTCACATTCCTCGACACAACCGTTTGCAGCTGGGTAATTAAATGGGCCGCTGCAACGACCATATCCTTTGTCTCATGTGGAAACGCCGCATGTCCTCCTTTTCCAGTTAAATCGATAAATAACTCAGAAGTGTTTGCGAATAATAAGCCCTCTTTCGTCGCGATTGTCCCTGCCGGGTATTCAGGAGCAATATGCAAGGCATATATTTCATCTGGCATCCACGCTTTCATCTCTTCACTTTTTATCATCGGCTCTGCTCCTCCGGGTCCTTCTTCAGCCGGCTGGAACACAAACAGCAGATCAGGGTCAATTTCATTATGAACAAAATAAGTAAGTACCCCTAAAGCAATGCTCATATGCACATCATGACCGCAAGCATGCATCATCCCCGGATGTGAGGAGCGAAATGAGAGGCCTGTCTGCTCTTCAATCGGCAGGCCATCCATATCCGCTCGGTAACCAATTATCCGGTGGCTTGTTTTGCCTTTGATTTTAACAAGGATGCCAGTTTTCCATGTCTTAACTTCTAATCGCTCTTGTGGAAGAGAGTTCAGATACTGAAGGATATAGCTTTGTGTCTTATACTCATTAAACCCTAACTCAGGAATTTGATGGAGGTCTCTTCGGATACTTATAAACGGACTGCTTCCCACTTTCTTCACTCACTTTCTTTAATAAAGAAGCACGGGCTGCAGCCCGTGCTTCTCTTGAATTTCTCCTACATGCTGCTTACAGTTTGCGTAATTCCTGCATGATTTCTGTTTTTGACTTTGTTTTATCGTCAATTTGTTTAATGACTTTTGCCGGTGCCCCGACTGCTACTGAAAACGGCGGAATATCTTCTGTAACGATTGCTCCTGCCGCAACAACAGATCCTTGTCCGATTCTTACACCTTCTAATACTACTGCATTTGCACCGATTAACACATCGTCTTCCAGAACAACCGGTTGTGCAGAAGGCGGCTCAATAACTCCTGCCAGCACTGCCCCAGCGCCTACATGACAGTTTTTCCCAACAGTAGCACGTCCGCCAAGCACCGCATTCATATCAATCATCGTACCTTCACCAATAACTGAGCCGATGTTAATAGAAGCGCCCATCATAATTACGACATTGTCACCAATTTCTACTTGATCGCGAATGATTGCTCCCGGCTCAATACGCGCTTTGATCCCTTTTAAATCGAGCAAAGGAATCGCTGAGTTGCGGCGGTCATTCTCTACTACATACTCTTCGATTTTGCCTTCATTTTGTTGAATGGCTTCAGAAATTTCTGACCACTCACCGAATACTACACCTGAACGGCCTTCGATAAATGTTTTGGAAGAAGAACCAAAGTTAATGCCTTCGAGTTCACCTTTTACATATACTTTTACTGGCGTTGATTTTGTGCTATTGCTGATAAAAGAAATAATTTCATGTGCATCCATCATTTTCATGCTATGTATTCCTCCTACTAATCATATGTACTGCGAAAAATTTTAAAATTTTGCTTCGCATTTCTTCTTAATTTATCAGAGTAAAGAACATTTCACAAGAATATTTTTACACGCTGTCCCTTCATTTGCACTCTTCCACGATCTCAATAAATGCTTGTACCTGCTTTAATTCAAAAGCCGCATCATACCCGAGAAGCCATGTGTCTCGGCGAAGAGGCCGCTGTTCTTCATCAAGCAAAGGCAGTTTATATACATCTCCTTCAGCTTCATCCAACGTAATTGCCGGTAAAATCGCATAGCCAATTCCATTAAACGCCATCTGCTTGCACGTTTCTATCTGGTCAACAATGATCGATTGCTTCGGCGCCATTTGAAACTGACGATGCCACCATTCTTGAATTTCTTGGTAATAGGTGGAATCGCTTTTAAATTGAATAAAAGGCTTATCCGAGGTTAATATCTCCTCTACATTACGGATTTCTTTATCTACTAAGAACAGGCTATCCTCAAATAGATGAATTTTTCGCCCTTTCCACTCGGGCGTTCCTCTGATAATGCCAATATGTACTTCCCCTTCATAAAGAGCTTTGGAGATTTCACTGCTCCAGCCTGTCATTAAAGAAATTTTGGCATGGGGATATTTTTTTACGAAGCGTTTTAATACCTTTGGCAGCCACTTTTGACCAACAATGGACGCACAGGCAATCTTTAATGTACCGTGGACTTCCGATTCTAATGCGTGAATATTTTCAAGCACTTTCTCCCTTTTTTCTACGACTTCTGCAGCAAATTGAACAATGATTTCTCCAGCCGGCGTTAGAGACAAACCTTTCGTCGAGCGATTAAAAATTTTCACTCCCCACTCTTTTTCAATCGTTTGCAGCCGCTGGGACAGCGCCGGCTGTGAAACAAAAAGCCGTTGCGCTGCCTTTCTCATATTCATTTCCTCTGCTAAAACCTTTAATAATTGAAATTCCGAAAATAGCATATTGTCTCCCTCCGAACAACGAACGAACGAATCATTCACCCTTTTTTAACAATAATAGGAAGAGAAAAGAAAATACAGCAAAGATACATACCACTACATAAACAGCATGCAACGAACCCGCCAATCCTTCTTGAAGCATGTGGAACATTTTATCTGAAAGCTGGCTTTCCTTGCCGCCCAGCAGTTCATTAATAGAATCAACGGAAAGGGACCTCATCTCTTCATCCGGCTGATTGTGCAAGAATGATTGCAGCCGACTGTTTAAAACACCACCGAGCAAGGCAGCCCCTACAGTATTTCCTAAGTTCCTCATAAACATATTGGCAGCAGTGGCTGCCCCACGCTGATCCCACTCTACGGAGTTTTGAATGGAGACAATGAAAGCAGTTGATGTAAGTCCCATCCCTACCCCAACAAAGAAGGAAGAAACAGCCGCCCACCAAGGGCCGCTTTCTGCATTCATGAAGATAAACAAGACGCTGCCTAAAATAAGGGACAAGCCACCAATAATTGTTGTTTGGCGATAACCGATAGTCAAAAGCATCTTCCCTGAGAGCGTTGAAGCAATCGGCCACCCAATAGACATCGCCGTCAACGTAAAGCCAGCTACTGTGGCACTCTCCCCCATAACTCCCTGCACATAGGTAGGCAGAAAACTAGAAATGCCGATAAGCATCACACCGGTCGTTAAGGAGACAATATTAGCGATTAATATTGAACGGACCTTCCATAGGTTGAAAGGCATCATCGGGGAGGAAGCTCGTCTTTCCACCCAAATAAATAGGATAAAAGCTAGCGCTGAAATAGCAAACAATAGAACGCTCTTTCCTGAAACCCAAGGAAACTTGGAGCCGCCTTCTACTAATAAAAACATGAGGCTAGAAATTGAAATTAAAAATACGAAAGTACCAGCGTAATCAATTTCCGGCTTTTTCTTTTCCATGTTTTCATGTAAAAATAGCCATAAACCGGCAATCGCCAATACACCTAACGGTAGGTTAATCCAAAATACAAAGCGCCAGCTGATAAATTCCACGAGCAGCCCGCCAAGTGCAGGACCGGTCACTGCCGAAATTCCCCATACACTAGAAAGATATCCTTGCACCTTCGCACGCTCTTCTTTCGTATAAATGTCGCCAACAATCGTTGTGGCAATTGGCATGACAGCCCCGGCTCCAATTCCTTGAACAAGACGAAAGAAAATAAGCTGTCCCATTGAATCGGCCAAGCCGCATAAAAAAGAGCCTATAAGAAAAATTAAAATACCGATAATCAGTACCGGCTTGCGCCCAAAAATATCAGACAGCTTCCCGTAAATAAGCACGGTAGCTGCGTTCATCAATAAATAGGAAGAAAACACCCAGCTATAGAGAGAAAAACCACCCAAATCCGCCACGATATCAGGCATAGCCGTAGAGACGATTGTCGCCTCAATCGCTCCCATGAACATAGCGAGTATAACTGCCGCTAACACCAAGGGCCGCTTTGTCAATTTTCTTTCTTTACGTAGTACATTATCCAACTTCCCTATCCTCCTTACAGACCTACAAAAAAACCGGGCCTTCACGAGAAAAAGCAGAGAAGCTTTCGCATTTCTCATGCTTCTCTGCCTGAAGGGAATCCGGTCAGAAATAAAGTTTTATTTATTTAAGCTGATCCACATGGTAATTCAACTGCTTGAGAATCACTCTTCTGGTCAATATGCCTTGAAATTCCCCTTCCTCATTGGTTACACATAAAAAAGGGTGATTGATTAATAGTCCAAGCGCTTTTCGAAAATGATCATGAATAGTAAGCCATGGCTTATCTGTCGCCATCACTTCCTCCACTCTCATATGTTCCAGCTTCTCAAACTCAATTCTCTCCAACCCGAGGATCGCTTCGGTAATCATCGGTGAGCTAATTAGCCCTTGAAGCCTATATTTAGCATCTAGTACTGGAATAGCTGTATATCCGCTTTTTGTTAAGATCAACAAAGCATGCTCTAAATTATTCCCAGGTTGTACATGGGCAACTTTTTCGGCAGGAATAATATAATCCATAATGTTCGTATGAAGGACATCTTTACTTTCAAAAGAAATCATCTGATTACTACCCCTTTACACTTTTCTGAGAGATGTCTTTTTTATGGTCATGCTGATGGCACTCCCATTCGTTCAAGGCGCTTTCTTTAATTATAGCAAATTCTCCCCATACATTTCCATGATTGCCAAAAGCCCCGCTTAAATGTAAGCAGGGCTAGAGTATGACTATTACTGCTGTTTTTCTTCCTGGAGAAGTTCAAAAATTTCAATAGCAGTCATGTCAATGTCATCAAAAGGATACTTATTGCCCTTTCCGTCTTTATCATATACTTCCAGTTCAAATGTATCTTTTCCCGGGAAAAACTTAACCTGGCAAAGCGTCTTGCCGTTTACCTCGAACAAACGCTGTTGCACCTCTCCGTTTTCTCCGCCCTCTTGCAATGATTTTAATCGTTGAATAATGCCTGTTAATTGTGACATAAAATTGATCGGCCCCTTTCACCTTGTACTATTCGATATTTATTTTGGTTTTGACTGTCCCGTATCTGTTTGATATAAAATAAATAGGCAAAAGAAATATACCATACATCTATTTTATATCCAACTATTTTATTTTTAATATTGTATTCAAAAGAAATAAAGGAGAAACTGAATGAAGCCCATTATTTTATATACCCAGCCTGACTGTCCGCCATGTCAAATAATCAAACTATTTCTAAAGGATCGCGGAGTGGGCTATGAGGAGAAAAATATTTCTGAGGACCACCTGGCAAGGCAGGAGTGGGAAATTAGATGGAATGCTTCCTCCACCCCTACGGTAGTCGTTCACGACGAAGCAGTGACTGGCTTTGACCTTGAAAAATTAACGAATTTGTTAGAAAAGCACGGAATGTAAGGACACTTCATAAAGGATGGCAGTGATAATTCTCTGTTTCATCCTTTTTTCTTGCAGTTATTTCACTGACAATCAAGGAATATAGTAAAGTGATAAACAGGGACAGACCAATTTCATGTAAAATAGCACTGTCTCCCTATATGAAAGAACAAGCAATGAGCGAACAAAAGAACGGACATTGTTCAACCGCCTAATGCAAATTAATTTATTAAATCTCTTTTTTTCACTACTATAAAGAGGTCGAACTTCAGTTGAAAGAGTGAAACTATATGGCAAAAAAAATTTCTCGCCGGTCATTTTTAAAACAATCTCTTGCATTCTTACTCTCTCTATTCGGACTGGCAGGAGGCGGCTATTCCTATGCTAGATTTATTGAACCGAAACGTCTGCAAATCATTGAATTAGATATTTCCCACGAATTAATTCCACGAGCTTTTCATAATAAACGGATTGTACAATTCAGTGATACTCACCTAGGCTTCCAATATACGTTGCAACAATTAGAGGAGCACGTCCAAACCATTCATTCACTCGATCCAGACTTCATCTTCTTTACTGGTGACCTGTTGGATAGACCGGATGACTATCAATCATCAAAGACAAAGGAAGTCATCTCTATTTTGCGCAAACTAAAAGCCCCTTTAGGCAAATTTGCTGTTTACGGGAATCATGATCATGGCGGATATGGAACTGATTTGTATAAGTCAATTATGGAGAAATCAGGATTTACACTTTTAAGAAATAACTCGGTGGAATTAAGACATCTTAATGAAACGATTTATCTACTTGGCATAGACGATGCTTCGCTGGGACAACCTAGCTTTAGTCAAACTACAAAGAAAGTCAAAAAAGACCAGTATCTTATTCTGCTTTCCCACGCACCAGACCTTGCCGATGAGGCGGCAGATGCCGGCATTCATTTGCAATTGAGCGGCCATTCCCACGGTGGGCAAATCCAGCTGCCCTGGTATGGAGCGTTGTACACTCCTCCCTATGCGGAAATTTATAAAGAAGGACTATACAAGATAAAAGGTAATCCCCCCCTAACTCTCTATGTGAATCGCGGCTTAGGTACAACAAGGCTTCCTTTCCGTTTCTTATCTATTCCGGAGATTACCGTATTTACGTTAAAGTCTATAAGGTAACGGAGAAAGCTATTTCTACCGCTTTCTCCTCTTTTATATAACAAAATTAAAATTATTCAGATACTTTTCAATCAACTAAAAAAAGGTTATAATGGGTTAAAATTAGTCTGAAAGGAGTCTTTTCATTGAGTACTCATAGAGAATCTCCTGCCCATTCTCCATCTACTTCAAACCTCGCTAAAGCAATCTTTACTGTCAACCGGCATGCTAAGACAGCTATAAACCCTAAATATTTATATTTATTAAAGAAAAAAGCACTTTTGAAGATGATACAGGAAGGACGGGCGGAGAAAGCCGGCCTTCACTTTTCCAATAATCCAAAAAATAGTCAGCAGCAGTCCGATGTCCTTGTCGTATGCGGCGACTATACGTTTCACATTCCGCCTTGCAAAGAAGACTTTGCGACTCTTCCTCATTTCGGTAGTTTGGATAAGAAAAAGCGGAACCCGAAAACTTATATGAATTTAACAGAAGCAAAGAAACTCTTACAATTATATACCGGCTTTATGGAAAAAAATGAGCCCTCTGTTCCCCGCAAAAAACAATACCATAAACCGGTATTTAAACCGCTCGGCCAATCTTACTAGCATAGGGTCTAAGCTTCTCCATTCAGAGTTTTCAACTAACTCTTTCTTTTTTGGGAAACCCTGAATGGATGAGAATAGCCTCTATCCTAAAAGATGCCTGTGATTCCCCATTAGAAAAGCATGCTGCCAAAGAACTTTATATAGTGAATATAACAAAAAACACCGGGCGTGATGACCTTGGTGTTTTTTATGTTATATGTTTAGAGAACGAGTCGATCAATATGCTTGATGAGTTCTGCGATTTCTGGTTTGCTTACTTGGGCATCAGCCCCTACTTCGTCTCCTTTGTGGCGCAAGTCTTCAGTAATTAACGAAGAAAAAATCACAATTGGAAGATCTTTCAGCTGGGTATGTTCCTTTACCCGTTTAGTTAAATGGTGACCATCCATTTGCGGCATTTCGATGTCTGTAATTAAAAGCTGTGTCCCTTTTCCGGCAGCTACTTCATCTGCCTGACTCTCCAAGTATGACAAAGCTAGCTTGCCATTTTCAAAAAATTCTACAGCATCATATCCCGCTTCAGCAAGTGTATCACTGATCAGTTTTCTTAATAGCGGAGAATCTTCTGCTACAACCAGTCTTTTGCCCGAACGCTCCCTTTTATCAAGTTGCTTGATTTGCCCAACATGAATACCAGATTGCGGGTTAATGTCTACAATGACTTTCTCGAAGTCGAGCAGTAAGACCATTTCACCATTTATTTTAATAACGCCGATTACTTGGTTGCCGCCTCCCTGGTACATGTCAGATGGCTTTTCAATGTCTTCCCACGAGATTCGGTGAATTCGGGTGACATTCTGAACATGAAAAACGACTTTTTGCTTGTTAAATTCAGTAACAATATACTTATCCGTCTGCCCTGATTCCTGACCAGATAATCCCAAAACTTTTGCCATGTTTACTAGCGGCAGCACTTCCCCGCGCAGCTGGATAATTCCTTCAATATGCTCATGGGCATGTGGAATAAAAGTGACAGCTACCGGCTGAATAATCTCCTTTACTTTAATAACATTGATTCCATATTTATTGCCATGCACTTCAAATTCAACGATTTCCAGTTCGTTTGTTCCACTTTTTAATAGAATTCCATTTTCGCTATTCATTCATTTATCCCCTTATATTTCAATTTATCTTATCATTAATAATGTCGGTTTCTTTCGGGGAATATTTAGACAGATCCTATAGAACAATCACAAATCCTTATTTAAATCGCTTCTTTTTCTTTTTATGCAACTGAAGCCATCCTGCTTTTACAAATATAAAAAACATAGATACGGCAATTACACCCATAACGGCAAGAACAATAAAATACCCGTAAGAAGTGTGTAATTCAGGCATATGATCAAAATTCATGCCATAAATCCCCGCGATAAATGTTAAAGGCATAAAAATCGTTGTGATGACCGTCAATGTCATCATAATGTTATTCATTTTATCCGAGTTTACGGACAAATAGCTGTCACGAACGTCTGAAGAAAATTCGCGGTATGACTCCAGCATCTCCACCAATTTCATTAAATGATCATGAATATCACCAAAATAGATGTGCCGATCCTCTATATATTCGAGCCGGGTTGAGTTCAGCAGCCGATAAAGAAGGTCTCTCATTGGGATAATGGTCCGTCTCAGTTTTGACATATCATGTCGGATATCAAATAATTGGTCAATTAAATTATTCCCTGGATTGGTATCCAGCTCTTCATCTATGCTGTTTAAGGCATCCTCCACATGATAAATCAGCGGAAAGTACTCATCCACGAATCGGTCAATCAATCTATGCAAAATAGCGACTGGGCCCTGTTGCAGTCTCTCATTTTCCAACAGACTTTTCCACACTTCATTTATTTCGGCTATAGGCTGCAAATGAACAGTTACCATCATTTCTTTATTCATGAACACGCCAGTTTCTTTTCCCTCAAGCGTTTGCTGATCAAGAGCATGGATAAGAAAAAAAGCGTAATCCTTATAAAAGTCTAATTTA
Organism: Pseudobacillus sp. 179-B 2D1 NHS; assembly: GCF_045370945.1. Taxonomy (NCBI): domain Bacteria; kingdom Bacillati; phylum Bacillota; class Bacilli; order Caryophanales; family Bacillaceae; genus Pseudobacillus; species Pseudobacillus sp. 179-B 2D1 NHS. The sequence goes on from NZ_JBIQDP010000002.1 coordinate 34,825, forward strand.
GGCCGGCCACTTTGATTGTCAAGGCAATCCTCTACCGCCAGAGGGTGAAAACGAAAAAAACGTTTTAGCACTTTTGCTTCCTCTTCATCTGGATTGAAGAAGTCTACCCAATACCAAACTGTATCTTGCGCTTTCACCTCTTCTAGAGAGGAATCAAAGACAAGTTGACCGTCTGTTTTTAAGATACAAATTTTAATCATATTTTTCTCCATTGTTTTCTTCATTTTCACTGGTGTCTGTCTCGTTCAATGCTACAATATATTATATCCATACAGAAAGGCGGAAACCTCATTGGAACACCTTATTAATAAACAAGTAAAAAACATTCAGATTTCTGGAATCCGCAAGTTCTTTAATCTGGTCGGCGGTGTTGATGACATGGTCTCTCTTACAATTGGCCAGCCTGACTTCCTTACGCCAGAACACGTAAAAGTAGCGGGCAAAGAAGCAATCGCTGATAACTTTACAACCTACACTCATAATGCTGGTCTCCTTGAATTGCGAAAAGCGGCAGCCGATTATGTACATAGTAAATACCATTTATCGTATTCTCCCGAATCAGAAGTCATTGTGACCGTTGGAGCTAGCCAAGCAATCGATATTACCCTGCGCACGCTGTTGTCACCGGGTGATGAAGTAATTTTACCAGGTCCCGTTTATCCTGGCTATGAACCAATTATCCAGATGTGCCAAGCAACTGTACGCACAGTTGATACACGGGCAAGTGGATTTAAATTAACTGCAGGGTTGATAAAAGGAGCCCTAACAGATAAAACAAAAGCAGTGATTTTGCCCTATCCGTCTAATCCAACCGGTGTGAGTTTAACAGAAGCGGAATTAAAAGAGATCGCTGACCTTTTAAGAGGAAAAGATATTTTTGTTATCGCAGATGAAATATATAGCGAATTAACATTTGACGCTTCCCATGTGTCTATTGCTTCTTTTTTAAGAGAGCAAACCATCGTATTAAATGGGCTGTCTAAGTCACATGCAATGACAGGCTGGCGGATCGGCTTCTTATTTGCGCCTGAAGAGATCGCCAAGCATATGTTGAAAGTCCATCAATACAATGTATCCTGTGCTTCCTCTGTCTCACAAATGGCTGCGTTAGAAGCTGTGACAACTGGCATCAATGATGCTCTACCGATGCAAGCTGAGTATAAAAAGCGGCGGGATTATGTATTCGATAGGCTTTCCAATATGGGGTTGGACATTGTAAAGCCAGACGGGGCTTTTTATTTCTTTATTGCTATTCCTGATTGGGTGCAAGATTCTTCTTTCGACTTTTGTTACAAACTGGCAATGGAACAAAAAGTAGCTGTTGTTCCCGGCAGCGCCTTTTCCGAGTTCGGTGAAGGGTATTTCCGGCTTTCTTTTGCTTGCTCAATGGAAGAATTACGTAAAGGACTTGATCGCATCGAGGCATTTTTAAACAAAACAAAAAATTAAAAGCGCTTGGAGCCGGCCGGTCAAGCCGCCTCCGAGCACTTTTTCCACCTATCCCCAATATTTAAACAGTGCTTGTGTTCCGCTGGCTTCCTCCCCTCTTGAAGCCAGCTCTTCATACATCTTTTTAGCCAGCGATAGGCCCGGCAGCTCCAATCCCATTTTTTCTGATTCTTCGATCGCTATTCTCATATCCTTTATGAAGTGCTTTACATAAAAACCCGGTGCAAAGTCTCCCCGGATCATTCGCGGGGCCAGATTAGATAAAGACCAACTGCCTGCTGCCCCTGTAGAAATGCTCTTTAACACGCTATCCAAATCAAGTCCAGCCTTTTGTGCATAGAGGAGCGCTTCGCAAACACCAATCATATTTGTTGCAATAGCTATCTGATTGCTCATCTTTGTATGTTGCCCTGCTCCCGCTTCTCCTTGATAGATGATATTACTCCCGAGCGTTTGAAGGAGCGGCAACACTTTTTCAAATGCAGCTTTGTCCCCACCGACCATGATAGCAAGCGTTCCATTTCTTGCACCTGTATCTCCGCCCGAAACTGGTGCATCCAGAGCATCTATTCCTTTTGCTTTTGCTTGTTCATAGATTTTTCGAGCAAGGCTAGGCTGCGAAGTGGTCATGTCGATCACCACCTGGCCTTTCCTTCCTCCTGCCAGGATCCCCTCTGCTCCTAAATATACTTCCTCTACATCATGAGGCTCGCCGACAATCGTAAATACTGCATCTGTTTGACCGGACACTTCAGCTGGCGTTTGGCACCATACAGCCCCTTTAGTGAGCAATTCCTCCGCCTTCTCTTTTGTACGCGTATAAAGAAATAATTGGTGTCCTGCCTCCTGCAAATGGTGCGCCATGCTTTTTCCCATTACTCCTGTACCGATAAACCCAATTTTCATTGTCTGCATCATTTTCCCACCTTTATATTAAAAAACCAGCACCTACCTAATGTTAGGCAGGCAACTTTTACTAACGAATAATTATTTCAAACATATATGTTCTACGGATATACAACAAAAAAAAGACCTGCCATTCAGCAGGTCCCAAGAAAAGGGGGTTGTGAGTGAGAATCTCCAATTGATCATGCTTGGTTATATACTTCCCACTATCCTGCCGAATTAAACCATAAAAAGAAATTTTTTTGTTGTTAAATGGATCGAATCATGCCGCCATCCACCAAGAAACTGCTGCCTGTCATGTAGGTGTTCGCATCAGAGGCTAAGAAAGCGACTACATTAGCAAACTCTTCCGGTTTTCCATACCGGCCAAGCGGTATTCTTTTCTTTATCTGCTCACCCAATTGCTCAACGGAAATTCCTTGCTTCTCAGCATTAATCTCATCTAGATATTTCAGACGATCTGTAGCAATGCGTCCTGGTGCCACTGTATTAACTAAAATTCCATAAGGAGCCAGCTCTTCTGCCAGCGTTTTAGAAAGGCCTACAATTCCTGTACGAAATGTGTTCGATAAAACCAATCCGGAAATCGGCTCTTTAATTGAAGAAGAAGCAATATTAATAATCTTGCCTCCTTGTTTTTTCAAGTAAGGCAACGCTTCTCGTATTGTCCGTATGTACGATAATAAATTCAACTCAAATGCCTGTTGCCATTGCTCATCTGTCATGTCGACAAATGATCCGGCTGGTGGTCCCCCTGCATTATTAACTAAAATATGAATCGTCCCAAATTTCTCAATCGTTTTGTTTACTAATGACTTAATTTCCTCTGGTTTTGTAATATCGCAAACACTATAATCAACCTGGCTCACATTCTCTCTCTGCAGCTGCCGTTTTACCTCTTCCAATTTACCGCCGTTTCTGCTGGCAAGCATAACATTTGCCCCTTCTTCCGCCAATTTTGTAGCAATGGCTTTCCCAAGCCCCTGGCTTGAGGCAAGAACTAATGCTGTTTTTCCTTGAAAAGATCCATCCATCTTAACAGCCTCCCTTCTTCTCTCTATTATTATAGTATATTTCGAATTTTCCTTCATTTGTTGTCTCCTAAGATAATCAGAAAAAGTGTAAATGAATCATGGGGGCAGTACGTTGTGCACTTATAAAAATGTAAAATGATCTACTTTCTCTAAGAAGATTCATGCACGTAAAAAAGGGGGTGTGAACAATAAAAAAATCCGGACAGTAATTTGTCCGGATTAAAATGGGGGGAAAAATGAGAATGAAAAGGCTTGAGTAAATCCTATCATGTACTGTTACTTATTATTACCCGTCTTCTTCGGTTTAAACATTTTTTTGATATTTTTATTTAATGAAAAGCGATTCATCAGCTTCTTGGCTCTTTCATATAATAATATATAACAGAACCCCCCCGTTGTGCCACTCCCCTAAAGTGTTTAAAATCTTCTCTTTTTACCAGCTCTCGTTGAAAAATCAGAAAGTGCTCGTTGCTTACGTGACACTCATTAATTTCACCGTTTTTCAATTGATCCATCAGGTTTTTTGCATCAGTGGCCGTCATATTTTCCCTTCTTTCTGAATTTTTCATCTTATTGGGCAAAATACTTTACTCTTTTACAAAAATAAGGCAAACTGTAAAGTAATTCTTTTTACCATTTATTATAATGCAAAAATGATTGACATCTTTTCCTGTTAGGCCTTACTTTCAAAAGCTTAATATAAATACAACCGAGAAACAACAAGGAAAGCTTTTTAATTTAATCTGTGAAGGAGAGATAAAAATGACGAAAGCAGAAGTGGGGAATGTGATTAAATTTAAAAATGGGTTACAAGGAATTGTTGAAAAAGTAAATGAAAACTCAGTGATCGTTGATCTAACGATTATGGAGAACTTCAGAGAATTAGAAATGGAAGAAAAGACAGTGGTCAACCATAAAAACTATACAATTATCCAATCTTCTGTAAACGCTTAAAAAAGCAGCCGTATATAAGTATACGGCTGCTTTTTTAAGCGTCCTGCATTTTTCTTACACATTGTCAATCTTCTAGGCCCTGATTGTACAGCTATTCTCTTTTGGGCTCCATCCGCCCCTATCAATCTTCCTCTTTTCTTCATTTCAAGGGATTTTCATTCTATTTTTTACATCCTTTTGTTAAAATAAGTGCTGTATGAAAAGAAAGGAGTTCAGAAAGATGGCACTTATTAAGGATTGGCGGCTACTTTTGAGTATCATTCTTGCGCATGTGCTGCTCTACATGACATTCTCAGATCGTGATATATTTTGGTATTTATATACAGCTGCAAATCTTTTCTTCATTAGCTTTGCCATTATTAGCGAAAAGATAGATGATAAGCAAAAGACACGCAGTTATTTAAAATATGGTGTTTTATCCGGACTGCTGTTATATGCTCTCTTCTTTGTGGGGCATCTCCTTCTGCCGGTCCTTCCTTTTTCATGGGAAAAACAAGTAGCCAGTATGTACAAGTGGTACTCTCCCCAGTTCTCCTGGCATTATATTGTATTAATACTAGTTTTTATTCCCGGTGAAGAGCTGTTTTGGCGCGGATTTATTCAAAAACGCCTTTCAGTCTATTTCAATGATTTGACAGCAATCATTGCCGCTTCCATGCTGTATGCTTCCATTTTCCTCTACTCAGATAAATTCATTTGGGTTCTGGCAGCCTTTGTTGCTGGCTTGTTCTGGGGGTCTTTGTATGTGTGGAAACGCAGCATTCCAATGCTTATCATCTCTCATCTTGTGTTTGATGTGCTATTAATTGTGCTGTTTCCGCTTTTATAATAAATAGCCACATCAGCAGGCAATAAAGAAAACAGCTGCTTTCTGTGATAAAACGGACTGTAACAGTCCGTTTTATTTCTTCCAGAGCAATACAAGAAAAACTAAACTGATGAACCCAAATAATGGATATAAAAACCCAAGCAATGCACCATATGAAATTTGACTAAGCAAAAAGCCAGCAGAAAATATGATAACTAATAGAATAGCCGGCGGCCATGAAAGATGGACCTGTAACTGCTGTTTCAATCCATACACATTTCCGATTACAGATGTAAAAATCTCTCCGTAAATAAGAAAGGCATAAACAAAATGAAACGCTGGAATGAGCCATTCAACAATCTGTGCCATAGGTATCTCATAATTGGCAACGTTGACTAATTGAATTAAGCTCACATGGCTTGCGAGCATTAAGCAAGTTAATATTGCCCCTCCAAGAAACGCTCCTCTTTTGATCGTCTGCCTGTCCTTTATCTCAAAAGCTAGCGGCACAAGAACAGCTTGAGCCAAGGCTAAATTAAATGCAGCGTAGCTGAATGGAGAAGTCCACAGCTTCCACGAGTGATCGGCTGTTCCCTCCTTAAAAATGATTTGCCAGAAGTCCGGCTGCTCTACAGCTTTTCCAGCCGCATATATATGAAAAATTACCATAAGCGGGACAACGAATACATTGACAGCAAGCAATCCTGATATTCCCTTTTTCATAATCAAAAAACCGGCGGCTATGCTTAACAGGATGCCTATATTAGCCGGGATTTCGAATCTTTCCTCAAATAATGCTCCTGTTCCTGAAAGCATAACCCCTGTGACTCCAATCAGCATAAAGAATTGAACAAAAGTAGCCACTAATCCAAGCTTCTCACCAAAAAGATAAGCATTAAACTCTTCAAAGGACTTTGCCTGCACATCAATGGCTGCCAGCATAATTTTGGCTCCCAGAAAGATAAACAGACCACCGCTCACCATGATTCCAAGCAGTCCATAAAAACCAAATTGAGAAAAAAACTGAACGATCTCTTTTCCAGTCGCAAACCCCGCTCCAATGATGGTCCCTATGTAAACTGCCGCTATTTGGCAGGCTCCAATCCACGACTTCAAAAGCATCCCCCACTTTAAACGTGTTAGTTCACCTTATGCTTGTCTTCAGCTTTCAAGAAGAAAAAAATATTTTTTAACAAAATAGTTGAAAGTCAAAAAAGGTCAGAGTATAATAAAGTCATAAGGTCAAAGTTAGTCAAAGTCAAAAACTACTTCACTTATAAAAATAATAAACGGAAAGGAATGAAGTGCATGTTGTGTCAAAATTGTCATCAACATCAAGCTAATGTTCAATTCCGTATGAATATTAACGGAAAAACAAAACAACTTTATTTATGCTCAAACTGTTATCAAAAAAATAAACAACAAATGGGAGATGGTGCGATGAACTTTCAACAATTTGGAGGATTTCCCTTTGACGATTTAATGAAAGGTTTCGGTTTTTCTCAGATGAATGGTCAAGCAGCCCCTTCACCAAAAATGCCGACACAACAAACGGGTGGCAATGGCGGAAACGGCTTTCTGGACCAGTTTGGACGTAACCTAACAAACATGGCCAAGAGCGGTTTAATTGATCCAGTGATCGGTCGCGATAAAGAAATCAGCCGTATTATTGAAGTATTGAACCGCCGCAATAAAAATAACCCTGTATTGATCGGTGAACCAGGTACAGGGAAAACAGCCATTGCGGAAGGCCTAGCCGTCAAAATTGCAGAGGGCGATGTACCAGCTAAATTAAAAGAAAAAGAAGTGTACTTGCTAGATGTAGCTTCTCTTGTGGCTAACACAGGGATTCGCGGACAATTTGAAGAAAGAATGAAGCAATTAATTGCGGAGTTGCAGCAACGTAAAAATGTTTTGTTATTTATTGACGAGATCCACTTAATCGTCGGTGCCGGCTCTGCTGAAGGCTCGATGGATGCCGGCAATATTTTGAAACCCGCTCTTGCTCGCGGCGAATTGCAATTGATCGGCGCAACTACTCTGAAGGAGTATCGTCAAATTGAAAAAGACGCTGCGTTAGAACGCCGCTTCCAGCCAGTTCAAGTAAGTGAACCAACAGTAGAAGCAACGATCCAAATCTTGACTGGCTTGCAAAAACGCTATGAGGACTTCCATGAAGTCACCTTTGCAAAAGAAGCGCTGGAAGCTTGCGCAAAATTGTCCCATCGATATATTCAAGACCGCTTCTTGCCTGACAAAGCAATTGATTTGCTCGATGAGGCTGGCTCAAAACTGAATTTAACGATTGATACTCAAGATAAAGAATCAATCAATGAACGCCTTGCTCAAATTGGAAGAGAAAAAGAAGCGGCCTTACAACATGAAGACTACGAAAAGGCAGCAAAGCTGCGTGATGAAGAAACAAAATTAGAAGAAAAACTGCAAGGCGCGGAAGAAACAGTTGAACGTCCAGTCGTAACAGTTGAACATATTCAACAAGTAATTGAAGAAAAAACAGGTATCCCTGTCGGCAAGCTTCAAGAGGACGAACAACAAGCTATGAAGCACTTAGAGAAAAACTTAGCAAAAAAAGTCATTGGACAAGCAGAAGCTGTTCAGAAAGTAGCCAAAGCGATCCGCCGCAGCCGTGCCGGCTTGAAATCACAAAACCGTCCCATCGGTTCCTTCTTATTCGTCGGTCCGACTGGTGTGGGGAAAACAGAACTAACAAAATCGCTCGCTGAAGAATTGTTTGGCTCTAAAGAGGCCATGGTCCGTCTTGATATGAGTGAATTTATGGAAAAACACAGCGTATCTAAATTAATTGGTTCCCCTCCAGGATATGTTGGCCATGAAGAAGCAGGACAGCTGACAGAGAAAGTGCGGCGCAATCCGTACAGCATCATCTTGTTGGATGAAATTGAAAAAGCTCATCCCGATGTACAACATATGTTCCTGCAAATCCTCGAAGACGGCCGGCTTACTGACAGCCAAGGACGTACAGTCAGCTTTAAAGACACGGTTATCATCATGACAAGCAATGCTGGAACAGCGCAAAAAACTATTACTGTCGGTTTTGAGAAAAATAATGCAGTAAAAGAAAGCTCTATTTTAGATTCACTTGGCAGCTTCTTTAAACCAGAATTTTTGAACCGTTTCGATAATATCATCGAATTTAAATCACTTGAAAAAGCCGATTTACGTCAAATTGTTAATTTGATGCTCGCTGAATTGAACGCTACTTTGGAGGAACAGTCTATTACACTCGAAGTCACAGAAGAGGTCAAAGAACGGCTAGGTGAATTAGGCTACCATCCAGAATTCGGAGCCCGCCCGCTTCGCCGTGTGATTCAAGAACAGCTTGAGGACGGAATTGCCGACTTTATCCTTGACCATCCAGAAACAAAACAATTAAAAGCTGTATTAAAAGACAATGATATTCATATCATCGCTGCTTAAAACTCAAAAAGCGTCTGAAGCTCCTTCAGACGCTTTTTTTATATTTATTTGTGATTAGCTATTAACTGTTCCCCTGCTTGGTGAAGCCACTTTTCAATCGGTTCAATGACTCTTTCAATACAGCCTTCTTCAAACGGAGAGATTAAGCCAGCTAGTTTGACTATCTCTGTGAAAGACAAGCTGCCCCCAACCCGGCAAATTTCCACGTAATCCTCCCACGCTTCCTTGCGGTCTTCTCTCATCCGCTTCCAAAATTGGAGAGCACACACTTGAGCAAGAGTATAATCAATATAATAAAACGGTACTTCATAAATGTGCCCCTGGCGCTGCCAGAAGCCCCCTTTCTCTAAATATGAAATGCCATCGTAGTCACGGTGTGGCAAGTATGCTTCCTCAATCTCTTTCCACACGGCTTTTCTCTCTTCAGGAGTCAAATCTGGCTCTTCGTATACTCGATGTTGAAATTCATCCACGGCTGCTCCATAAGGAAGAAACAAAATAGCTTCGCTTAAGTGAGCATATTGATACTTATCTGTGTCCTCCTTAAAAAACAATTCCATCCACGGCCAAGTGAAAAACTCCATGCTCATTGAGTGAATTTCACACGCTTCATAAGTTGGCCATAAATATTCTGGAACGGTAAAGTTCCGGCTCGAATAGACTTGAAAGGCATGCCCCGCTTCATGCGTCAATACATCAATATCCCCCGAAGTTCCATTAAAGTTAGAGAAAATAAATGGAGAGCTGTATCCGGGAATATATGTGCAATATCCTCCGCCTGCTTTTCCCTTTTTTGCTGTAAGATCCATCAACTCATGATCAAGCATAAACTGGAAAAATTCGTCCGTTTCCTGAGAAAGTTCCTGATACATCTTACGGCCATTTTCTACAATCCACTCTGCTGACCCCTTCGGCTTGGCATTTCCCGTCGTGAATTGATAGCCCTCATCGTAAAACTTTAATTCCTTTAAACCAATTCGGTCTGTTTGAGCCTTTCTTAGCCTTGTAGCAAGCGGAACAATATATTTCTTGATTTGCTCGCGGTAGCCTTTTACCATCTTTGCATCATAATCCACTCGATTTAAACGAAAATAGCCAAGCTCTACAAAATTTTGAAAGCCCAGCTTGCGGGCAATTTCTGTACGGATTTTTACTAATTCATCATAGATGGCATCAAATTGGGCTTCATGACGAGCAAAAAAATCAAAGCGAGCTTTTGTCGCCTCTTTTCGTACAGAACGATCCGCAGCTTCTGTAAAAGGTTCGATTTGAGCAAGAGTGAATGTTTTTCCCTGAAAATCAATTTGAGCAGAAGCAACAAGCTGTGTATATTGCGAAGACAGCTTGTTCTCCTTTTCAAGCAGCGGCAATACCTCTTGTGAAAAAGTTTTCACTTGTGCTTCAGCTAAGAGAAAAAGCTGTCTGCCAAAAATGTTCTCAAGTTCATCTCGAAAAGAGGAAGCCAAAAGGGCTTCATTTATCCGCGAGGAAATCCCTTCCATCCTTGGAGAGATTTCGTCCATATACTCTTGTTCCTGCTTGTAAAATGAATCATTCGTATCAATTGTATGTCTGATATGGCAAAGATCCATCATTGTGCTGAGATGGCTGCGGATCTCATTCATTTTATGTAAGGCATCTACTTGCTCTTCCACATCCTTTGCTTCCTTAAACTGTTCAAGACTTTGATCAATCTCTTTTTCCGCTCGTTCAATATCAGGACGTTCATACGTGTATTCACTAAATTTCATACTTGTTGCCTCCTTTTATTCTTTGCTCTTCTATATTTAATAAACGACTCTCCAATTGTGATTAGCCTCTGCTTTAATTGTTCCATGGCTTTTTATATAATTAGCGAGCAATTCTGCCATATCGTCTTGGATTTCTTTAATTACTTTTTTCCCTTTGAACATAAAGTAGTCACCACCCCCGCCTGCACGATAATTATTCATCACTACCCGGTAGAGACGGTCTGCCTCAACAGGTTCCCCATGGTAGGTCAATTTCTCAATTCGGCTGCCTGGGGCCTGATGGACATTAATCGTATAATTAATTCCTTCCCACATATCATAATTATAATGCTGCGGCTTAGGGTAAGAAAATTTCGAGCTCACCCCGGCTCTTCCGTCTGGCAGTATAGTAAAGTAAGAAGCAGAACGCTCCAACGCCCTCTTCATCTCCTCACCAGTAATCTCGATAACAGCTAATGAGTTAGGGTAAATATAGTTTGAGACAATGTCCCTCATTGTAGCCTTGGATGGAAGACCCTTGGCTTCATTATGGAAGAGCGCCGTACAAGAAATATCCGTCTGTGCCGCCTCCATCTGTACTCGATTAACCAGCTCAATAAGCGGATGTTCCTTCAATCTTGCTTGAAAAGGATCATCAATCTGCATGTCCCCCTCTATTGTGCCGATCACCTCATCGAGCCATTGCTGTGTTTGCTTTTCTTCTTCTTGGGCTAATTCAAGGATCGCTCGGTCAGCTTCAAAGCCCTTGGCTTCTATAATCTCAATCGAAACGTTCCCCAGTTCTATTTTTTCTTGCGATACATGAAACTCAGCGGTTACTTGGCCAATAGCTGTTCCGCTAAACCCAGGCTGAACGACAGCCACGCCATTTACGAACTCAGCAGCTATCCGATGTTGATGCCCGGTGAGCAGCACATCAATCCCCTCTACTTCTGTGCAAATACGATAAGCCTGATTTTCTCCCTTTTCTTTCATTTCAATTCTTTCTTTCTTCGAAAGATCTACTTCAAAGCCGCCATGATAAGAAACAATCATCATGTCCGGCTTTTCTACTTCTCGAATATAACGAACCCATTTATCGGCAGCAGCAACTGCATCGGTAAAAATCAATTCAGAAATATGTTCAGGCTTTTCCCAGTTAGGAATATATCCTGTGGTAATGCCAAGTACAGCAGCCTTGATGCCGCCAGCAAAGCTTTTTATAATATAAGGCTGTCCGAAATAAGGCTGATGTGTTTTTTTATGTAAAGTATTTGCACTTAAAAAGGGAAAATTGGCGTCTTGTGAAGCTTTATCTAAAATTTCCAATCCGTAATTAAATTCGTGGTTGCCTAATACCGCTGCGTCATATTGGAGAGCATTCATCGCCTTAATCATTGGATGAATACCGCGGCGCAATGAACGGAAATAAAAGCTAGCCAGTGGTGTTCCCTGAAGAAAATCTCCATTGTCTATTAAAAGCACATCATCGCTTTCTTTCCGTACTTTTTTTATAGCAGTGGAGAGCCGCGCCAGACCGTGAGCAGCTAGCTCATTCGTTCCGTAATGGATGGGAAAAATCGCTCCGTGTACATCACTTGTCTCAAGGATCTTCAGCTGAATCTTTTTCATTCTTCTCCCCCTACAACCGTTATTTATTCTTTTATTCAACTTACACGTTTTTCTTCCATTTTAAAAGAGTCGCCTGATGAAAATTTTTCCTTCACGTAAAGAAGAGAAAATAATAATAGTTTGCTATAATGAAACAGCAATGACTTTCTTAAAAGGACGAAACCGAATGAATAAACGTGAACGATCGATATATTTCTTTATTGTGGTGCTCCCAGCGATTCTATCTATCATTGGCTGTTATCACTTTCTCGCTGAACGTGCTGTTGAACAGCAGCGGGAAAAACTAGAGTGGGCGGCCACCCTTCATCGGAATCAGCTGGACCAATTCATTAACGAAACAAAAGTCAGCATGGATATTCTCGCCGTCAGTACCGAAGAGGAAGTTCAAACTTTAGGTAAAAAAATACAAGCATCAGATAAAGTGCAAACCATATTAAAAAGAATGGTTGGAAAGGACCCGCGTTACGGAGGCATTTATATACTGGATTTTGAAGGTAATCTGCTCATCGGAACAAACGATTTACTAAAACAATACAACCTCAGAAACAAACCATATATCAAAGAAGCCCTATTAACGAAAGACACAGCTGTTTCCGATGAAGCGGAAACATTGTCTAATAATCAGCCTGTGATTGCTATTGCCACACCAGTAATGAAAGATGAACATGTAGAGGCGATTCTCGTGTCTCATATCCGGCTCGATTATTTGAAAAATATTATAAGAATGCTAACACCCGAGTATTCCGTTTCTATCGAGAACGCAAAGCAAATACCTATTTTTGCTGTTAACGAAAGACTGAATTCCGAAGAGATCGAACAGACCGTCGAGTACCCTCTCGCCCAACTGCCTTGGAATTTAATAGTCAAGACTAATAAATCTGATGAAAATCATCTGCTTCCTCTTACTCTACTATTTGGTGTAGCCATTATTGTCCTTCTTCATATCATCTTTTTACTTGTAAAGTATATGATGTTAAAAAGACAAACAAAGTTTGAAAGAATGCAGCAGGAAGCACAAAAACTGGAGTTGATTGGAACGTTAGCCGCGAGTACAGCTCATGAAATACGCAATCCACTAACTGGAATTAAAGGACTCGTCCAGCTGTTAAATGAAAAATACAACCATCCAGAAGATGAATTTTACTTTGATGTAATTAATAAAGAAATTGGACGCATCAACCAGATTGTCAGTGAATTTTTGATTTTAGGTAAGCCAACTGCCCAAAAAATCCAAACTGTTGATATGAGAGAAATTATTTTTGACCTAAACCCGCTAATTCGTTCCGAAGCTAATTTGTATTGTATTGAGTATGAATTAACGCTTCCCGAGCAAGAACTTTGGGTACGAGTGAACACCGATCAGATGAAGCAAGTCCTCCTGAATCTTACAAAAAATGCCTTTGAAGCGATGGAAGAGGGAGGAAAATTGAGCTTAAATGTCTTAAAAGGAGAAGAAAATTGTTACATTACTATTGCCGATACAGGGTCTGGTATTACAAAAGAAGATTTGGAATTAATTTTCAAACCATTTTTCACTTCAAAGGAGAATGGGACGGGACTCGGCCTTGTCGTTTGTAAGAGAATTATTGAATCGTTTGACGGCGTCATTGAAGTAGAAAGCGAATTTGGTTTTGGTACTGTTGTAAACATTATTCTTCCTCTTCAACCTCCTTGTCTTGCTGAATAAATGCTTTTTAATAAGAGACCATTGCAAGCTATACTTGCAATGGTCTCTTAATTATTTATGTAATTTTTATGTTTATGTTCTCTCGAAACAGGTTATATAGCATAGGGATACCGCCTTCAGAAAAACAACTTAAGAGAAATAAAGGAGAAAGAGACATGACTAAGATAGGATGGAATGAAGCGGCATTGGAATGGCACAGTGATTTTTTAAAAATTTATGACCCGTCTATTCACACATATAGAAAAATTCGTTCTCTTGATGAAGCAAAACAATTGATTAAACAATCCTCAGAGCCTTTTATTCGTACAGCTGCTGCGATTTATGCCTTGTCTATGGCAGCAGTACGCGCAACCTATACAGAAACGCAGATTTTCATTGCAAAGCTTGAGAGAGAGTCTCGTCGATTAAAGAAAATGCTTTCCTATTCTCCATTTTCCAGAGAATTGCTTGATCATTTATTGGAAGCAGGAAAGAAATCTCAATCAATTAATGGGATAAAAACGGATATTTACCATGAAGCAATCCGCTTATCTATCAAAATTGAAGATTATTTTAATATAGGAGAAAGCTTAAAACGCCGGGCTTGATAGCCGGCGTTTTTTTAAAAGATTTATCACTTTTTCGTTTTATTCATTTGCCTTTTCCCATAGAGATGTTTATATTTGGCTGCCTGCTTCCTTTTTGCATCATGGCGATTTAAACAGTTTTCCTGTATAATGCTATGTTGTATTTAAAATGATGTGGCAGCCGATGGTTACATAATACTTTTAATTAGGTGGAATTTATGTCTAAAAGAGATTATTATTTTGATAACGCAAAATTTATTTTAATTGTTTTTGTCGTGTTCGGTCATTTTATTCGCTCGTATATCGGTGATAATCCTGTCATCTTCGCTTTGTATACAACCATCTACTTGTTTCATATGCCAGGGTTTATTTTAGTATCAGGTTTTTTTGCTAAAAGCTTTTACAAAAAGGGCTACGTGAAAAAAACGGCCCAGAAAATTCTATTGCCCTTTTTTATTTTCCAAATTATCTATTCCTTTTTTTATTTTTACTTATACGAGGATAAAGCGCTCCATCTCGACTTGCTCGTACCTCATTGGTCCTTATGGTTTTTATTAAGCTTGTTCTTTTGGAACCTATTGCTCGTCATTTCGGTTAAATGGCTAAAAATAAAGCCCGCGGTTCTGATTACTGCCTCCTTCGTTGTTGGTATTGCTATCGGCTGCATTGACGGCCAGCTGGACGTGTTAAGCTTTGCCCGTACGTTTATTTTCTTCCCGTTCTTTTTAATCGGGTATTATTTGAAAAAGGAACATTTCAACCTTCTCGCTCATAAATCTGTTCGTGCTGTTTTATTTCTCGGAGCGCTTGCCGTCTTCTATACGGCTCTTCAATTCCCAGATTTTGACCAGAGATGGCTGCTTGGTTCTTTCTCCTTTGCAGATTTAGGAAGTTCCAATGCAACTGGAATGCTCTACCGGATCGGTATTTATGTGTTAAGCTTTATCATGATCGCTGCTTTTTTCACTTTTGTGCCAAAAAAGAAATTCTTTTTTACCGACTGGGGTAGAAATACACTGTATGTTTACTTATTGCACGGCTTTGTAATCAAAACCTTCCGTGAAAGTGAAGTGAAAGAATCAGCTGAATCCATCGTCCTGCTGTTAATCGCTTCTTTATTTTTAACTATGCTGCTCTCTTCATCAGTAGTGACAACTGTGGCGCAACCGTTTATAGAAACAAGATGGTCCAAGCTAAAAAAAGTATTTTCTAATCGATATGAGGAAAGTAATATATCAGAAAAGCTATAAGGAGAATTTTATTAATGAACGTCGTTCTCAGCACATTAAACGCGAAATATATTCATACGAATTTGGCCATCCGCTATTTAAAAGCTTTCGCAGAACCAGACTATCAGGTGGAGCTGGCTGAATACACAATCAAGGATCCTGCCATTAACATTGTCACAGATCTGTATAAGCGCCAACCCGACATATTAGGGTTCAGCTGCTATATTTGGAACATAGAAGAAACACTCACTGTCATTAAAATGATCAAAAAGGTGCTTCCTGAAACAACGATTATTCTTGGAGGACCAGAAGTTACTTATGATGTGCCCTATTGGCTTGAGCGGATTCCTGAAGCCGACTTTATCGTCATTGGTGAAGGGGAAGAAACGTTCAAACAGCTGCTCAGTGAAATAGACGGGAAGCAAAATTGGAGTGGTGTCAGCGGAATCGGTTACCTGGAAAATGGACAACCGAAGATTAATCCACAACGAAATAAGTTAGATTTACGTGACTTGCCTTCGCCCTTTCGGTTTGAAGAAGACAAATCACAACTATCCAAGCGAATTACGTATATAGAAACAAGCCGCGGCTGTCCGTTCCGCTGCCAGTTCTGCCTTTCTTCCATTGAAGTGGGCGTCCGTTATTTTAACCGTGAGGCTATTAAAGAGGACATTCGTTATTTAATGGCCAATGGAGCAAAAACCATCAAGTTTGTCGATCGAACATTTAACATTAGCCGCAGCTATGCGATGGAAATGTTTCAGTTTCTTATTGACGAACATGTTCCCGGAACCGTTTTTCAATTTGAAATTACCGCTGACATTATGCGGCCCGAAGTAATTGAATTCCTTAACGAAAACGCACCTAAAGGATTGTTCCGGTTTGAGATTGGGGTACAGTCAACGAATGACACAACCAATGAGCTTGTCATGCGCAAGCAAAATTGGTCCAAGCTCGTTCGCACGGTCACGATGGTGAAAGAAGGCGGAAAGATTGATCAGCATCTTGATTTGATTGCCGGTTTGCCTGAAGAAGACTATCGCTCTTTCCGTAAAACATTTAATGATGTCTTTGCACTCCGGCCAGAAGAACTGCAGCTTGGCTTTCTGAAGATGCTGCGAGGCACTGGCCTGCGTATACGGGCAGCTGAACATGATTATGTTTATATGGATCATGCACCATATGAGATTTTAGGTAATAATCTCTTATCTTTTTCAGATATTGTAAAAATTAAGCAGGTTGAAGATGTGCTTGAAAAGTACTGGAATGATCATCGCATGAATGAAACAATTGAATATCTCGTGACCCATTTCTTTGATACACCATTTGACTTTTTTCAGTCTTTTGGGGCTTATTGGGAAGAACAAAGCTGGGGCAGAATTGGCCATCAGTTGGAGGACTTGTTCAAACGTCTGCAAAAGTTTTTGCTTGCTGTCCATCCAGAGCGTTATCTAGAAATTGAAAGCATGATGAAATACGATTATTTAATGAACCAGCGGTACAAACCTAGAAAGCCTTGGTGGGAACCTGCACTAAAAAAACAGGAACGTTCTTTTCTTTATCAAAAAATCTTACAAAATCCTCTCCTCCTCGGCCCTGAATTTGCCAAGCTCGGTCTGACAGAGAGAGACATATATAAACATACGATGATTGAACCATTAACGATGTCCTTCGTAGACGGCAGCTGGTTGAAGCGTCCTAATTATCTTGTGGCTTATTTTGAACCAACAACTGGCCAGCCAACCATTTTCTTCATGGAAAACGAAGCAGCAACAAAGGCCATCTAATAATAAACTTTCCTTCATGCCATCAGGCTGATTTCCTCTTGTCAGGAAAATCAGCCTGATTTTTTTCGCAATTAGGAGGAGCCAACAATTTTTTCCCCACGTGGCTCGATACTGTATTGATCAGGCTCGACTGTAATGCCAATCTGATCAAACTTCAAATCCTGCGCAAGCTGATATGTCAATATTCCGGCTCCACTTTCATCCGGTTTAAATATGCCAGCGCTTTCCCTCTTGCCGTTATTTAGCAGCCATACTTGGTAAACTTCTGACCCGGCCAACTGCGGCAAATGGTTCACTTGCACAACCAGGCTCCTTGTCTTTCCCTGCTGCAATATAACAGCAGAGCCATCGGTGTTTAGATGTTTAACTCCAACCTCCGCAGCCTGGAGAGAGAATGTAGATACTACTCTCGCAGGCTGTTCATTGTTTCGGCTGCTTTGAGCCATTTCATTGCGCAAATGACTATTGGCAAATACTAAAACAATGACAAGCCCTGTTAATAAAAGAACGGTTATACTAGCTGCGGGCGGGAACTGTTTAAAAAGTGCATTTGTCCATTCATTTATATAAGCCCTCCCTGTTTTCTTTTCATTTTCTTCTTTCTCATCAAAAATAAAGTCCATCACTTCTGATTTTAACGTTTCCGGTACCTCTTGTTCCTCTATGTCTAAATATAAGGAATGCCAGACATCGGTCATTTGCTCATACTCCTTTAAACAGTCAGGGCAGCGCTGCAAATGCTCTTTGAACCTTCTCTTTTTCCTTTTATCCAGATCATTGGCAATAAATGAAAGCAGGTAGTCACATTCCCTGTCCATCTACAAATCCTCCACTTCTAGATACTTTTTTAATTGTTTTAAAGACTGATGCAACCTGCTCTTCACCGTCCCGACTGGTTCATTCTCCATTTGAGCGATTTCTGTTAAGGAAAAACCTTTCCAATAAAATAAATCAATTAATCTTTGTTGTGCCGCATTTAGCTTGTTTTTCGCAGCTGATACCGCGTTGGAAGTTAATCTTTGTTCTATTTCATCCACAGGATTAGTCCATTTCATAAAAGTATGCTCATAAATTTGCTCATTATTTTTAATATGCAGACTATCTTTTCGAATATAATCCACACACACATTCCGTGTAATCGTCAAAAGCCAACTAATAAATTTTCCTTTCGTAGAATTATAGCTGCTCTTTGTCGTCCATAGCTTGAGAAAAACCAGCTGAACCATTTCCTTAGTCGAGTCTACATTCCCATTTGAAAATTTAAACGCGAAGCTGTAAATCAATTTTGCATAACGGTCATACAGCTCCTCCAGGGCAGGCCGGTGTTTGTTCATCACCAGCCTCATTAACTCCTCGTCGCTTTTCCCCTTCAATTAATCCCACCCTCCTTACAGTAGCCAACTATTCCCGGTTCATTAAGTTCCCTATACAATAAAGAACCGCCGCTCCTGCGGCCGTTCTATGAATCTATCTTTCCCTACTGAAAATTAATATTTTTATTTACAATATACCAAACGCCCTTTACTCCCTGTCCCTTTCTATCTCCTTCCTGTTTGTCTCCGGCAAAGTAATAAAGCGGATAACCTTTATATGTTACTTGCTCTTGCCCGTCATCCTCTCTTGTTATAGACCCAAAATCTTCTTTCTTGTATCCTGTTGGCACTTCAAACTCCTTTTCTGTAAATGGCGGCCATTTTTTTAAGCATTCACCTCTGCAATTGCTTGTCCCCTCTTTATCCTTTTTAAAATAATAAAGAGTGATCCCTTTAGAATCAGCGAGATATTCACCAACCGATTGATCTTCAAGTAGCCTTAACTCTGGTGCTTCCTTTACCGGGGCATCTTTGACCGCTGCTGATTCACTCGGGTTTTCTGCTTTTCCACATGCTGACAAAACGACTAAGGCTGAAAATATACATAGGAGCCATCGTTTTTTATTCATTCTTTCCCCTCTCCTTTCATTGCTTATTTCCATCCCCATTTTTGAAACACTTGATGGGACTCTTCAGTCTTTAAATAGTTAATAAACAATCGGGCTTCTTTCCTATTATCTGTTCTCTTAGCCATGCTAATTGGTGTCCCTCTGTACAGCTTATCTTGCTCGGGAAGTTGTATTAGATCGGTGGCATCTTTCAGCCGATAATGCCACGATTCATAAGTAATCCATGCATCGTACTTAGAGTTCTTTTTCCATAATTCAATCGCTTCCGCACTTGTTTTAACGGATATCCTGATGTTTTTTCTGATACCTGGAATTAATCCTTTTCTCCCCGCTAAGTCTTCCCAAAGCCCAAATTGGCCTGCTCCATTTACATCAATGATTTGAATGCCTTTTTTCGTTAAGTCGTCCAGCGACTGAATATTCTTAGGATTACCTTTTCTAACTAAAATTCCTGCCGGACGTGTATAAAGCTCTGTCCTTGTTTTTTCGTCAATTATATTAGGGTAGCTCAGCATAAAATTAGTGAGCATATACTCTGAACCGCCATAAATGATATCCGCATCTTCCTTGGCTTGATCGATCCATTTTTCTTCCGGCCCGCTCGTTACTTCTACTTTTATTCCCGTTTCTTTCGCAAATCGAGTGGCAAGTTCATCAATTGGACCAAAGGGGCCACCCGGTCCATAGACTTTTACGCTGTTTTCTTTGTTCATGGCCTCTCCTTTTTTAAGTACAGCTGAGGGAATGATCCCAAATAAAGCAAGCAACATAACCAACAATCCTGTTAACCACACACCTTTTTTCATTTTTGCCCTCCTCCTTATCGCTTTGCTCCTTTACATTAAATAACGATTAAAAACAAAGAACGGTTTTTATTCATTGCTTATTTCAAAAAATGCAGCTATTTCTATAGTCCGATAAATAGATTCTTTTTATTGCATAAATCGTCAGAAACAGCTGTATTGGTATGAAAAACTTCTTAACCAGACTCTTCAAAACTCATTGATATTTATCAAAAATTGGATATTACTAAACCTAAGAAACTGTTTTTCACGAGGACATCCGTGTTACTGCGCAATTCTTTTAAATTTTATCCAGGCAGGGTTAATCCCCCTTATTAATATAAGAGCCAGAATTCCTGTAATAAACTTACAGGGGCTTCAAAAACAGTAGTCTTAGACTTGCTCTTTTCCAAGAGATTCTTCATTGGTACGATAGGATGCTGAAAATAGACAGCGAACTAGCACACGAAACTCAGGCTAAACTCTTTCTTTCAGTGCAGCTATTATGTAATGATTTTTAAGCTTTTTATTATACTTTTCTCCTCTTTATTTTGTATAGTAAAATTATGAAGGGCATCCAATAAAAGGAGGTGAATGGCAACTGGGTGTAGAAAAACATTTACGATATCTATACTCTTATATCTTCTCTGAGCGGATGCAACCTTTTGCCTGACCCAGCCATTTTAATTTAGGCACTGCAAGTCACAAAAGCAGCAGAAGCTAATGAAAGCTCTTTTCCATTCTCCCCCTTCTTGTCTTCTGAGGCGGTTATTGTGACGCCGATAGAACTTGTAGGGAGACAAGCAATCTAAACAATTGTCTTTAAGAGAGGTGGAATGGATAAGCTCTTCGTTGTTTATAAAACAATGCCCCCTCTTCTCTATTTGTTCATATGTAAAAAAGAAGGAACAGGGAGAAAAGATAGGAAAAGAGGGTAATAGATACAATATCAGCTGGATGACAGCTGCTGAGACGTGCAAGAGGGATGCCGGCAGGCTGGAAGATCAGAGAACTATCAAGGACTCTCTCTTTTAAAAAAGGAATAGTGTTTGCTATCGGCGTGTATCCAGAAAAAATTGAAAACCTATAGAAGCAGGCTCTCTTTTTATGAAACTCGCCTAGAAAGAGAGAACAGTAGCAATGAATGGCAAAGCGGAACGGGGCTTATCCAGTCTAATGCAGACAGCTGCTCCTTAACAAACTAGCTGGACCATTCATGTGAAGCTACAATTACTTTAATGATGACAATGGAGGAATGTAAAATGAAAAAGAAAATAGTTGGTTTCGGATTAGCAACAATGATGGTATGTTCTGCGGGTACTTCAGTATTCGCTTCATCTCCTGCTGCACCTTCACAACAAACGGCTCAAAAACTCACACCCCAGCAACAAGTTAAAAATATTACCGATTATGCTCTTAAGCTGAAAGGTGTGCCTTTTAAAGCGGGGGGAACGACAATTAAAGGTTTCGATTCTTCCGGATATGTTCAACATGTCTACGGAAAATATGGGGTAAAATTACCACGCAACTCAGCAGAAATCTATAAAAAAGGAAGTCCAGTTGCTAAAGATCAGCTTAAAAAAGGCGATTTGGTTTTCTATAACACAACGGGAAAGAAAGGCAACACAATTAGCTTTGTAGCCATTTATTTAGATAAGGGTCAAATGATCGGTGTTTCCACTAAAAACGGAGTATCTATTATCGATATGAACAACAGCTATTGGAAAACAAAATATGTAGGTGCCAAGAGAATCATTAAATAACCTCTCTATTATTCGATGATTTTCATTATTTCTGAACTCACATAACTAAAGCGCAGCCGGTGGCTGCGCTTTAGTTTGTAGATAGAATTTATCTTCAACTATCATTCATTTAAGTGTTGACGTCATGATTTATTGCTCGGATATGTTAACTGGTCCTTTTTTTCTGGCAAAGATATAACCTCCGAGAGCAAGAGCCACAAGAACAATCCAGAATGTTAATTTCCATGGAGTAGATTCAGGGAAATGCTCATCAAGAATATGCACTTTCGGATGGGATAAGGTAAAGACTGCTAATTTTACACCGACCCAGCCTACAATCATAAAGGCTGCTGTCTCTAATGTTGGATAATTTTGCAGCAACTTAACAAACCACGTAGCAGCAAAACGCATAATAACTACACCAATTAATCCACCAAGGAACATAACAATGAACTGTCCGGCATCAATTCCGCCAATATGGAACCATCCAGTCGGCTGCAGAGTAACGGCTAAAGCTACAGCTGCCAGCATGGAATCAATCGCAAAAGCGATATCTGCTATTTCTACCTTTAATACTGTCACCCAGAAAGAAGAGCCTTTTGATTCTTTCACTTCATGCTCTTCCTCCTCACCCTTTCCTTTGTTCTTCCATGTTTTATACAAGTGGTTAAAAGAGATGAAAAACAGGTAAAGGGCACCGATGGCCTGTACTTGCCACACTTTCACTAGAAACGTAATGAGAAATAAAGCGATAAAGCGGAAAATAAAAGCTCCGACCAACCCATAGAATAAAGCCTTCTTTTGCTTCTCTTTTGGCAAGTGCTTAACCATAACCGCCATAACCACGGCATTATCAGCGGCAAGAATCCCCTCAAGCGCCACTAGTACGAGTAGTACCCAGCCGTACTCCAATAACATTGCTGCATCCATTGATAAAATCTCCTCCTGTAATCCTTTAGTATTTTTCTCCAATTTCTTCAAATTTAAACAACAAAAAAGACCTTTGCCTTTAATAGGCAAAGGTCTTGCTGGACATGCTTCTACTCATGTCAACAAAGCCGATGGATACCATCCATGAATTGACGACTTTGTTTTAGGTAAGATACCTAACGCTACTCCCCTTTGACTTGCGTCACTGAAGATTCTGTTGTTTGTATCTTCAGTATAAATCTTCCTAGGCAGCTTGTAAACATTTTTTTATTTTAATTGTCTTTTTTTATTTCATTGCCTTTTTTCTTATTTAGGTTTCTGGTTTCTTTGTCAAAGAAACTATAGACAACAGGAATAACGAATAGAGTTAACAATGTACTCGACAATAGGCCGCCGATCACAGTAATTCCCATCGGCTGGTTAATCTCCGTACCCCCCCCAAGCCCTGCTGCCAGCGGAACAAGGCCAAGGATGGTTGTTAAAGCCGTCATTAGAATTGGACGCGCCCGATCTTTCGCCGACTCTATAATCGCCTCATAACTGTTGAGCCCGCTTCTCTTTCTTTGGATAATGTAATCCACAATCACGATGGCATTATTAACGACAATGCCGGCGAGAATAAGTATACCAATTACGGCCGGTATACTTATTGGTGTTCTCGTCATTACCAGGGCAAGAGCGACGCCAACGACCATAAGCGGTACAGTAAACATGATAACAAATGGATACTTAAATGATTCATACTGTGCAGCCATGACAATGTAAATTAGGACAATGGCCAATACAAGCGCAAGAATCATATCATTAATAGAGCTTTCCAATAAATCCCGATCGCCACCAAATGTAATCGTTGTGTCCTCAGGTAGATCAAGTCCAGCTATCTTTTCATCTACCTTTTCAGAAACAGCTCCCAAGTTCGTACCGGCTGTATACTTCGTTGTAAACTGTACAGCCTCCTGTTGGTTAATGCGCTGAATCACTACCGGCCCTTGTTGCACTTTAATATCTGCCAATGTCTCCAATGGGTAAAAGTTGCCTGCCGGAGTCTTTATGAGCAATTTTTTTAGCTTATCTACATTTTTCGTTACTTGTTCATTATAGCGGACAACTACCGTTTGGACGGCAGAGTTTTTATTGATAATTTGTGTAGCAGTGACCCCTCTCGTTGCATCATTAACAATGGAAGCAATTTGCGCCGGAGCCAGCCCTGCTGCCAGTGCCTGATCTCGCTTGATCTTTATTTGTATTTCTTTTACAGTTTCTTCTCTATTCGTTGATACTTCTGTAATGTCATTGATGCTGGCAACGGCTTTCTCTACTTTTTTAACTGTGTGATCAAGCCGTTCCGGATTCATATCACGTACGTTAAACGTTAATGTTTGCGGGCTGGAGCCTGATGCCGACTGCATCTCGAATGTGACTTCCGCCGTCCGGTTAACAAGACGGGCAGCCTTCTCGACATCCGGTTTCACGTCATCAACAAACGCAAAAACAGAGCGTTCTCTTTTTTCAAGCGGCTTTAATTTTACATATAGCTCGGCCTTATTGGAAGAACCGGTGCCTCTAAAGGAATCTTCCTGAGTCGAGCCTACAAGGCTAACATAGACGTCTACATCCTTCTCTTTTCCTAATTCTTTTTCTATCGCTTCAACAACTTTATTTGTCTCTTGTAAAGAAGTTCCCTGCTCCACTTCCATTCGAATGTTAAAAAAGCCCTCATCGGTTGCCGGGAGAAATTGGGAGCCAACCGTTGTCAGCCCCCATCCACCGACAACAAGCATAACAAGCGATATCAGAATGACGAGCAGCCGATGGCGCAATGACCAGCGAATGGCCGACTCATACCGCTCGGCAATCTTTGGTTCTTTTTTTATGTTTTTCTGGGACTCGGGAAGCTTCAGCCACCGGCTGGCCATCATCGGAATAACGGTCAAGGCGACGATGAGGGAGGCTGCCAGGCTAAAAGAAATGGTCAAGGCAAATTCTTTAAAGATTTGACCGAGAATTCCCGAAATGAAAACAACCGGTAGAAAGACAGCCACTGTTGTTAATGTGGAAGCCGTAATGGCTGCTCCTACTTCCTTCGCTCCATCGCGGGCCGCCTGTCGGGAATCTTTCCCCATCGATAAGTGACGGTAAATATTCTCAATGACCACAATGGCATTATCAACAAGCATGCCGATCCCCAAGGCGAGTGCTCCAAGAGTCATAATATTCAAATTAAAGTCGGCGAAATACATAAGTACAAATGTAACGATCACCGAATAAGGAATAGCTACTCCAATAATAAGAGGGCTCTTCACATTCCTTAAAAAAGCAAACAAAACAAGCATGGCTAACACTCCGCCCAAAAGAAGCGAACTGCCGATGTTTCCAATAGCTAGACGAACGTAATCCCCCTGGTCAAACAAAATATCCGCTTTAATGCTTTCGTAGCGCTTTTCTCCCATCAATTGGTCAAGCTTCTCTTGGAATTGTTTAGATACTTCTGCTGTGTTGGCATCAGCTTGCTGCAAGACGCTTAACAGAACAGCAGGATGCTTATTGGCTCTCGTAAAGCTGCCTGTTTCTTTTTTCTTTGATTGGACAGCAGCCACATCACCAATCGTAATCTCTTCTCCACTAAGTGGATTAACTGTCACTACTAGATTTTTCACTTCTTCCACATCTGTCAGTTGGCTGACAATTCTCGTGGTCAGCGACATGCCCTCTGATTCAACAGGACTGCCCGGAAGAGAAATATTATTCGCTTGGATTAATTGCACAATATCAGACTGTGCTAAATGGTATTGTTTCAGCTTTGTCTCATCCAATTGAATGACAATCTCCTCATCAAGCGTGCCGGAAACGTTTACACTAGCGATCCCCTCGACTGTCATTAAATCTTTCTCCAACTGATCAGCCAGCTCTTGCAACTCTTTTTCATTTCCAACGGACTGCAGAGATAATTGAATAATAGGAAATTGAGAAGGGTCAAACTTCATAAATTGAGGCTTGCTTACATCTTTCGGAAGAGGCGTCCGATCAATTCGCTGGAGAACATCCGATTGAACATCATCAATGTTTGTGCTCCAGGAAAATTCCATGAGAATCAAATTAGAACCTTCTCTCGTTGTCGATGTAATGTTCTTGATCCCTGGAAGGGTCGATAAGCTCCCTTCCAGCGGTTTTGTTACTTTTTCAACAACCTCTACCGGGCTTGCCCCTTCATAAGAGGTGACAACAACGGCAATCGGAGGATTAATATCAGGAATCAATTTCAATGGTATTTTTAATAAAGAAACTACGCCGAGAATGATTATTAAAAACATAACTACGGTCGTAAAAACAGGTCTCTTGATAGAAAAGTTGCTGATTCTCAAAATAAATCTCCTTTCGGCTAGTTTTCACTTTTAAATGATTTGTCCTTTTAACTATAATGCACTGCTATATACTGTTCAACTTTAATGGCAGATTCATACAACTAAAGAAAAATCCATAAAAAAGAAGAACGCACTGTGCGTTCTTCTTTTTTATGTGACTACTTTTTTGTTAATGTCCACCCAGTCATCCCATACAAAATAGTAAGCACTGGACTTAATAGACAGAAAAAAGCAAATGGTGCATAATCGATAGTCGCCACGCCAAGCATCTTCGTTATAAATACACCACATACGCCCCAAGGAACAAGTGGATTAATAACTGTGCCGGCATCTTCTAATGTTCTCGATAAATTTTTTCGCGCCAATCCGACTTTCTCGAATTGATGTTTAAAAGCTTCTCCTGTTAGTAGAATCGATAAATATTGCTCACCAATAATAAAGTTAATGCCGATCGCAGAAAAAGCGGCGGCTGCCACTGTGCTGCCCACTTTTCGTAAATACTGCTCAATGGCTTCAAATAAGCGAGGCACGATGCCAAGCGAAAATAAAAGTCCACCCAATCCCAAAGAGAGCAAGACAAGGGAAACAGTAAACATCATGCTGTCAAGTCCCCCTCTTGTCAGCAAAGCATCCACATCCGCATTTCCTGTCTTTGACACAAAGCCAGAAAATAGGATGGTCCATACTTCAGCAAAAGATTTCCCAGAATGGAAAAAAGATAGCAGCACGCCGAATACGGAGCTGAGGGCAAGTGTAACAATTGGCGACACCCTCTTCAACG
The DNA here is from genome assembly GCF_045370945.1 of Pseudobacillus sp. 179-B 2D1 NHS. Taxonomy (NCBI): domain Bacteria; kingdom Bacillati; phylum Bacillota; class Bacilli; order Caryophanales; family Bacillaceae; genus Pseudobacillus; species Pseudobacillus sp. 179-B 2D1 NHS. Next base: position 61,605 of record NZ_JBIQDP010000002.1, read on the forward strand.
ATAAGACGAAAAGCAGCAAGAGAGGCAGCCATGCATACCAATGAATGAGATCCATTTTTTCTAATGCCACCTTAATGGCCTCTACTTTCGGAAATTGTGTCTGTTCCACTTGCGGTGAAATAACACCGAATAAAACAAGTGTGATAAAAAAAGCGGGAACGGTTGTCCAGCACATATTACGTATGTGCGTAAACAAGTCCACACCGACAATGGATGCTGCCAGGTTCGTCGTATCTGAAAGCGGGGACATTTTGTCTCCAAAGAAAGCGCCGGATACAATAGCTCCAGCTGTAATGGCGGCTGAAGCATCCACAGCCTGGCTTACCCCTAGAAAAGCAACACCAATCGTAGCAACAGTGGTTAACGAACTTCCAATGCCTAGTCCGACGATCGCTGTCACAATAAAAACAATGCTATAAAAAAAGTGCGGGGTAACAAGGTCGAAAGCTGTATAGATCATTGTAGGAATTGTACCTGACAACATCCAACTGCTAATTAGCACACCAATAAGAAAGAAAATAAAAACAGCACCCATTCCGCTTTTTGCCCCGTCAATCATCCCCTCTTCCATTGCTCTTAACGGGATTTTTTTAAAAGCACCATACGTAAGCAACACAAAAATAGCAAGCAGAATAGGAATATGCGGCACAGATTCAAGTTTGATGATCGAGAAGCTGATCAATGCTACGATCATTATCGTTAAAATAAGTGCAGCCGACAAAGAAGGCTTTGCCTTTGATTCAATTCTAAACATTATGTCCACCTCAAATGTTGTCCCTAACTTTTTTGCTTGAACGCTTTTATGCGTTGAAGTAACTCTATTCATTATTAACGACGATGATTTTACTGTCAATCGTTTTTTTAAAATAATAACTTTTAAAAAAATAGTCTGTCCTGAGGACAGACTATTTTTTATACAACTATTGCAATTAACGTGTTTCTTCTTCCAGTGGATGATAAAGCTTAATTTGTTCATTTTTATCCTGAAACCAGCGGAGCGCAAATTCATTCTCAAATAAAAAGACGAGCTTTCCTTGTCGGTCTTTCACGAGTAAGCTTCGTGAACTGGACAGGCTTTCTTTCACTGCCTCTTCATTTTCCACCCAGCGGGCAATTTTAGATCCCATCGGCTCCATGATCACCTCGGAATTGTATTCACCTTTCATCCGATGTTCAAACACTTCAAACTGCAGCTGGCCGACCGCACCGAGAATATAGTTTTCGGTATGCAGTGTTTTATAGAGCTGAATAGCTCCTTCCTGAACAAGCTGTTCAATGCCTTTATGGAAGCTTTTTTGCTTCATTACATTTTTAGCGCTCACTTTGACAAATAGCTCAGGAGCAAACTGCGGCAGCTTTTCGTATTGGAAGAGTGGCTTTCCACCCACTAGTGTGTCGCCAATCTGATAGTTCCCTGTATCGTACAAACCAATAATGTCCCCGCTAACCGCTTCGTTCACGGTACTGCGGTCATCTGCTAGAAACTGTGTTGACTGTGACACTTTTGATGTCTTGCCTGTTCTTGTCAGCGTAACACTCATCCCCCGCTCAAATTTCCCTGAACAGATACGGAAGAAAGCAATTCGATCACGATGGGCCGGGTTCATATTAGCCTGGATTTTAAAGATAAATCCAGAAAACTGTTCGCCGGCAGGATCAATTTCCCCTTGGTCAGACTGACGCGGCTGAGGAGGAGGAGCAAATTGCAAGTATGTTTCTAAAAACGTCTGAACACCGAAATTAGTTAAGGCACTGCCGAAAAAGACAGGTGTCAGTTCTCCTTCTGCGATTCTTTCTTTAGAAAATTCATTGCCCGCTTCTTCCAACAGCATAACTTCTTCAAGCATTTGATCATATAAAGCAGATTTTTTAATTTCATGGTCCACTGCTAATTCTCCCTCGTCATTGAGAGGAAGAAAGCGGTCTTCTTCTTTCTCCGTACGAAATTGTTCGATCCGTTCGTTGAAGCGGTCGTAAATACCGAAAAACTCTTTTCCCATGCCGATTGGCCAGTTCATCGGATAGGATTCAATACCGAGCACCTCTTCAAGCTCTGCCAGCAGTTCAAGTGGCGGTTTCGATTGACGGTCTAATTTATTAATAAACGTAAAAATTGGGATGCCCCTCATTTTACATACTTTAAATAGTTTCTTTGTCTGTGCTTCAATCCCTTTAGCCGCATCAATAATCATGACGGCACTATCCACCGCCATAAGCGTACGATACGTATCTTCACTGAAATCCTCATGCCCCGGTGTATCAAGAATGTTCACATGACAATCTTGATAATGGAATTGCATAACGGAAGAGGTAACGGAAATTCCCCGTTGCTTTTCGATTTCCATCCAGTCTGATGTAGCAAACTTTCCAGTTTTCTTTCCTTTTACTGTCCCGGCATCGCGGATTGCGCCTCCAAACAGCAGCAGTTTCTCAGTCAATGTCGTTTTCCCCGCATCTGGGTGGGAAATAATTGCAAATGTTCTCCTGGAGAGAACTTCTTCTTTTAATGAAGCCATATGGTAGCCAATCCTTTCAAAAATAAAATCCGTTCGCCTGTTGTTCACTTTCTACAAGAAATTAATATAGCGGAAAAAGTATTTTACGTCCATTACATTTCGCATGTCCATTGATAAATGCGCTGGGCTATTTCCAAAGCCGCCTGTTCATCCAAAGACGTGCGATTCAAAGAAGCTGTAAGTCGCTCTACCAATTGCTCTCCTGACTCTTCATAAGTAAAAGAATTCGACCATTCAATAGAAGGAACAGCGATAACAAATGTTTCCTCTTTTTTATTCTCATAAATAAATACTTTTATTTCTTCACCGTTTGAATAGCTTTTTCTGATTTTCACGTTGAATCACCCTTATTTAAGACTATATACATATACTTAGACATTTTATCCATTTAATGAGTTACCCTCTTGCTGTCTATCTAATCATTCCATTATAAACTATACACTTGCAAGGCTGACAAGAAAAGATGAAGAGAGAAAAAGTATACATGATCTTTGGAGAGTTCTCGACTTTGTTGCTATTCTTCTCTTCCCCTTCTTTTAGAAGGAATGAAAACCTTCAATGGTCATGGTGTTCATCTGAGCAATCAGTCCTTTATAGACAGCTTTTGATACCGCCTTTTTTCCCTCCAAAAGCGTTTACGGTATATGGTATACTCGGTTGTACGACAAAATGAAAAAATTCAGGTGGTTTTATGCATATTTTCCGACTTCCCGGCAGCCGTATTATAAAAACAGGGACGGCTGTTTTTATCACAGCTATTATTTGTGAAGCCCTTAACTGGCCTCCCGTTTTTGCTGTCATCACCGCGATTGTTACAATTGAACCGACAGTCGCTGCTTCCATTCAAAAAGGACTTATTCGTTTTCCTGCTTCTATCATTGGAGCAGCTTACGCTATGCTGTTTACCTATTTATTTGGGCACAGCGCACTGACATTTACACTGGCAGCCGTGTTGACTATCTTTACTTGCTCAAAACTTAAACTTGATGCCGGTCTGCTCGTTGCTACCTTATCGGCCATAGCGATGATTGAAGTAACAGAGGCCCACTTTGCACAGGCTTTCTTTACACGTCTTGGCACCACAAGCATTGGCCTGATTGTTTCGACACTGGTGAATTTATTTATTATGCCTCCTGATTATTCAGCCGAGATTTCAAAGAAGCTACATGTACTTCATACGAAAACGTCACGGTTATTAATCGATACAGTTGATGCTCTTTTAGAAGAGAAACATGCAGATAGCTTTAAGTTCATTTATCAGTCAGACCAACATTTATTTGAGAAAACTGAAACACTTTGTCATTTTCAACGAGAAGAATGGCGCTATCACCGTTCTACACAAGAAGAGCGCCGAAAAGTTCACTTTCACGTAAAAAAACTAGAGACACTGCGGCAAATTCATTTTCATCTTGGAAATTTACTCACTCTTGATCCTGAGCCTCTCTTCTGGAATTACACGCAAAAAGAACGTATTCGTCAGTCTGTATTGATATTAGCCTCTTTTATTGAAGATCCATCTAAACAGTTAGAGCGCCCATTACATGAGTGTATGCAGCCTATTATAGAAGAGTTCTGGTATGCTAAAGCGGAAGCAGGTGCAGAATCTGAAGAAATGAACAGACTTTTTTCCATTGAAATCTCTCTTCTTTATGAATTGCTTGCTATTTTTGAATTAGCAGAAGAATTGGAGTCACACTCTATCTTCCTGCAAAAGCAATCATCCCCTCCTTTGTATGATTATAGGAAATAAGCTTGTTGCTTTTTCCCACTTTGTGAAATTATAAACCAATTTTGGAAACTTTTTTTCTTTTTTTAGTTGACTTTTTATGTTTTATATGAATGAATCCGGGAATAAATAAAGCAAGCACGGAACATAAAAAAAGTAAGGAGGAAACAAAATGGGCTTTATAATGTTTTTAATCGTCGGAGGAATCATCGGCTGGTTAGCCGGACTTATTTTAGGCAAGGACATTCCAGGTGGCATTATTGGTAACATCATTGCTGGTATCATCGGCGCTTGGATTGGTGGTGCACTTCTTGGAGATTGGGGTCCTGACATCGGCGGTATGGCGATCATCCCAGCTTTAATTGGTGCGATCATTCTTGTATTCGTTGTAAGCTTTATTATGAAGAGCATGAGTCGTGGCCGTGCTTAATTCTAATAAAAAACGGAAAGCTAACGCTTTCCGTTTTTTATTTTACAAAGAAATAGGTAATTTCACAACTTGCAAGGCTTCTTCAAAGTCATTGATTAAATCCTCCACAGATTCCAGGCCGACCGACAACCTTAACAGTCCGTCTGTAATCCCTCTCTTATACCGTTCCTCCCTCGGCATAGCGGCATGAGACATTTTTGCCGGATAAGACAAGATTGACTCTACTGCTCCGAGGCTGACAGCAAACACGGGAATCTTCACCTGATTAACGAACTTACGCACAGCCTCTTCATCTTTTAATTCAAAGGAGAGCACAGCTCCCGGACCAGTTGACTGGTAAGAATGAACGACGTGTCCCTCATGATCAGATAATCCTGGATAATAAACTTTTTCTACAAGCTCATGTTTTTGTAAAAACTCAGCTAATTTTTGTGCGGATTTAGAAGACTGTTCAAGCCGGACATGAAGAGTTTTCAAGCCTCTTAGCACAAGCCAGGCATCTTGCACACCAAGAACGGCTCCAAATGAATTCTGCAAAGCATACAAGCGATCACCCAGTTCTTTGTCTTTTGTTACAGCCAGGCCGGCTAGTACATCGCTATGTCCCGATAAAAACTTAGTAGCGCTGTGCAGAACAAGATCTACACCAAAATCAAGCGGACGCTGCAAAGCTGGTGTAAGAAATGTGTTATCCACAAATGTCAGGCAATTATTTGCTTTAGCCAATTTAACAATTCCCTTTATATCCGTTACTTTCAGCAATGGATTGGACGGCGTTTCCATATAAATTAATTTCGTATTCTCTTTTATGTTTGAGGCCACTTCATGCAGATTCGTCATGTCCACAAATGTATGTTCAATACCGAAACGGTTCAAGACACTTGTGACCATGCGATACGTGCCGCCGTATACATCTTCTGTAATTAATATATGGTCTCCTTTAGAAAGCAAAAGAAAGGCCGTAGAAATGGCTGCCATGCCTGATGAAAAGGCAAAGCCCCGCGTGCCGCCCTCAAGTTCAGCAATGGCAGTTTCTAACGCTTCTCGCGTCGGATTCCCAGAACGGCTGTAATCATAACTGCCAAATTGATCAAAGTCCTTTTGATGGAATGTAGAAGCATGCTGAATCGGTACACTGACCGCTCCGGTTCCTTCATCGAATTTATGGCTGTTATGCAATAGTTTTGTTTGGAAAGAATAATTATCACTCATATTTTTCACCCCTTCATGTTCTTGAAAGCTTGTGTCAAGTCATCAATTAAGTCGTCTGCATGTTCAATTCCTACTGAAAAGCGGAGCAGGCGGTTACAAACACCATTTTGAATGCGAACCTCTTCAGGCACATCCATATGTGTCTGCGTTGCCGGATAAGTAATGAAACTCTCGACTCCCCCAAGGCTTTCAGCGAATGTAATAAGCTTCAGATTTCTTAAGAAGTCGTCCACCCATTTTGCTGATTCTAACCGAAAAGAGAGCATTCCCCCCCGTCCCGGATATAAAACATCAGTGACCTCCGGGCAACATCGCAGAAATTCCGAAATTTGCTTTGCGTTTTGCTCATGTTGTTTCATACGCAGGCTCAGCGTTTTCATCCCCCGTACTAACAGCCAGGAATCCAGCGGGGCCAAAACAGCTCCGGCAGCATTTTGCATCTCTCCCACTGAAAGCGCCAGCTTCTCTCCTTTTACTGCGATCAAGCCGGCCAGCACATCGTTATGGCCTCCTAAATACTTCGTTGCACTATGAATGACAATATCAGCTCCCTGAGTTAGCGGACGCTGCAAAAGCGGCGTGTAAAACGTATTGTCAACGATCAACAACAAGTCATGCTCTTTTGCCAATGCTGCCACTAGTTCAATATCTACTTCCTGCATAAGCGGATTAGTCGGTGTCTCCAAAAAGATCACTTTTGTTTTTTCTGTTATTTTCTTTTTCGCTTCACTGATATCCTGAAAACTGTCATATACAAAAGATAAGCCGAATTTTTTCCATCCTTTCTCAAATAACCTATATGTGCCTCCATATAGATCAGCAGAGACGAGCCACTCATCCCCAGGTTCAGCCAATGCAAGAAGTGTCTGGATGGCCGCCATGCCTGAGGCAAAAGCAAAGCCTGCATCCCCGCCTTCCAAATCAGCAATCGCTTGTTCGACAATTTGTCGTGTTGGATTTCCTGTGCGTGTATAATCATAGCCGGTTGAACGGCCAATTCCCTCATGACGATAAGCAGTTGAAAAATAGACAGGTGCATTCACTGTTCCCGTTGCTGTTTCGCTGCGATTCCCAATTTGTGCTAGCAATGTATCAATGTGTGTATGTGACATGTTCTTCTCTCCTTTATGTATGCGCGAAAAATAAAAAAGCCTTCTTAAGAAGAAGGCTTTTGATTATCTTCCTCTCATCTTCCGGGATGAAACCCGCTGGAGTTAGCACCTTGACTTTACGTAGCCGGTTGCTGAAGCATCATCGGGCCAGTCCCTCCGCTTCTCTTGATAAGAACCTATGAAATTTTAACTTTTTTTAAATGTACAGTAAAAAGATAGAAATGACAAGAGTTTTTTCAATATTTTATTTTTTGGCAAATTGATTATCAATCAAAGCAGTGAAATCAGGCTGTTTTTTTAGGAATTTCAAGTCATATGAAGAGTCAGCAAATTCCTGCACAACTTTTTCATTTATGTCAGCTGTGTACGTAATTCTTTTCCATGCACTATCAACCACATCTTTTGCCAATTCTTGTTTTGTATCTTTTTTAATCGCTGCAATCGTTAACTTTTTCGCTTCTTCTGGATTATTGTTAATAAAATCAATCGCTTTTTTATGAGCATCTACAATATCTTGCACAAGTTCAGGATCTTCTTTTATTAATTTACCGCTCGTGGCGAGTACGGAGTTAGGCAATGTCGTACCGAAGGCAATTTCATCACTATCCACAATAATCTTGGCTCCCTCTTCTTTAACAAGCAAGGAACCCCATGGTTCAGGAACAGCAGCAAGATCTACTTTGCCTGATTCAAACAGACCTGCATATTGGGCCGGCTTGCCTGTTGTATGCTTCATGCTACCACCAATCCGGTTTGATTCAAGACCGAAATCTTTAACGAATGTTTCCATTTGGACGTCATGTGTGCAGCCAACACCTGGAGTAATAAATGTTTTGCCTGCAAAATCTTTAACAGAATTAATTCCGCTGCCTTTCCGGGCAACGATCACTGTGCCACCTGAAGAACTGCCGGCGACAATTTTCACGTCCGCTCCATTAGTAAAGTTGTTCATTACCGGTCCAGGCCCGACAAGCCCTGCCTGAACGTCTCCTGTTTTCAGGGCAACCATAAATGCCCCGCCATCCGGGAAGGATTTATATTCAACATCTACATCCTTACCAAGCGCTTCCTCGTAATACCCCTTTTCCCGGGCGATCATTGCCGGCACGTGGTCAAGGTTGGGAAAATATCCAATGACGACTTTCTTTTTCTCTCCAGATTTTCCTTCTTCCGCTGAGTTGCAGCCGGCCAGTACACCCGCCAGCAAAAGCAGAATGAAGCCAAAATAACCAAGCTTCTTTTTCATATTCTCTCCCTCACTAACTAAGAATGTTAATTTGTTTCAAGTCCCCAGCGCCGCATAACATTTTTCTCTACTCTTTGGAAAAACGCATAATCTACGATGCTTCCGATAATACCAATCAAAATCATGACAGCAATAACCAGGCTCATGTCTCCAAAATCAGAAGCATATTTTAGTGTGTATCCTAATCCTGGTCCTGTGCTCAAAATTTCAGCAGCCATTAGAGCGCGCCATGCAAACGCCCATGCTAGCCGAACCCCTGTAACCGCATAAGGGATGGCCGCTGGAAAAATAACTCTTATGAATAAATCGATTCCTCTTGAGCCCATTGTTTGTGCAGCCCGAATATAGAGCGGAGCCACACTTTTGATTCCCATTCGCATATTAATTGTCATAACGAGCGTTCCGCCAAGAACAACAATGAAAATAACGGATTTTTCATTCAATCCAAACCACATAATAGCAAGCGGCAGCCAGACAATACTCGGTACGCTTTGAAGAGCTAAAATAAGTGAACCGAGTGTTTCATCAGCAGTTTTTGATTTGGCAAGCAAAATACCGATGCCCACTCCCAGTACTAAAGAAATAAGCAGGCCGACGAACAAGCGCTCAAAGCTGGCAACTAAGTCAAAAATCAAAGTTTTATCTTCAAAGCCGCGAACAAGTGCCTGCCAAACATCCGTCGGCTTCGGCATTACATCCGGTGTCCAGCCGCCAGCTCGCACAATTCCTTCCCAGGCAATAAACAATACGATAAAAAAAACAAGCTGTTTAATGATTCGCTGCATAGGCCAGTTCCTCTTTTACTACTTTATCGATTTCATTTTTCAACAACAGGCTAATTTGCTTTTCAAGCTGGATAACTTCTTTCTGATCAAATTTCCGTGGCCTTGGTATATCCACTGGAATGTCAGCAATGATCGTCCCTGGCTGTGTTCCCATAACAATGATGCGGTCAGATAGCTTAATAGATTCAGAGATGCTATGGGTAACAAATAGAATTGTTTTTTGTGTTTCTGTCCAAATCTTTTCAAGCTCTGCATGCATGCGTGCCCTTGTCTGTTCATCCAATGCACCAAACGGCTCATCCATAAGCAATACTTTTGGATTCATGGCAAGTGCCCGGGCAATCGCTACCCGCTGCTGCATTCCTCCCGACAGTTCATGTGGATAATGGCCAGCATAATGGGAAAGTTGGACCATTTGCAAAAACTGGCGAGCTGTTTCTTTCGCTTCTTTTTTATTCATTTCTTTTTTAAGAGGGAACATGACATTTTCCTCAACATTCAGCCAAGGAAATAAAGCTGCCTGCTGGAACACCATGCCTCTGTCTTTTCCGGGTTTTTTGATTGTTTTTCCCTCGAGCTTAATTTCACCGGATGAAGCTTCACTTAATCCTGCGACCATAGATAATAATGTTGATTTTCCGCAGCCGGAAGGCCCAAGTATCGAAACAAATTCACCCTCATTTATTACAGCGCTCACATCAACTAATACATCATTTGTAACTTTATTATTCGTAAACTGTTTATTGACATGGTCTATGTGTAAAAACATGTAATCACCATCTTTTTTATTAATCATATTTATCTAATCGGATTTATTTGTATTATATACTTTATGCTTGGAAAGTCAATTGTTTACTAAAAATTTTTTCTTTTAGTTAATTAAATTTTCTGATTCTTCTGTTGATTATCTTTTTAGGATGTTATAGAATTAAAAACATTACTTCGTAGCGTAACTGTAGCATGAGCGTGATTAATTAAGGAGAAGAGGAGATTATGAAAAACTTAAAACAAGAAGCACTGGAAATTCACCGAAGCCACCAAGGAAAGCTAGAAACAAAGGCTAAATTAAATGTTAAAAATTTAAAAGATTTAAGCCTGGTTTACTCTCCTGGAGTCGCCGAGCCTTGTCTCGCCATTCAAGCAAACAGCGAAAAGATTTATGATTATACAATGAAAGCGAATACTGTAGCTGTCATTTCTGACGGCACTTCCGTATTAGGGCTTGGAGATATTGGAGCAGACGCCTCTTTGCCGGTTATGGAAGGCAAAGCGATTCTGCTGAAAAACTTTGCCGGTGTGGATGCTTTTCCTCTCTGCCTTGATACGAAAGATCCCGAAGAAGTCATTAAAACTGTTAAGTTACTCACTTCATCTTTTGGAGGAATTAATCTGGAAGATATAAAAGCACCCCACTGCTTTTTTATCGAACAGCGCTTAAAGGCAGAACTGGACATTCCTGTTTTTCACGATGACCAGCATGGTACAGCGATCGTCACACTAGCTGGTTTGATTAACGCCCTTAAACTTGTGAATAAGACTTTCGACGAAATAAAAATTGTTATTAATGGGGCAGGTGCAGCTGGCATCGCCATTGCAAAGCTTCTAAATAATTTCGGTGTAAAAGAAATCATCATGTGCGATACAAAAGGAGCTATTTATCAAGGCCGCCCATGCGGAATGAATCCGATCAAAGAGGATGTCGCCTCCTTTACAAATGCCAAAAAGGCAGAAGGACCGTTAGAAGAGATCGTGAAAAATAGTGATGTTTTTATCGGTGTCTCTGCTCCTGGGGTATTAACACCTGAAATGGTTCGTACGATGGAAAGAGATCCAATTGTTTTTGCGATGGCTAATCCTAATCCAGAAATTACTCCTGCTGAAGCAAAAGCAGCCGGTGTAGCGGTGATCGGTACAGGCCGATCAGATTTCCCTAACCAGGTAAACAACGTTCTTGCTTTTCCAGGGATTTTCAGAGGGGCGCTTGATACGAGAGCCTCAGACATCAATGAAAAGATGAAAGCAGCTGCTGCCTACGCTATTGCTTCTCTTGTTTCCGAACAAGAACTGTCAGCTGATTATATTATTCCTTCTCCTTTTGATGCACGTGTCGCTCCTGAAGTGGCTGCCGCTGTGGCACAAGCTGCCATCAGTTCAGGTATTGCCCGTAAACATATTGATATTGATTCCTTACGCACTAAAACGTATCAGCTTTCGGCGATTCAAGTAGAGCCGGCCGAAGTTGTTTTTTAACTCTATACGCTCAACCCGGCAAAACATTCGTGAGCCACTATATAGGCAGAAGCTGAAAAGAAGAAATGGTATTTGTCTAAGAAAGTGCATAAAAAAGAGAAGCACCTCGGTGCTTCTCTTTTTTGTTATTTCCTTATACTGATAACAGCCCATAATACGGTCATTCTTTTACTTGTCACGATGTTTTTTATTGAAAGTGTGGCTCATCTAACTGCTGCTTAATGGTTGAACGCTTACATTTCAGTGTTTCTGAATCTTCCCTAATGAAAGATTTTAGGTCCACAGTATGATTGGCTGTTCTTTCCCCTGCAACGGTAAGGCCTTTCCTCTTTAGATCCCCTCTTAATTATAAGGCTCTCCATGAATATACCAACTATCATTAATATTGCCTTATGAAAATCTATACCATTTATTAATTTTCTTCTGTCCCCTCCACTGTTTACAGTACACAAAAAAACCGAACTCACTTTTTTACTGCGTTCTCTCGTTTCTTCCTTTTATAATGGCTTACTTATTACCTTTATCAACAAGCCTCTTTATTTCGCCTCAGGCCCAAACTTTCCTTCCTGAAAATCTTGAAGAGCCTGACGAATTTCCTCACGGGAATTCATCACAAACGGCCCATAGGATACGATAGGATCTCCTTGTGCCTGGCCAGAATAAATGAGCACTTTTGTGCGTTCTGCTGACTCCACACGGAAGGACGAGCCTTTTGTTAAAGTAGCAGCATATCCTTGCTCAAGAATGACGCTGGTTTCACCAAATGCTGCCCGTCCGGCAAGAACGTATATAAAGGCAGTGTCATCGACCGGCAATTCGTGAATGTATGTCTCCTTTGCCGGAAGCAAAATTTCAGCCATCGAAAAAGGAATGAGCGGCTTCATCGGTCCTCCGTCACCGGCAAACACACGCACCATTGCAGAACCTACTTTTTTTACGGGAACATCCTCTGCGTAAATGTCCTGGTAAAAAGGAGTGGAGTTTTTCAGCTTAGCCGGTAAGTTGAGCCATAGCTGAAGGGAGTGAACAATGTCATCATCTACTGCTTCTTCAGCATGCCGAGCTCCAGCGCCTGCGTTCATATATTGTACATCACCTGGCCCAAGAATGCCTCTTCCACCTTTATTATCTATATGTTCAAGTCGGCCATCCATTACATATGTCACAGTTTGAAAGCCTTTATGGGGATGGTCAGCAAACGTTCCTCGTTTAAACCAATCTTCGGCCAGCATGATAAACGGATCTAATTCATGCATTTTCTCCGGCGGCAGAACAAAAGCCTGCTGAATATGAGGAAATCCTCTCTCATTAAACTTTACCTTCCATGAGTCAAGTATGCTGCGCATGATACATTCCCTTCCTTTGCTTTATTTTAATATAGAAAGTTACTCACACTAGACATTTAGCTTTTTAAATATTGAGCAATCAGATCGTCCAGTTCTTCCCTGTCATCAATTGCCCGGACCACAGCTTCTATAATAGCAATGCGAGGCTCTGCGCTACTTATTTCATTCTGCAAAAAAGTCAGAAGCTCACTTTGATTAGGACTGGCTTCTTTTTGCAAAGAGCTGATTTCTTGCATAATGGCACTTTTCTTCTTTTCCTTGGATAACGTAGATTCAGGAAACCATTTTTCAAGAAATCGCGCCCCAAGGAGAATATCTTTATTTCTTTGCACATCTTCTACCGCTGTATCCATTCGGCGCAGTCCATAAGCAATGATTCTTTTCAGATCTATCGTTTCTTTTTCCGTAACCATTGATAAATGAATGAATTGTTGAATAGTCCCCAAAAAAACAAGCGTAAGATCCAAAGAGTATGGCTTTGCCTGCTCGCCATAAAGCTCAATAATACGGCCTTGCATCCACTTCAATTCTTCTAAGTAATGCTGCTTGACAAGCTGTTTGAGTTCTTCTTCTTCAGAGGCAAATACCCCTTGAAACAAGGCAAACAAATTATTTCTTTTATTAACCTCCATCGTCATAGCCAGCTGATCACTGAACCCTTCACGATCAGCTACTGGCCGACCGGCAAGCACGGCTGTTCTCTGCTTTTTTATTTCTGACTTAATGTTCTCGAAAATATTAATTAATAATTCACTTTTAGAAGAAAAATAATTGTAAAAAGTTCCCTTAGATATATGGCTTTCATCTAAAATATCTTGAATGGAAGTAGCGGCAAACCCTTTTTCTACAAAAAGAGAGTGCGCTGCCATCATAACCTGGCGTTTACGATTGTTCATTTCATCACCTGAATGTTATTGTTTATACTGCCTGTACAAGTTAATCGTAGCTCATATTGTTATAAGAATCAAACTTATGAACAAAACGATATTTTTTTATTGATTTTTTTATACCATCGGTATATGATTAAAAATTGTTAGAACTAGAGTTCAAAAACTATACACCTTGTATGGGAGGAATTTATATGAATACACAAGGAGCTGTAGAAAAGCCGCCTTATGGCATGATTGCGATTTTATTTATCGGGGCTTTTGTTTCTATTTTAAATGAAACTCTTTTAAATGTAGCTCTTCCATCTATCATGAAGGAATTCGATGCATCTGCATCAGCTGTACAATGGCTGACAACCGGTTATATGCTAATTAACGGTGTGTTAATTCCCGCCAGTGCTTTTTTTATTCAGAAGTTTACAAATAGAAAACTGTTTATTTTGGCCATGAGCCTGTTTACAGCCGGAACATTGCTGGCCGCTTTCTCTCCGTCGCTCAGCATACTTCTTGCTGCCCGAATGATCCAAGCAGCTGGCTCTGCTATCATGATGCCGCTTTTAATGAATGTGATGCTTTTTAGTTTTCCGGTCGAGCGCCGCGGCGCTGCAATGGGACTGTTTGGCCTCGTCATGATTACCGCGCCGGCCATCGGACCTACGTTATCCGGTTGGCTTATTGAGCATTATTCATGGCGCACATTATTTGATGTCGTTCTTCCGATCGCAGCCATTACACTTTTGCTTGCTATCTTTAAATTGAAAAACATTACACCGCAGCGTGATATCAAACTTGATATTCTTTCACTCATTTTATCAAGCATCGGTTTTGGCGGCCTGCTGTACGGTTTCAGCTCTGCAGGAGAAAAAGGCTGGGACTCCGTATATGTATATATCCCGATTGCTGTGGGCTTCATTAGCCTATTGTTATTTATTATCCGCCAGCTTCGCTTGGATGAACCGCTTTTAGAATTTCGAATCTATCGCTATCCGATGTTCGCACTTTCTTCGGCTATATCGGTGGTCTTAGCTATGGCCATGTTTTCTGCTATGTTGTTAATGCCTATCTATGTGCAATCTTTACGTGGCATTTCCCCGCTTCATTCGGGACTATTAATGTTGCCTGGGGCACTTGTTATGGGTGTTATGTCACCGATTACCGGCAAGCTGTTTGACAAATTCGGCGCCCGTATTCTGTCTGTTATTGGTTTGATCGTTACGATTTACACAACACACTTGTTCAGTGACTTAACACTCGAAACATCTTATGGCTATTTAATGATGCTATATACATTGCGCATGTTCGGAATGTCCATGGTTATGATGCCTGTCATGACAAACGGCTTAAACCAGCTGCCTCAAAGCATGAATCCGCACGGTACAGCGATGAACAATACGCTTCAACAGGTTTCAGGTGCGGTTGGCTCTGCTTTTCTCGTCACTTTGATGCAAAATCGCACAGAATCGGAAGCAGAAAAATTGGCTGATGCCGCAGCGAAAAATTTAACTGCCGGTGCCCAGCCTGACCCTGCTCAAATAGCTGAGATGAAGACACATATTATGAATGAAGCCATGCTTAACGGCATTAATTTCTCTTTTTCAGTATCTGTTTATATTGCCCTCATTGCTCTCATTCTCTCTTTCTTTATAAAACGTGTTAAACCGGCAAAAGAGCTTGGCGCAGCAGATCGCTGATTTGAAATATAGCTGTTTAATAAAAAAGCAAACAGGGCATCTGGAAATCTAAGTTTCCGGATGCCCTGTTTTTAACTTATTGGCCCTTATAACCAAGCCGTTTTGAGATGGCTTGTCCTGCTTGAATCATCCGGCTACTTAACGAGCGCATTCTTTCATCGGTCATTCGCAACGTCGGGCCAGAGATGCTTACCGCTGCCGCTACACTGCCTGTATGATCAAATACAGGAGCAGCTATGCAGCGAATCCCTATCTCATTTTCCTCAAGGTCCAGCGCATAGCCGTTCTCTTTCACTTTAGACAACTCTTCTAGAAAAGCGTCCTTCTCCACAATGGTAGAAGGTGTATGGGCTGGCAGGCCCTTTCTTTCCATAATAGCGAGCACATCTGCCGCAGATAAATGAGAAAGAATGGCTTTGCCGACTGACGTGCAATGAACAGGCGCTCGTTTTCCGACCTTTGAATGCATGCGCAACGTTTCGTTGCCATCAAGCTTTTCAATATATACTACTTCTCCTTGGTCATAAACAACAAGATGAACGACTTCATTTGTTTCATACTCAAGTTCTTTCAGTACAGGCTGCGCTTCAGTCCGGACGTCAAGAGAGTCGAGCAATTTGGAGCTAATATCAAGAAACATATAACCGATCCGGTATTTTCCTGTGGTCTCATTCTGTTCAATATAACCGTACTGACTCAACGTAGCCAATATACGAAACACTGAACTTTTGTTGATATCCATTTGTCTGGAAATCTCTGTTACACCGAGCCCTTGTCTGGAATCGCCTACAAGTTTGATAATATCAAGCGCCCGTGCAACTGACTTCACCATATTATCCCTTTCCAATTGACAGGCCCCTTTCAATGAAAATAAATAATTTTATTTATCGCCGAAGAGGCTAGCCTCCAATCGGCCAGCCTCTTTGTATTATCTCTTATTAGAAAAAAATAATAAACCCTACAGACTTTATTGAGTAACACTGTATTTCTCTTTTGCCTCAAGACGCCGTTTATGCAGAATGGGCTCTGTGTATCCATTCGGCTGTTCACATCCTTTAAATACAAGTTCACATGCAGCCTGGAATGCCACCGACTCTTCGTAATCCGGTGCCATTGGACGATAATCCTCATCTCCTGCATTCTGTTCATCCACTACTTTTGCCATCCGCTTCATCGTTTCCATCACCTGCTCTTCCGTACAGATGCCATGGCGCAGCCAATTAGCAATGTGCTGGCTGGAAATGCGAAGGGTCGCCCGATCTTCCATTAGGCCAACATTGTTAATATCTGGCACTTTTGAACAACCAACGCCTTGCTCTACCCAGCGGACAACATAGCCGAGGATGCCTTGTGCATTGTTATCCATCTCCCGCTGAATCTCTTCCTTACTCCAGCTTGCCTTCTTTTCGAGCGGGATTTGCAAAATCTCGTCTGTGTACTCTTGTTTATTTTGTTTCACTTCATTTTGTACCTGCTGGACATTTACCTGGTGATAATGAAGAGCATGAAGAACAGCAGCAGTCGGTGATGGCACCCATGCCGTATTAGCTCCCGCTTTGATATGGCCAATTTTCTGCTCCAGCATAGCTGCCATCATATCCGGCATTGCCCACATTCCTTTACCTATTTGAGCATGCCCCTGCAAACCTGTTTCCAGTCCGGCAGCAACATTTGACTTTTCATAAGCCGTCAGCCAGACAGAGGATTTTATATCCCCTTTGCGAATAACAGGTCCTGCTTCCATAGACGTGTGTATCTCGTCTCCAGTTCTGTCAAGGAAGCCTGTGTTAATGAAAGCAATCCGCTCTTTAGAGGCCCGAATGCAGTTTTTCAGATTAAGAGACGTCCGACGTTCTTCGTCCATTACACCAATTTTTAATGTATTTCGTTGTAAGCCCAATAAATTCTCGATCCGGTCGAACAATTCACAAGCAAACGCTACTTCCTCCGATCCATGCATTTTTGGCTTGACTATATAAATCGACCCTTGGCGCGAATTGGCAAGCTTTGAACCGCCAGAAATCGAATGCTTAGCAATAGCACTTGTAACGACCCCGTCCAAAATGCCTTCAAATACCTCCTCTCCATTTTCATCCAGAACGGCATTGATGGTCATTAGATGACCGACGTTGCGAACGAACATCAAGGAGCGGCCAGGCAATTTTAATGTACTTCCGTCCAATGCTGTATAGCAGCGGTCCTCATTCATCCGGCGGGTGATGGTTTTTCCGTTTTTCTTGAATGAAGCACTCAAATTCCCTTTGATTAATCCAAGCCAATTGCGGTAAACAAGCACTTTATCTTCCGCATCGACAGCAGTCACCGAATCTTCACAATCCATAATGGTTGAAAGCGCAGCCTCCATTAGTACGTCTTTCACTCCCGCTGCATCCGTTCTTCCAATTGGATCATTTTTGTCGATTTGGATTTCCAAATGGATACCGTTATTTTTCAGAAGGACAGCAGAAGGAGCTCCTGCTTCTCCACAAAAGCCTTGCAGCTGTTCTTTGTGTTTTAACCTCGTTTGTCCGCCGCTCTCTAGTGTAACGATTAATTCTCCACCTTCAATGGCATATTTTACACTCTCTTTGTGGGAACCTTTTTCAAGCGGCACCGCCTGATCAAGAAAATCCCGTGCAAAAGCGATCACTCTTTCTCCCCGTATAGGATTGTAACCCCCGGTTTTCTCAGCGCCGTCTGTCTCGGGAATAGCGTCTGTTCCATAGAGCGCATCGTATAAGCTTCCCCATCGGGCATTAGCCGCGTTGATTGCATAGCGGGCGTTATTCACCGGTACAACGAGCTGAGGACCAGCCTGCAAGGCAATTTCTTCATCCACATTTTCTGTCGATACTTCAAAATCTTCTCCCTCCGGCTCTATGTAACCAATTTCTTGTAAAAAGGATTTGTATTGATTAAAATCAAATAAATTTTCCCTGTGCCATTTATCAATTTTTTCCTGAAGTTCATCGCGTTTTTTTAACAGTTGACGATTTTTGGGTGTTAATTCAGCGACAATGGCGCTAAATCCGTCCCAGAATTGCTCCTTTTCTATGTCTGTTCCCGGCAATACCTCATTATTAATAAACTGAAGCAATTGCTGATCAACTTGTAAAGTCCCTGCTTTTACATAATTCATTTTCATCCCGCCCTTTGTTTCTTATTACGCAACAGCGTTTCTTAAATATCTAAAAAAAGATTAACACAAAAGCCTGAAAATTACAATTAGTTATTTTGAAAATCAGAATCGGGTGAGTAATCATGCTTGATGATAAGACACTAAAAAGCCATCGTTTTTATTAACGATGGCTTCCAACCATAAAATCTTATCGTACTGCTAAAATACCCGCTAGAAGGCTCTATTAAACAAGAAATCATAAACCGACTGGTTGGTTTTAAACGAAAACAATCTCCTTCGTCATTCTAAATTCTCTTGGAGTAGCTCCAACAAACTTCTTAAAAGTTGAACTAAAATAATTAGGGGTATTAAAGCCGGTTAAATCAGCAATCTCTTCTATTGTATAATTGGTTTGCCTCAGCATTCGCACTCCATTTCTTAGTCTCACGAAGGTAACGTACTCTGAAAAAGTATTACCTGTTTCTTTTTTAAATAGCCGAATAAAGTGGGAATAGCTCAAATTGACATGCTTCGCTACATCTCTTGCCGTCATCTCTTCTCCAAAACGATTATGAATGAATTGTGTGCTTTTTTTGATATCCTCCTCTGTAGATATCTCTTCGTAATAGCGGAGGGAAACTTCGCGAAAGGGCGGCAGGCTTCTCGCAAGTTCTGCTTCTTTAAAGGAATGATGGAGAAGATGAGGATCATTATATAGAGAACCGACCCCTATATAGATTTGAATTCGGTGCTGTATCAGCAGATTCTTTATAATCTTCTCAAATATTATCCTTCCTTCATCCCAGTCCTTCAAAGAACAAACACTTTCCGGCTGTCGAAACAAAACAAGCATAGATTTACGAAAAGGAATGAAATACAGGCGAGAGACTCTGCCTGCGAACGCTTTGTTAAAATACGAGCAAATCAGCTGAGCTGAGAGGTTTTCATCAGCGGGAGTACAATCTAGATGAGAAAACCCCTCAACATAACAAACGGCATTTGGGAAAGTATTCTCTTTAAAAACGGACAGAGCATCTATCATTATGTTTTCCTGTTGAATGTTTTGGTGCAAGAGTTGTCTTAGCACGTAATTTTCCAGCGATTCGTTCTTCTCTCCATCGTACGCAGGAATCACTTTCTTTCCTTCCAACTGAAAAAACACAGCCGGCTTTTTTTTCAACAGCCTTAACACATCATCTATGCTGCGGATAAAAGCAGATTTTTTCATAGGATGCAGGAGGAGAGAATGAACTTGCAGCTTGAGGGCTAATGGTGAGGTATGATAGTAGTTTCGATCTAAAAGTACTATGTAAAAACAGTTTTGGCGCTTCATTAAACGGGATACTTTCAACCAATCGCTTAATTCACTTATTTGGCAAACTTTGATATGGGCTTCTTCATCATTACAGAATGGGCTCTGAATAAAAAATTGCTGTTCGTATTTTTCGTCAATCCACTTTTTTAACAAGGCATAAGATGTTGGTTTAACATTCTTCAGACAAACCGTGTATTTCATTCGCTATCTCCTTTCCTCCCATATTTTAACATCCGCATTTAGCTAAAACAAGCAATTTTTTATAATATTCAGACATTATTTTGTAAGGGCTTACACTTCCTCGCTTAGTATACTAGTGGTAAGGAGGGATGGCTCTTGAAAAAAGAATATGAGATGACAGACCGTTCAATGGGAACCATTGATGTAGACAACCTTCAGCCGCTTGATAAAGAAACTCGACACATCATGAAATCTGAACTTCAAACAGGAATAGGACTTTCAACGGCTTACTATGCTTTTATTTTTTTTATACCGGTCATTAACTGGTATGCAGAGGATTTCGCCTTCAGCAAATTTTGGGGCGGCATGTCTGTTACATGGTTTCTGACTACTATCGTTGGAATGGTGATGGCCTTTGTGATCGCTTATGTTCATACAAAACGCTATGAAAAAAGACTGGCCCGCTATGATACATCTTCAGAATTACAGAAGGAAAAGGCAGATAATAAAGGAGGAAATAGCGCATGATGGAAGCACTATTGGAACCAAAGTATTTTTTCACCTTCCTCTTAATGGGTACGATTGTCTACATTACTTATTTATCGAAGAAAAATTCTAATGCCAGCGAATTCTTCGTCGGTGGGCGTTCGTTCGGCTGGTTTACAAATGGTTCAGCTATAGCAGGGGACTATTTGAGTGCAGCCACCTTCCTCGGGCTCGCCGGTTTGACCTTCTCCATTGGTTATGACGGGGCTTTTTATACGTTCAGCTTTTCCATTGGTTTAACGTTGCTCGCTATTTTTGTTGCAGGTCCGCTTAGACGTTTCGGTGCTTACACGGTAGCAGATTTTGTGGCTTACCGTTTTCACAGCAAACGTGCCCGGTTGGTAGCTGTGCTCGTCGTTCTGTCTATTTCTGGCTTTTATGCTGCTCCTCAGCTGCTCGGTGCAGCACAGATTTTAAGCATGTTCTTTGGCACTTCCTATGAATTCGGCATTATTTTCACATGTGCTGTAATGATCCTGTATGTCGGGGTCGGCGGTATGAAAGGAACTACTTTAAATCAGGCTCTTGAGCTTTGGATCCGCCTCGGTGCCTTCATTTTAATGGTCGGTGCAGCTATTTATGGCGGTTTGCATTATGATAAAATTCTTTCTGCTATTACAAACTTCAGCGGCTCAGTAGCCAATACGGCTGCTTTCACTGAAGATGGAAAAGAGGTGGTGGCTAACGGAGAAGCATGGGCAACTTCTGGAGTATTAACACCTAATTTTCTGCATACCGTCTCCTTAATTGTCGGCCTGTCACTTGGAACCATCGGACTTCCTCACATTTTATTACGCTTTTATACAAATCCTAGTGCAAAAGCAGCACGTAAATCGGCTTTAATGGCTATTGGAATTGCCAGTGTCTTTTTTTTATTCGCTGTCTACTTGGGGGTTGTCGGCCGAGCCCTTTTCCTCGAAGGAAATTTAAATGCTGAAGTAATGAAAAACCTTGTCACCGGTGGAGACAATATGGTCGTTCCTTCCATTGCAGAAGTGCTCGGGGGCAAATGGCTGCTCGGCCTTGTAATTGCAGGAGCATTTGCGGCTATTTTTTCTAATCTTTCCGGATTATTTATTGCTAGCTCTGGCGCTTTAGCCCATGATCTATACGCTTCCTTCTCTAAGAAAGAACTGTCACAGAAACAGCGCGTAACAGCTGGAAAAATCGCTATTTTAATTCTTGGCGTTTTATATGGGGTGCTTGGCCTATTAGTAAAGGAAGCCTCTATTGGCCACCTTGTTGCTCTCGCTTTCACAGTAGCAGCTAGCACTTTTACACCGATTTTTTTGTTTGGAATCTGGTGGAGGGGCATGACAGAAAAGGGAGCGATTGCTGGTCTCCTTGTTGGATTGGCTGTTTCCATGATTATGATCTTCTGCTCCCCTATTCTTCCTGAGGCTTTACAATTTAAGGTACCAGGGATTATCACAGTGCCGATTGGCTTCCTAACAGTATACGTCGTTTCAAAATTCGATCGGAAAGTTCCTGCCGATGTGAATGCCTTTATGAAAAAAGTCCACTCAAAGGAAAGTGAAGTCGCTTAAATTGGAAAACACAAAGGACTGTCCATCCCTGCATCTATCTTACTGTTTTCTGGACAGTCCTGTTATTGTTTACTCTTTTCCAATCTCTCTGCCCGTAGCACCAGGCGCCATGTCTGTGTTTCCTTGGCCATTGGCATCTTCATCATTGATTGTCGGCCTTTTCTTTGTGCTACCGACATATACAGATTTGTGTTTTGCTTGCTGCTTTCTAAATGATTCAAAATCCCAGTTCACCGTTATTCCCTCTCCTCTCTTTCTTCTACGTAAGGATCATGTTCAAATGCTGGCAAGTCACCAAAGGTCGTCATGATTCCTTCCTCATCTAAATCTTCCTCATATTTTTCATGTTGCTCATTGGGATAAATGATAATATCCCTTCCGTTAATATCTACACCGACGAAGTTTTCATAATCCTCTACGTAGCCAACATTTTCATCCGATTCGATATACATATCATTGTAATGATCAGGCGGATCGATGAAATCGGACGGAGATTCAGATGTCCCCCATCTGGCCACGTCCTGCCACGCATCCTCTGCATCAAAAACAACCGATTCATCCGCACTATCATCGAAGTCAAACTTACCAAATGGTGGCATAAGCACCCCTTCTTCTACTGGACGGTCATGGGATATGATTTTATTCTGTGAATGATCAATACAGTAAGCCGTGGCAGGGAGTGCTTCAAGACGCTCTAGCGGAATCTCTTCTCCGCAAATCTCACATTTGCCGTATTCGCCACGTTCTATTGCCTCAAGGGCTCTTACCACATTTTTCAATTGGTTTTCTTCATGTTCATTAAGCGCTATATCTTTTTCTCTTTCAAATAATTCCGTTCCTTCATCAGCCGGATGATTATCATAAGAAGACAGCTCGCCCGTTGATTCATGAGAATGAGCTCTTTCCAATCCAAAATGTTCATTTCCCTCAAAGCGCTCTTCCAGCTCTTGCTTTTCTTTTTCCAACTGAAGACGCAGTTTAGATAATTGTTCTGCTGTTAGCATATCGCACCCCCTTCTTTAAAATGTCGACTCATTATGTAGTATGAGTAAAAACAAATAACTTAATCAAAAAGCTGAAGAGAGCGTAAAGGAGAAGCAGCGTTTGAACAATAAAAATAAGGAAATAATAAAGTAAAACACCATTCAATGAAAGGAGAGCTTAATTTGAATGAAGCCTTCCTGCATTTAAAACACCGGCCGCTCCCTCTGCCTCCTTCCCATTGGGTGATGACGCAAACGTGGTCCAACGTATTATTTATGCACTGGCCTATTCATCCAGTCACTATGAAAAACCTGCTCCCTCCTTTTCTTCAGGTTGACTTATATGGAGGCATGGCATGGCTGGGTATCGTTCCATTCCAAGTATCCAGCATGCGTTTTCATGGATTGCCCCCCATTCCGTTGCTGCGTTCTTTTTTGCAACTAAATGTTCGCACATATGTCATGCACAAAGGCGTGCCAGGAGTTTATTTTTTTAATTTGGACGTAAATCATTTGCCTTCTGTTATTGGGGCCCGTCTTTTTTATTCACTGCCTTTTCGCCAATCAAACATGGCAGCCGTTGTAAATAACAGCTGCCATTTTCAAAGTTCTTATTCTGTTGGACAAAACCGGGAAGAGCTTGATGTTTTTTACAAGCCTGTGTCTCCCTCTTATTCAGCAGAGAAAGAAACATTTGATTATTGGGCATCGGAGCGCTACTGCCTCTTTACAGAAAGGAGAAATAAGCTGTATCGGGGGGATATTCACCATACAAGATGGGCCTTGCAAAAAGCAGAAGCAACAATTTTTCGTAATACGATGGCCTCTTTCCTTACACATCATTATTTTCAGCAGCAGCCTATTCTTCATTTTTCCAAAGAGAAAAAGGCATTTTTTTGGCCTTTGCAAAAGATGTAAGGATAAAAGAAAACATGTACTTGCTCGCCACTTCTTTATGAAAGATTGTAAGCGGAAGGGAGAAGCACACGTGCGGTGGTCCCATCTCCTTCCCTGCTTGTAAAATGAATGGTGCCTTCATGATTTTCAATAATTTTGTAACACATCATTAGCCCCAGCCCTGTTCCTTTTTCTTTGTTTGAATAAAAGGGTTCACCTAAACGTTCTAGACGCTCGATCGGCATGCCAGCCCCTTCATCTCTCACTTCAATCGCTACTTGGCTGTCACTCGTTATGCTGGTAGTTAAATAGATATTTCCTCCTGAAGGCATGGCATCAATGGCATTTTTTATTAAATTTATAATGACTTGTTTGATCTGTTTAGGCTCGCACTGTACAAAAGGAAGATTCTTATCAAAATCCTGATGAATATCCACACTGTATAAAAGCGCTTCCGGTTTCATGAAGACTACAACCTCACTCAGTACTTCATTAATATTACTGAGCTTCATCTGTACATCCTGATGAGGCTTTGCCAGTATTAAAAATTCATTCATAATAAATTCAATTCTTTCTAACTCGGACAAAATAATATCTGTATACTTATTATTCGTTTCTTGAGCGAGCAGCTGCATAAATCCTTTTACAGATGTAAGCGGATTCCTAACCTCATGGGCAATGCCTGCCGCCAGTTGGCCGACCGCGCTTAACTTATCCCACTTCCGGATCATCTGTTCTCTTTTCTTTAATTCGGTAATATCCCTGCTAATGTTAATCCAGCGGTTAATAGTTCCATCCTCATCCGCAATCGGTGTCACTTTTGTCGTCATCCACCCTGGCTCTCCTGATTTGTTCTTTAGTACCCGATATTCAAGCTCCTTTGTCCCGTTCGTCGGTTTACAAAAAAATTCAACGACATTTGGCAGGTCTTCCGGGTGACAATTTTCCAATATGATCTCCGGCTTTTCGTACAACGTCTCTATATTAATATTAAAGAACTTTTCGTAGGAAGGACTAATATAGAGAAACTTATTTAACTTCAAATCAAAAAGGCTGATCATTTCAGTAATATTCTCTGTAATATCTAAAAGCAATCTTTCTCGCTCAGCAATGACTTTATTTTGCAGTTCAACAAGCCGCCTTGTTTCATAATACTCAGTTAAGTCTTTCGTTAAAATTAAGCAGAGAAACACACGGCCAGTCCGTTCATAAATAGGAGATATAGTGGCAGACACCGGAAAAGTAGTTCCGTCTCTTTTTTTTCTGACTGTTTGAAAGGTAACAGGCTTTTTACTTTTACGCACTTCCTCAATTTTCTCGTGCCATTCATGCCAATGGTCTTTGGGTATAACTGGAGAAGGGCGTCCGATGATCTCCTTTTTTTTCCAGCCATATAGCTGTTCGAATGCTTCATTTATCAAAAGAACTCGCCCGTATAGATCAATGATATATCCCGGGTCCTCTGTATGATTGGCCAGAAAGTACAGCCAGCTGCCCTCATTCTCTTCTTCAATAGGTTCAGCGATCACTCGTATCCATCCTTCCTCTGTTTTCTCCGCTTCTTGCCAAAATAAATGTCCATACCTCCCATTTTTATAAGAATAACGGCTCGTGAAAGGAGTAAATGAAGTGCTTTTCTCTAAAAATAAAAGCCGACTAGCTGCCTCCTCTCGATCTTCTTCATGAATGAAATGGAAAAAGGACTGATTCGTTCTGTCTGAAAGAGAAAGAGCCATCAGCCTTTGAAAAGCTTGATTAGCGTACTTGATATTCCCTTGTTCATCTAGTAAGAGCAATATATTTCTTGCCTTCTCTGCGAACCATTTTACTGTTTTATTCGCAGCAGCCTGTTCTGTACACATTTCATCCATCACCGCTCCCTTTTTCCTTTATTATGTAGGAGTTACTATTCGTTATCAGCAAAAATTATTCGACAAAATTATACATAATCCTTTAATTTTTCATATAAAAAATGCTTTGAATAAGAAAATTAATTTTCTTATTCAAAGCAGGAGTGTCGTTTATCTACTTTCTTGAAATAGCTCTTCTTAATTGCTCTGCTGCCTCTTTCGGCGATGGCGCTTGGCTAATGGCCGTGATCACTGATACTCCATTCGCTCCATTTGCTACTACTTCAGCTGCATTGCCTGCATGAATGCCGCCAATCCCTACGATGGGTATAGATATGCCCGCAGCCCTTATTTCTTCAATTAGACTGGTTCCTTGAACCGGTTTTGTATCAGTTTTAGTAGAGGTAGGAAATATTGGACCAACCCCTAAATAATCTGCCCCATCCTCAATGGCTTTTTCAACTTCCTCCATTGTATGGACTGAAATTCCAATAATCTTTTCGGGCATTATTTTACGGACAACTGAAAGAGATTCATCCTCCTGGCCGATATGTATGCCATCGGCCTCTAGTTGAACAGCCAGCTCGACATCATCGTTCACGATAAAGGGTACAGAATGATGACGGCAAACCTTCTGAAGTTCAGCTGCCAATTCAAGTTTTTTCTCACCAATCAAGGCATTAGAGCCTTTTTCACGAAACTGAAAAAAAGTAATGCCCCCGGCAATGGCCTCTCTCAGGGTCCTTATCGGATCTATCAAACAATTAGCGCTGCCCATAATAAAATAAACTTGAAGAAATTCTTTTATGCGCTCTTCACTAATAGGCCGCATCGGTAGGCACCCCTTTTCTTTTAAATGCCCAATGGTTGGTTGGGCCATGTCCTTTTCCAATTTTCAAATCCATCTCAATGGCCGCTTGTACGTAGTTGACAGCCACATCAACTGCCTTTTTTATCGCTTGTCCCCGAGCAAGCTCTGCAGTCATAGCTGCAGCAAATGTACAGCCCGTCCCATGCGTGTTTTTAGTTAAAATGCGATTATTTGTGAAGTAAAAAAAGTCTTTGCCGTCATACAGAAGATCTATTAGTTTCTCGTCGTCTTCTGCATGTCCTCCTTTAATGACTACATGTCTGGCTCCTAACTTATGCAGCTTCTCGGCAGCCCGCTTGCGATCATCAAGAGATCGAATCATCATGTTTGTCAGCACCTCTGCTTCTGGAATATTGGGAGTCACAACCATAGCAAGCGGGATCAAATACTCTTTCATTGCTCTGATGGCGTCTGTCTGCAATAGAGAAGCCCCTCCTTTAGCAATCATGACCGGATCAACGACAACCTGTTTCCAGCCAAATCTCTCAATCCCGCGAGCTACTGTTTGAATAATCTCGTCGCTGAATAGCATTCCGGTCTTCAGAGCATCCGTTCCCATGTCCTCACCGATTGCTTCAATTTGTGCCTCTACTGCTTTCGGGGTCATTGGGTAAACACCATGCACACCGAGTGTATTTTGTGCCGTGACCGCGGTCAGTGCAGACATGCCGTATACGCCAAGTTCCTGGAAGGTTTTTAAGTCGGCTTGAATCCCTGCGCCCCCTCCGCTGTCAGAACCGGCGATCGTCAGTGCTTTGCTCACTTCCATTTTCTCCACCTCCATTAGTTAAAAGGGTTTCTATTTTGGCAAAGGCTTCAATATTCTTTTCTTCGACCTTAGCCAGCTGGTTTAAAAATTCTATTTGAAAACTTCCGGGCCCTTCCTCACCGCGAATCTTCATAGCCGCTTCTGCTGCTACTCCATATACTGCGACGGCACTAGCTGCCGCAATTCCTATATTTTTCTCCACGGCACAGAATGCACCGATCACCGCACTTAACAAACAGCCAGTGCCAGTCACTTTCGTAAGCATCGGATGGCCATTACGGACAACGAAAAGCGAATTCTGGCCGGCGATAATATCTGCCTCCCCTGTAATAACCGTGGTCATTTGCCATTTCGCCGCTGCCTCTTTAGCAAGCTCTATCAGGTTCCCCTGGTTTTTCCCAGCGTCTACCCCCTTAATCGCCCATTTCTTCCCGATCACATTTGCAACTTCCGCCGCGTTCCCTCTTAACACATCGACCTTTACCTCATTGATAATTCGAGAAGCAGCTGCTGTCCGGTAAGCCGTTGCCCCTGCTCCCACGGGATCGAAGATAACCGGCACTCCTGCCTCATTGGCTGCTTTTCCTGCTATGATCATAGATGCTACTTTTTCTTCATCTAATGTACCAATATTTATCACGAGCGCCCCGGCGATCCTTGCCATATCTGCCGCTTCTTCTTTTGCGTGCGCCATGACAGGAGAAGCCCCGAGAGCGAGCAATCCATTGGCTGTAAAATTTGTAACAACTACATTCGTAATATTGTGTACAAGCGGGCTTTGCGCTCTTACTTGTGCAAGTGTTTGACTGACGACTCGATGATTCATTTTTTCGCTCCCTCCGAAATTACTAGTAAAAATCAAACTAAAAAGCACGGAACCGGCGCCCGTGCTCTTTTGATCTCCACACTTCCCTGCGCTGGCATTATCCAACAGGTTCACACGGTCTGCAGCGGCATAGCTGTACTCTCAGCCGGCATCCGCCAGCTCCCGGTTTCCAATATTCTTTTCATGGCATTTATTCTTTAGCTTATTTAATAGCTTTTACTTTCTTATCGATCTCTGTGCTGATAATACCGTGACAGCTCCATAATCAGGGCTCCCATTCTTTCCAACTCCGGCACAATCATACGGGTAACGCCTTCTTCTGCCAGCGCTTCAGCCGTTACTTTTCCGACCGCGCCAGCTAATGGCCCAGAGGCAAAGGCAGCAAGCAGTTCTTCTACCTTGCCTTTTTGCTTGGCATGTTCAAACAGCGAACGCACTTGAATCGCCGTTGTAAAACAAATGGCCTCTATTTCTTTGTTTAAGATTTCATTCAGTGTTTTCTCTACTACTTCCTCATCAGGTGCGTGATGACGGTAAGGCAATAAGTACTGAACGTGTGCCTCTTTCTCATGTAAAAACTTCGTCAATGACGGTGCTTTTTCACCGTGCAGTTGAACAGCAACACGTTTCTTTATGAAATCTTCTTTTTCGAGTGCCCGAATCAATCCGGCTGTAGTCCCGTCATCATCTACTGCAACAGGGCTTATGTCTATTTTCTTTAAAGCGGCTACCGTTTTATAGCCTCTAGTAGCTACCTTTGCCTGTTGCACCACCTGCAAAAATTCGTTCCTTATTCCCAACTGATCAGCAGCATTTACTAACGCTTCCGTGCCGATACCTGTCGTGAAAATAATCCAATCCGCCGGCTGGCTGATCAGTTCTTTAATTTCAGGTCCAACTGCTTCCTCTGCTAAAAATACCGTTCCCTGTAAGGGGCGGACGAGAGGCAGACCGCCTTGCTTTTCAATGATCATACTCATTTCTTCTGTTTTCCTTGAGCCCGCAATGACAATTCTTTTTCCTTCCAGTCCTTTTCCCACGCCTGCTTCCCCTTTCAAACTTGCCTTTTCTTCATCCTAACACAAAAAACCAACTAAATCGCTAGACTTTTTATGTTTTAGCAAGTTTGATCACTCAGCAATGTTTATAAACAGCTCTTCTAATTTAGGCTCTTTTTTAATCAAGCCCGTTTTCTTCATCCATTCGGCTGTTTCTATCCACGGCTCTTTCGTTTGGCTTCCAAAGCCTTTCTCTGACTTCATTTTTGGAAGAAGAATCTTAAGACTTTGTTTTTCCACCTCTTCTATAAGCGGAAAATTAGCCTCATCCTGCTTGCTTAATAAAATTTGCAAGGCTTCATCAGGGTGCTGTTCGGTATAATTAAATCCTTTTTCTGCCGCCCGCCAAAAGGCTTTGATGGCATCTTGCTGTTTCTCCCACGTTTCGTCACTCGTAACTGCCACCAGCTCATAGAAATTAGGTACGCCATACTTTGTTGGGTCCAAATTACTTGTTTCATATCCTTCATGCTTTAACAGCGGCACTTCGTGGTTAATATAGGCTCCGACCACTGCATCGGCTTTTTTCGTCACAACAGCCGAGTTTAGTTCAAAACCAACATCAATCATTTTTACTTTTTCTGGATCCCCTTTATCTTTTTCCACCATTGTGCCAACGATCGCTTCATTTAGAGGAATACCAGTAAATCCGACTGTTTTTCCCTCTAAATCCTTCGGAGCCTTGATTGGGCTGTCCTTTAAAAACATCACTCGATTTAATGGGGATCGGACAATAGCACCGATAGATTTTACGTTCACTCCCTGTTCTGTCCGCGCCATAATAACGTCGGGTTGATAAGAAATACCAAGTGTTACTTTTCCAGTAGCAGCTAGATTGATGGGATCAGTCGGGCTGGCTGGAAACTGAATATCCACGTCAACTCCTTCCTCTTTAAAGTAGCCTTTTTCTTCCGCTACGTATAAGAAACTGTGAACGGCGTTGGGATACCAGTCAAGCATAATTGTCACTTTTTCTTTCTGTTTCTCTCCGGCTCCTGCCGCTGTTTTCTTTTCACTTGCATCGTTAGAACTGCAGCCGGCAAGCACTATCACAAACAATGCCAGTAACCATTTTCTCATTATGACTTCCTCCATTTTAATGATTTTTGCTCAATGAATTTTACAATGACAAATAGAACAATGCCGATCGCCGACAGCAATACAATCGGAGCAAAAACAGCCGCCCCATCAAATTGAGTCATCATTCGTCGGCTGAAATAACCGAGACCAGCCTGTGCTCCAAGCCATTCTCCGATGGCAGCTCCAATCACGCTTAATGTAACAGCTACCTTCAGTCCTGAATAAAAATGAGGCAAGGCGGAAGGAACAACTAGCTTGGTAAATATCTCTTTCTTCCCTGCCCCCATTGTCATCATTAGCTCTTTCAACTCTTTACTGGCTGATTGCAGCCCATCATATGTATTCACCGTGATAGGAAAAAATGTGATCAAAACAGTCACAACTACTTTGCTCCAAATTGAGTAACCGAACCAAAGAACAAAAATGGGGGCCAGAGCAATAATCGGGATCATTTGTGAAGAAATGATCAGCGGGTAAATCACTTTTTCAGCGGCTGGGCTCACACTCATCCAAACAGCCATTCCGGCGCCTAGTAAAATGGAGATAGTTAAGCCAATTAAAATAATGACTAGCGTAATTGGCAAGTGTTCAATGAACAGCGGTTCTCTTAATTCCCACAGCTTACTGAGAATGCCGGTCGGAGGCGGGAGAATAAATAGCATATTGACCATTCGTGCCGTGATTTCCCAAGCCAGGAAAAATGCTAAAATTGTCAAAGCAGCTGGCCATGTGCCCCTGTTGCTTTTCATAGAATCACCTTCCCTCTCAGCTCCTCCAGCAAATAGTCCTTCCATTCAATCATGGCTGGCTTGTTCAAATCTTTTAAGCTTCTTGGCCGGTCAATCGGAACAGTCACTTCCTGAAACGCCCGAACCGGTCTTTCTTGAAAAATAAAAATGCGATCCGACAGAAAAAGCGCTTCACTGACGTCGTGAGTAATCAATACAATGGTTGCTTTTCGTTTTTCCCACTGGGCCATGAGCCACTCCTGCATAGCCAGCCTTGTAATCGCATCCAGGGCACTGAAAGGTTCATCAAGCAAAAGAATGTTTGATCCGCTCAATGATGTCCGCAAGAAAGAAACGCGCTGTCTCATGCCTCCAGATAGCTCATGAGGGTACCGCCCCTCTGTTCCTTCTAAACCAAATTCTTTCAGCAAAAGATGAACTTGCCTGCGTGCTTCTTCTTTCCGGATTCCTCTCAATTCAAGAGGAAGGGCGGCATTTTCGATAATTGTCCGCCACGGCATGAGCAGATCTTGCTGAGGCATGTAACCGACCTTTCCAAGACGTGATTCCTGCTCTTCCCCATTGATTAAAATTCGTCCCTCATCCTGATTTTCAAGCCCGGTAATTAACCGGAATAGTGTACTTTTCCCTGATCCGCTTGCTCCGATAATAGAAATGAATTCGCCCTCATAAACCTCCGCATTTATCCTCTGCAAAATAGGAACAACGTGCCTGTTTTTTTTGTCTTTATAGGAAAAGGTAACATGTTGAAATTCAAGAACTTTTTTATTCTTCTCCCGGCCACATTTGCTCATGAAACGCCATCTCCCAGAACATATACTCATAACGGGTTGTATTTAAGAAAATTTCTTCCAGTCTCGCAAGCTCTCTTTCACTCTTTCCTGCTGTATGCTCATCTAAAAGCTCAATACACCATGTGGCGAGTTCACCAAACTCTTTAGATGAATACATTTTGATCCAGTCACCATATAACTCATGCTCGCTGGCTCCTGGAATTTCATTTAGCTCTTTGCCGATCTCCCAATAGCTCCACGCACATGGAAGAAGAGCGGCAATCAACTCGGCAAGCGTGCCATTCTGACTGACATGAAGCATGTAATGCGTATAAGCAAGCGTAATTGGAGACGGCTTGGCCTGTTCAAGCTCTTCCTCAGAAATGCCAAAACGGGCTGCATACTGGCGGTGAAGTGCCATTTCAAAATTAAGTGTTTCATTCAGCAATGAAGCGAATTTCCCCATCGTTTCTACATCTGTTGCTTTCACTGCTCCAAGGGCAAATACCTTAGAATAATCAATTAAATATAAATAATCCTGAACCATATAAAAACGGAACTTCCGCTGGTCGAGCGTGCCGTCCCCAATTCCTCTCACGAAAGGATGATGATGATTTTTTCTCCAGATCGGCTGAAGTTTTTCATGAAGCCTTTCACTGAACTTTATATTCGTGCTACTCACTTTCATATGTGATTCCTCCTCTAAAGATCATCTATACATATTTCTGTTGTGCCTATAGCTGTTCACACCCCAGAGTATTCATCTTACCTATCCATGCTTCGGTGTGTGACACCAAGTGTAGATAAACGACAAAATCACTTTCGTGTAATCGACAAGCTGTTCAATCGACAGCTGCTCATTGATCGAATGAGCATTCATTAAATCCCCCGGTCCATAGATAACGGTAGGAATACCGGCATCAGCAAGCCATCCCCCATCTGTAACAGTTGGGGAAATATCAATCATCGGAGCCTTACCAAGCACATCTGAGTGAGACTGGGTGAGAATTTGTACAGCAGCGTGACTCCCATCTACTTCAAAAGAAGGAAACACTTCTCCCCTTTCTTCAATCATTGATGTGCCACCCCACTTAAATGAAGGAGGGTTATGCCTCATCCATACATCTCCGTTTGCTACATGACGAATATGATCTTCCACCTCCTTAGCTACCTGTTCATAGGTTTCATTGGGATAATAGTGAACAGTAATCCAAAGCCGGCATTCGTCGGCAATAAAAGCGGCGTGTCTCCCGCCTTCAATAACAGCGGGATTAATTGTATTTGTCCCCGGCAAAAATCCTGGATAGCTTTTAGTTACCGCCCAGTGGCGCTCCAATTCCTGCAGCCCTTCAATGATTTTCATCATTTTTTCTATAGCACTGGCTCCAAACAACTTTCCGCCGGCATGTACCATATTTCTTCGAGTCGCATCGTGATACGTTTGGTTGCTTTTTAAAGTAATCCAGCCTGTAATCACGCCTCCCTGCCCTTGTATATGTAGATCACTCGTATCAACAACTACCGCAAAGTCCGCTTTATAGCCCCGTTTGCAGCACTCCAGCGTACCAGCTTCACCTACCTCTTCACCGATAACCGATTGAAAAAGCACGTCCCCCGGAAGCGTCATTCCTGCATCATGGAGCAGCTGTAAAGCGAATAAAGCACCAGCAAGCCCTCCTTTCATGTCAGCGGCCCCGCGTCCAATCACTGATCCCTCCTTGACAACAGCCTGAAATGGATCGGCTTTCCACCCCTCATCTTCATGTATTTCTGCCACGTCTATATGTCCATTAATAATTAAACTTTGGTACTTCTCAGCATCTGTCCCTGGCCATCTTCCAACAACATTCGGGTCATTTGGGTGCACGTCCCATCTATCTACCGAAAAATCTAAGCCTTTTAAAAAATCAGCTATAAACGACTGGGCTTCTGCAGTATTTCGTGCCGGAGGAGCAGGCGTTTCGAAAGAGATCAGCTTCTTCAATAAATGAACGATCTCTTCCTGACGGCGCTCCACTTGTTCCAGGAGTATATCTAGCTTTTTTTCCATAGCCATCCCCTCTCTATTGACATGTAGACTAATATTATTACCTACACGTAAAAAAACCGCTCCTCATCAAGGGAAGCGGCTGTATAATTTTTTATCTTGCTGCAGGATTAGAAAGACTGCAGTTCAATATCAGGATACGACCTCTTCCCTCCGCTGGCATTATCCAGTTCAGGTAATAAGGGTTGAGGCCATTTACCTCTCTCAGCTTTTGCAAGCACCCCCAAGGACCAACTATTCAATTAGATTCTGCTGTTAGCTTGATCGTAATCACCAGTAATTTTCAATAAAATTTATGCTATTTAAATAGATAGTATTGATCATTTATTTTTCCCAATAGCCGTATATTAATAGAAGAGGCTAAAGATAAAGACTCCTCTGTACACATCAGGCTAATTGGAAAAAATCATCTTGCAAGGACCGTCACCTCATACGGAACGAAGTGGCCATCGGGTCATGAGTTCTACAGTAAAACAGATAACGAAGAAAGCAAGCATTTGTTAATGGCTGAGAAGTCTTACTTTTTAGGAAGGAGTGACACCGGGTTGTATTATTCTTATCCGTTTCAAAATCTTTACATGGCCCCGTTTGCAGGCACTTATCCTCACCATCGAGCCCTTCAACCAGTGGCCTCATGTCATCCTCCGTCCTTAAGGCCTTATCCTGAAGTGAATCCTGCTTTATTTAAACAATCCGCTCAATCAATCAAGCAGCTGCTGAATGAAACAAATTTGCTGTTAAATAAATTAACAGATAGCAGCGACTTTGCTCTTCGATTAATGACTGCTGCCCAGGCTGCCAATCGGCAAGAAGTGGAACGGCTGGTGCGATCAGCTGGTATATCAAGAAAAACAAATATTTCATTTAACCCTGATTCCTTCCGAATTGAGCTCAGAACCACTGCAGCAAACTTAGAATGCTGCAAGTTGGCTATTGCCCTTCGGTGGCGTTAAGGCTCTAACCGATATTTCCATGCGTTCAATTTAACTAGTCGCCTTACGAGCAAGAGACCGATAATTGATCCTGACAAGCTGCTGACGAGAAAAGCTGGCAAGAAGAAAAAAGCACCAGCCGCTGTTCCCATCAATATCTTTGCATAGGGAACGGCAAATAAAGGAGCAATGATTCCTGACCCAGTCACTTCTCCGATAGAAGCGGCCCATGTTCGGCTTGTTTTTTGATAAATATAGCCGGCGAGAAATGCACCAATCATGCCTCCCGGAAATGCTAGAAGTGAACCGGTTCCCATTAAATTTCTTAATAAACCAGTAACAAAGGCGATCATTACCGCCGGCCCCGGGCCAAGCAGCACACCGGCAATGACATTTACCGCATGCTGGACAGGGTAAGCCTTCGCCACACCGGCGGGAAACCAGACTAGCGAAGAGCCGAAGGTGGCAATCGCAGTAAATAAAGCCATATAAGCCATTTTTTGTACTCGATTCATTCGCATTCCCCCATACGAAAAAGCCGCATCCTCATCTGGATACGGCTGCAGTAAGTAAAATAGTGATAAATAATCTACTTTCCTACGCTGGTATCAACCAGATCAGGTTCAAAGAGTTGAAAAGCCATGTGCTTTTCTCTCAGCCTCTAACAGGCACCTCTAGTAGCTTCTTAATATTAACTTCTCTTTTATTATAGATGGAAATGATGAAAATGGAAAGAGGCGTCAGTAAGATTCTCTTTTTATTTTGAAAACTTTTCCGGATAAAGGCCTTCTGCTAATGTCTTCAGTGCTAATGGTGCACGTATGCCTTCCGCACCAGCCGACAAAGGCATAGTTATAATTCGGTTATTTTCAATAGCCTCTACATCAGCCAATTCTTTTTTTGAGAGCAGAAATTTTTTCTTTTGCTCTGCCGTTTGATCCCCGTAATCCATAATGACAATAACATCTGGATTGCGCTCGATTACCGCTTCCCAGCTCACACTCGTCCACCCCTTATTCACATCCTGGAAAATGTTTTTTGCCCCCGCCTTTTCAATCAATTTTGTTAAATAGGTATTGGCAGCAGTAAGCGGTTTGTCTTCTCCGCTGTCATAGACAAATACTTTTAATGGCAGACTAACAGTCCCAATTTGCTGAACTGTTTCGTCTATTTCTTTTTTCATTGAACTAACAAGATTTTCCGCTCGCTTTTCGATGTGAAAAATCTTTCCGATATTTTTAATGTCGGTATATACATCTTCCAATGTCGGGGATGTTTTGCTAGAAGACTGCTGAACATAAACAGGAATACCTGCGGCCTCCAGCTCTTCCGGGGTGCCGAGAGTCTTTTCTGTGAAGGCACTTTTCCACCCGGCATAAGCAAAATCAGGTTCAGCAGCAAAAAACACTTCTTTGGACGGGTACTGTGCCGCCAATACTGGCACTTTTCTATACGCCTCCTCCAATTCGGGAAGAATGCGATCATCCAGATAAGCTGTGCCTACCATAGAGTCTTCAAGCCCAAGCGCAAGCATGATTTCAGTTGCATGCTGATTCAATGCTACCGCTCTCTTTGGTGCAGCTGCCGTTCCCCATTCATCTGTTATCTTCTCCGCCGTTTTGCTGGCCGAACTCGAACTCTCATGATTGAAGCTCGCAAAGACCCATAGTGCAGCTATGCAAATAACTCCAGTTAAAATCCATATATTTTTTTTAATCATTTTGTTTCCCCCTTTTCACACATGAGCCAAAAATGTAATATGCGGTTTGTTTGTCCGCGGATGTATCTGGATCTCTCCATCTACTCCAAACACTTCTTTCAGCATGTCCTTGCTTAAAACCGCTGAGGGTGTTCCAGAACAAATCATGCGTCCCCCGTTCATAACGTATATATAGTCGCAATAGAACGCGGCCAGATTTAAATCATGCAGAGCAGCCAAAACAGTAATCGGCAGCTTTTTGACAAGGTCGAGCAGTTGCAGCTGATGTCTGATGTCTAAATGGTTGGTTGGCTCATCAAGAATAACCATGCCCGCCTTCTGAGCAAGTGCTCTCGCAATAAACACCCGCTGTTTTTCTCCCCCAGATAACTGCTGAAAGCTACTTTGGCCATACTCGACCATGTCTACATAAGCTAAAGATTCGTGAATAATCTGTCGGTCCTCTTCTGTTTCATGTTGAAAAAATTTTTTATAAGGGTGACGGCCCATTGCTACGATTTCTTCAACGGTAAAATCAAATGGCACAGCAGCCTCTTGACTTACGACAGCCAGTTGTTTTGCTGCTTGCTTTGCCGGCATTTCATGCAGCCCTTTGTCATTAAGCCATACCTTTCCGCTATCTGGTGTTAAAATCCGAGAAGCGTTCTTCAATAAAGTGGATTTCCCACTTCCATTAGGACCAATAACGCCAATGAACTGTTTATCAGCCGCTTGTAGTGAAATATCGTCAATGATAAACTTGCCGTTTGCTGAATAACTAACATTCTCAACGAGTAGTTTCATCGGCCGCCTCCCCCAAACGAATAGGAGCTGTGCCGCAAGAGCCAAATAAAAAATGGCCCTCCACAAAAAGCGGTAACTACACCAATCGGCAGCTCCTCTGGCGCAAGCAGCAAGCGGGCTGCTGTATCTGACCAAATCACAACGAGCATGCCAAGCAGTGCACTAACTGGAATCACACGCTTATGGTCGGAACCGAGCAATAGCCGGGCTAGATGAGGCACCATTAATCCTACAAAGCCAATAGAACCACTCACTGCCACTACTGCACCGGTAATTAAAGAAGCAACAACAATAAGGATCTTTCGAAAAACATCTGTATTTACTCCAAGTGTTCCTGCCGCTTCTTCCCCCATTAACAAAGCATTCAACGATGAAGAGGCAGATAATAAAAAGAGGACACTGCCAGCAATTATTAGCGTCGGAATCGCTAAGTGTTCCCACTTGGCTCCAGCAAGGCTACCCATCATCCAAAACATGACTTCTCGAATCCCCGATTCTTTCGGTGCTAATGTCACAATAAAATTGGTTACAGCGGACAGCGTCATCGAAACAGCTACACCGGCCAGCAATAGGCGTGTCGTGAGAATCTTTCCGCCTTCCTGGGCGATTATGTACACGGCTCCCATTGCTATCATGGCACCGGTAAAAGCGCCAGTAGTTAAGGCATATTGTCCAAAGACAGGCAGAGCGCCAAATAAAATAACGAGCGTTGCTACTACTGAAGCACCTGAAGATACGCCTAAGATATAAGGATCGGCAAGTGAATTTCGTACCAATGCCTGAATGACAACTCCTGCTACTGCAAGACCCGCTCCTGTTACAGTTCCGAGCAATACACGCGGCACCCGAATGTTCCAAATTATGTGTTCCTGAGCCTTATTCCAGTCTGCCTCTATGTAATTGCCCACCCAAGGTGCATGTGAAAGGATGATCTTCCATGCTGTAACAGCTGGCATATTAACCGGCCCTAGAGTAATAGACCATGTAATAGAAAATAAAAGGAAGACAGCAAGTCCCATGAGTAAATACAAATAACCCTGCTTGTTCGCGCGGAAAACAGCTGAGAAAACAAAGGATGATCCTCTTTTCTTTCTTATCCATCCTGCAAACGCTAGCTTCAATGTTCCATCTCCTCTCTTTTTTATCAGCACAGAAAGAAAGCCCTGTTCTTATCGCTAAGAACAAGGCTTGGGTGTGTGAAAACAGCACAAAAAAGCAACAGAGACTGCTTTGTCTTCGGCCACCTTTCCTTTCCGCGAAGGCATCATAGGGGATCAAACCTGGGTAGGTCTCCTGGCTTACGGATCTGCGCGCTTTTTTCGTCTTCCCTGATTTCTCAAGTGACATCAATGAAAAAAGAACTTTCCGATTACAGTGGCGGGACCGCTCGGGATTTGCACCCGATTCCCTGTTACCCTTTGCTGTCTGTTGCAAAGGCACCCGGTTCTCTTATATAAAGTTTTTCATTGCTTACCAGTGTAATATAGTTTCCATGAATAGGCAATGCCTTTTCAATGCCCCCTCGCTTTTCTCATGCGTCCCTCTACTTCATCCCAACAAACAATGTTCCACCAATTATCAATATACTCCGCACGCTTATTTTTATATTTCAAGTAGTAAGCATGTTCCCAAACATCAAGTACAAGTAAAGGAACTACATCCCATTGGCTTAAGTTTTGATGTTTTTCAGCTTGCAATATTTCTAATCGCTGAGCTTGCGGCGACCATACGAGAATGGCCCATCCCCCTCCCTCTACTTTCTCGGCGGCTTTGGAGAAGTGTCTCTTAAACCCATCGAAGCTGCCAAACGACCGGGAAATCTCTCGGTTTAATTCACTTGAAGGCTTTCCCCCTCCGTTTGGGCACATGATTCTCCAAAAGATCGAATGTAAATAATGCCCGGCACCATTGAAAGCAAGCTCTCTCTCCCAATGCTTGACGAGCTCAAAGTCATTATTTTTTCGTGCCTTTTGCAGCTCCAGCTCTGCTTTATTCAAACCTTCTACATAGCTTTGATGATGCCGGTCATGATGAAGCCTCATTGTTTCTTCATCAATATAAGGCTCTAAAGCATTGTACGCATAGGGGAGAGGGGGAAGTTTGTGGTGGCCAATAGGAACCTGTTCAGCTCTTTCTCGCTCTTCCTCCTTCTCTTTTTCGTTTTCTTCAGCAAACAGCCCTTCATGAAGCTGGCGCCACTCCTGATCTAATCCCAAAATCTCACTTTGGATTAAATGAATCTCTTCTTCTTTCATATTCGATAAACGATTATCCATCTTCTCTACCTGGTTTTTCCACTTTTCCACCTGATTAAGGTCAATTAATTCATGCTGCAAAGCACATAAAGCCTCACACCATTTTTTAGCTTCCTTTAAATAACTGCGGTATATCTCCATCTGCCCTCCTCCTTTCAGCTCGTAATTTCAACATATGCATTGTTTTTATATGCGTTCTTCTTCCATACTCTTCCCTCTGCCTAACAAAGCAAATGAAGAGGACCGTTATCAAAAAAGAAAGAGGGGCTATGCAATCCCTTGGCAAAACAAAAAGCTGCCCACCAGTTGGTGTTCACTTAACTGGTGGATAGCTTTCTTATTAGCTTGATATCTTCATTTCATTCTTAAATGGTTGCTTAAATCTAAGCCAGGCGAAAATAACACCGATAATTAAGATCAAACCGAGGTAGCCAACAATTGGATACAAGGTGCCTACTAATTTAACGAATCCGACGAAGCTTGCCAGAAAAGCGGCCAATGTAGAAATAACTACTGTCGGAGTAAAAGACTTACGATGGGCCGGTACGATTCGCGCAGCAAAAGCATATATCATTCCGACAGACGTATTATAAATCATCGCTAACAATACAAATGACATAAAATAACCTGTGATTGGCGAAATACCATTGGCAATGTGAACAATCGGCATAGCGGCCTGCTGACTGGCTCCGAAATCTAAAAGCATTGTCAAATTAATTAATAAGATCAATAAGCCAAGGCCAATGCCTCCAAAAATACCTCCAAGCCCAGCCGTTCTCTCATTCTTTTCAGCTCCTCCCATCAATGTCAAAATAGCTGCTCCAGCCGCAATGTTGTACGATACATATAAGATGGCTCCTATCAGCCAATGAGAGGCTGCCGTATTTTCTGTTTGGCTGATTTGAAAAATATCCGAAACATTCCCTTCATAACGGAAAACAGAGTAAATAAAAACGATAAAAATCATGATAAATAGGAAGGGAGTCATCAAACTAATCGCCGAAATAACTTTTTGAAAATTGAAACATAGAGTGACAGCAGTTAATACCGTCATTATAAGACTTCCATACAAAGGAGCGATACCAAATTGCTGTTCGAAAATCGATCCGCTGCCGGCAATCATTACTGCCGCAACGCCAAATAAGAAAAAGGTGATAAGGGCATCAACAAACATCCCTATCCATTTCCCGCAAATTAAATAAATAACATTTTTATGAGAATCGGTTTTAAGACGAGAGCCGATTTGCAG
This sequence comes from Pseudobacillus sp. 179-B 2D1 NHS, assembly GCF_045370945.1. Lineage (NCBI taxonomy): Bacteria > Bacillati > Bacillota > Bacilli > Caryophanales > Bacillaceae > Pseudobacillus > Pseudobacillus sp. 179-B 2D1 NHS. The sequence goes on from NZ_JBIQDP010000002.1 coordinate 102,354, forward strand.
CAATTGCATGCCTAAAAAAGCAAATAGAAGAGTAGCCATACATGTTCCTGCTATGCTAATCCATCCAAAGCTCGTAAAAAATTGCAATATTTCCTGTCCGGAAGCAAATCCTGCCCCTACAATGACTCCGATGTATGCGCCTGCAATTTGAAAAGCTTTTTTCATTCTTCTCCCTCTTTCGTTTGAATATTCTGAATTCATTAGGTGTGGACAAGAAAACCTGTTGATGCCAGGTTTTCTTAAATGTCATACTCGCCAAATTACAGTGAATAGGCTTTTTCTTTCAATGTAAATTGCTTCACCGCTTCGAGATCAATATCATAGCCGATTCCTGGCTTGTTCGGAACTTGAATAACCCCATCGTGCACTGTTACTTCTGGTGTGACAATATCCTTCTCCCAATAACGGGAAGAAGCAGCCGTATCACCCGGGAGTGTAAAATTACTTAAGGTAGTTAATGCCACATTATGCGCTCGTCCTACACCCGCTTCAATCATTCCTCCGCACCAAACAGGAATATTGTTCTCCTTGCATAAATCATGAATCCGTTTAGATTCCGTCAATCCACCGACACGGCCAATTTTAATATTGATAATTTTACAGCTGCCGAGCTGCAAAGCTTTTCTGGCATCTTCATAGGAATGAATGCTTTCATCCAGACAAATCGGTGTTTTTAATTCTTTTTGAATAACCGCATGGTCAATGATATCATCCGATGCAAGCGGCTGTTCAATCATTGTTAAATTGAATTCGTCTAGCTTCTTCAATTCTGGCAGGTCCTCGAGACGATAAGCTGAATTGGCATCAGCCATAAGTTGGATATCTGGGAAAGAGCGACGGATCTCTCTGATGACATCAACATCCCAGCCCGGCTTAATTTTCACTTTGATTCGTTTATAGCCCTCTTCAACATGCTCTTTAATAATAGCTAAAAGATCATTCACCGTATCTTGAATACCGATGCTAATCCCCACATCAATCGTTGTATTGTCTCCTCCTAGAGCCTCATAAAGCGGGATTCCTTCCCGTTTAGCGTGCAAATCCCACACCGCTCCTTCAATGGCCGATTTCGCCATGTTATTTTTTCTGATCGGCTCAAATATCTCTGAAATTTCATCGGGATGAGAAATTTCTTTGCCTTTTAATAAAGGAATCAAGAAATCTTCTATCATATGCCAGTTTGTTTTTAGCGTTTCTTCATTATAAGAAGGAGAGACAAAAGCAACAGATTCTCCCCAGCCGGATACTCCCTCTTCATCTTTTACCTCTACGAGAATAAATTCTTTGTTTTCGATGGTTCCGAAGCTAGTAGTAAAAGGAAATTTCATTTCCATCTGTAAATGACGTAAAATAATTTCTGTTAATTTCATTTTTCCTCTTCCTTTCCTGCAAATTGAATATTCTTTATGAATAGATAATAGTTCACCAGTTCTTGCGGACGTTGAATGAGTTTTACAGCTGTATATCCGTTAGCGAATAGTTGTAGAAAAACTTTCCGTGTATTCATTCTCCAATCCAAAGCTAAATCAAATGATTGGCTTTTAATCTCTTGAAATTTTCGAGGAATCGGGACGAGCAATGCCTCTTCTCTTTCTAAATAATCAGGATGATGGAGGGACATTTTCGGCCATCCTTCTGTTGTTCTTTCATATTCTGCGAAAACTTTTGCCTTTTCTTCTGTAAAAGTAAAGGAGGTGTTCACGTAATCACTTTGAATCCACCAATCCACCTTCAATCGATCCGTTGGAAGACCGGCATTTAATCCATCCTCCATTTTACCGTAACAATTCACTTCATATGTGGAACAAACAGCTTTAAGCTTCGTTAAATTTAAATAAGCGTTTACGCTTTCGAGCGGATCGAACGTCCATGTTACCTGCTCATATCCAAGACGAGAAGCCTCTTGTTTTTGGGCGTTTTTCAACGCTTCACCAATTCCTTGCTTTTGATAATCAGGATGGATGCCAAGCATATGCGAACATAAGTAAGAAGAGCCATTTGAAAAACCAGCAAAGCTGTAACTAAAGCCAATTAATCGTTCTTCTTGAAAAGCACCTACTAACAAACCGCCATTTTTATGGGCGGTGAGCGTTTGATGGATCGGAATCGGCTCCATATTCCACGTGTCTCTTTCCAGCTGCTGCATTTTTTCAAAGTCTGTTCGATCATTAAATAACCGAATATGGTAATCTTGCACGTTTCTTCACCCTTTCATCCGTTCAAACGTTTGTATAATTGTTTCAGCCAATATCTCAATTCCTGGATAAAGAGCGTCTATCTGAAAAGTCATTTCAGGATGATGCAGACCCGGGCTTAAATCACAGCCTAATCCGAGCATCGCTGCCTTTACTTCCGGCCGCTTCACTGTGTAAAAATGAAAATCCTCTCCTCCAGTTGTCACGATAGGCGGGACGACATTTTTTTCCCCCAGCACTCTGCTGATCGCATTCTCCATTATATTAGAGGCTTCTTCTGAAACGATAGCCGCTGCCGTTTCGGCTTTTGTTTCTAAATGAATAGACGCTCCGTGAACAACTTCTATTCCTTTGCATGCCTGAACAATTTTCTCTGTCAGTGCTGCCATCACTTCGTTAGTCTGTGCGCGAACATCAATTGAAAAGGTCGCTTTTCCTGGAATAATATTACTCGATTCACCGCCACTTTGAAATTTCGTCATTTTCACTGAATAAGGAATAGACGGATCCATATGGATTTGCTGCATGGCTTGAATGAGCGAGGAACCGATCTCAATGGCATTCTTTCCGAGATGTGGCCTGGCACCATGAGCATCTTCTCCAATAATTTCCCCAGCAATAAACTTGGCTGCTCCATGCCGAATTCCCGGAGAAGCCTGTCCAAAGGATAACTCTTGAATGGGCCGCAGATGAACACCGTAAAGAAAATCCAAGCCATCAATAAGTCCCTTCTCTATCATTTTTAAGGCTCCGGTTCCTTTTTCCTCAGCTGGTTGAAAGATAACGACTAATCGTCCAGGAAAGTAATAATTTATTTTTTTCAGTAATAATAAGGCACCAACAGCCATTGTCATGTGGGCATCATGGCCACACGAATGATTGGCTTGAAATCGGCCGTTGACTTCCTGCCAGAGAGCATCAATATCACAGCGTAGTCCAACTGCCGGTTTCCCTTGGCCCATTTCTACAATGAGACCTGGACAGTCATCAAACGTTCTTACCGTGAACCCTTCATTTGTTAAATAATTGGTTAAAAAAGCGGTTGTGTTGACTTCCTGCCAGCTAATTTCCGGATGAGAATGCAAATAATCATATAATTGCCGTATAGCTGGTTTTAGTTGTTCAAGCTGCTTTTTCATAAAAAACTTCCTTTCTACCGATACAAAACAATGAATATTCAGTTTTTTCTATTTTAAGTAATTAATGATCGATCAATAATAAAATAGATGATCGGCATTTACCTGTTCATATTTTCGCTGTCGCTCCTTTACTTCCTCTGGGTATTGAACATACAAGCTTGCCATTATGGCATTAAGCAAGGAAAACAGCGGAGGAAAAACATCCAGAGTCGATCGCTCCTGGCTTCCTATAGCAAAAGTTAGGTCGCTGAATTCAGTGATCGGTGCTAGTCCAGAATCGGTCAAGCTTATAACAAACGCTCCCCGTTCCTTTGCCTTCTCTGCTATTTGAACCGTCTCCTTCACATATCTATGAAAAGTGATGGCAATAAAAACCGAATGTTCATTCATACTTTGTAGGACAGTTACAAGGTCATCAATCCCAGGCTGCACTAACTTCACCTCATCCCGTACAAGGCCCAATGTAAAAGCAAGCCATTGAGCGGGAGCAAAGGAGGTTCTCATTCCTGTCAAAAAAAGCTTGCCTGCTTCCATTATCCTGCTAACAGCCAGCTGAACGTCTTCTTCCTTAATAGTATCAATAGCTCTTTGGATGTTCTCCGCATCCTTTTCCATCACTTGAGCGAAGAAATGAGGCTCCTGAGCCATTTCCATCTTGGAAGAATAATAGCGGTTTAAGCTGCTTTTATGCTGAATAAGGTATTCGCGAATAATGGATTGCAGATGAGCATAGCCCTGTAACTCGAGCGAATAACAAAAACGAATAACTGTTGTTTCGCTGACAGCAATTTGTTTGCCCACTTCACTCGCAGACAATAAAGCAATTTTTTCAGGAAAATCAAGAACGTATTTCCCTACCTTTTGCTGACCTTTTGACAAGGAAGCATATCTTTCTTTTACTTTAGCTAATATTTCCATGTCCACTTCTCCCTAAATTGAAGCGTAAACAACATTTTTGTTTTCGGTGAAGCTTATGCTTCATAATAGAATATAAATTATCACAATTTTTGTTTATTAACAAGGGATTTTTTTCAGATAATTTCGTAAAAACACACTTCCTAAAAAAACGAAGAATATTTTTAGACAATCAGGGAAAAGAGAAAGCAATGAACTTCGCTAGAAAGGAGAGAAAATATGCAGTCAAAGTGGGTAAAACTAGCAGCTGGACCCTTCCTTACTGTCATGCTTCTGGGAGCATGCAGCGGCAATGAATCAGAAGAAGAAAAACCAGTAATGGAGGAGCCGACGGATAAAGTTGAGGAAGATGAAGATAATCAAGGTGGTTCCACTGAAAAAAATGCCGAAAATGATGGCAATTCTGAGGAAGATGAAAGAGAAGAAGATCCAGGTATTGATAAGGAAGATACAAAAATGGACGGAAATTAACAGAACAGCTCTGCACCGTATTTTACTAAAATACGGTGCAGAGCTTTTTTAGTACAGGCTCTGTTATACTTGCGTGTTGATTTTCACTGCAGGCGGACGCTTTCCGCGGGCAGTCTGTGACCCTCCTCGTCGCATGCGCGCTTGCGGGCTCTCACCAGGACGCTCTTTTCCCGCTGGAGTCGCTGCCTTCCGTTGCAATCAACGATGGAAAAAACAATATTCATCTTTAACAGAGCCTTAGTATAAAAAAGGGAAGAAAAGAAAAACTAGCCTAGAGGTCAACTAATATACGGAAATAAAGGTGGTCCTATGTACAAAGCCGATTCCATTACTCCTTTTCAACTTATTTTACTGGCGATGACGGCGATCGGTTTAAAGAACCATGTATTTGCTATTTCCCCTTTAGTTCAAACAGCAGGCCGCGATGCATGGATTGCTGTAGTGATTACAATGGTCCTTGCTTTTATTTGGATCCCACTTTTTTTATACATACAAAAAAGAACGGATAAGCAGCCTTTATTTAAATGGCTAGGAACAAAAATCGGCAATAAAGCGACTGTAGTCCTTGCCATTATCTTTATCGGTTACTTGGTTTTAATGGCAGCTGTTACTGCGCGGGAAACGATTACATGGGCAAACATTATGTTTTTGCCTGAAACACCCGCTTTTTTTCTCATTGTGCTATGTAGCTTCGTTTGCTGGGTAATGGCCACAACCAATTTAAGAACATTAAATATCCTCAATATATTTCTATTGTTTTTCATTGTCATTTTTGGCTTCTTTGTCGCCATTGCAAATATTCAACATAAAAATTACTCTTTATTGCTGCCGATATTGGAACATGGCTATGATCCGATAATGAAAAGCCTCATTTTCCAAGCATCAGGGCTTGCTGAAATTTTTATCTTTTTGCTGCTGCAACACAAAATAAATGCCCCGCTCCGTTTTCGTCACTATGCAGCCATTATCATTATTTTAACCGTGCTTACGACCGGGCCACTCATCGGGGCGATCATAGAATTCGGTCCGGTCGAGGCGGCTAAACAGCGCTTTCCAGCCTATGAAGAATGGGGACTTGTGTCGCTTGGTACATTTATTGAACACGTCGATTTTTTATCTATCTATCAATGGATGTCCGGTTCATTTATCCGAATATCACTTATTTTTATTTTAATGAAAGAAATTCTTCCTCTAGAATCAGAAAAAAAGAAAAATATAACGCTCCTATTCATCGCTCTTGCTGTGACAGGGCTGGTTCTAATCCCGATAACTGATTTCACCTTTTCCAAATGGCTCATTTTTATTGCTTTGCCGGCCAGTTTCTGGTTTTTCTCCGCGTTTACTGTTTTGTTCGTCTTACTCGCCATTTTTTTCGGAAGTAAAAAACGGGGGTCTACAAATGAAAACAAAGAAAATTCGACTGAAAAACGTTGAAGAATTAGTGAAACAGAAAAAGAAGGAGCGAACGCCGTCAGCTCAACACTCTTCGCTTACGGTAAGCTCTTTAAAAGATTTGTTCCAAAAAAATAAAGACGTTCAATTTACAGAATTAGCTTTTAATGACGATCCCATTACGCTTGTCTATTGCAGCGGATTAGTCCATGCTGATCTTCTTAAATCAACGATCCCAAAAAGGCTAGAAAAATTTTTTGCAGTCCATAACGGGGCAACAAAAGAGAACATTCACTCGTTGCATGTCCCTTCCCTGCAAATAGTAACGGAAAAAGAAAAAGCGGCAGAGGATATTTTTTCCGGCATGCTTCTCATTGTTTTTCCTGCCGACAAGCTGGTTGTTTCCATAGATATTGCTGATCGGCCGCAGCGAAAACCCGAAGAAACAAATACAGAAGTCAGCATTAAAGGTCCGCGGGATAATTTCATTGAGGATATTACAATCAATCACGCATTGATCAGAAAGAGGCTAAGAACGGTTTCATTGGCAAGCGAGTCGTTTGAAGTCGGAAGAAGATCAAAGACAAAAGTTTTAGTTTTGTATATGGACGATATATCCGATAAGGCGACTTTGGAACAAATTAGACAGCAGATAGAGAAGATCGACATTGATGCATTAGTAAGCGGCACACAGCTGGGAGAATTAATGAATGATGACCCTTACGCCTTTTTCCCACGCCACTCTTATACTGGAAGACCAGATTTTGCTGTTCAATCCTTATTGCAAGGCCGGTTTATCATCTTAATTGATGGTGTAGCCTACGCATATATTACTCCCGTCAATTTATTCTTTTTGCTGAAAAGCGCAGAAGATATGGAATATCCCTATGCCTTTAATTCATTTGAACGCTTACTAAGAGTGGCAGGCATATCAATCGCAACCTTTCTTCCCGGCTTCTGGGTGGCGCTCACTTCCTTCCATCAAAACCAACTTCCTTTAACCCTGCTGGCAACAGTGGTGGAATCTCGAAGCGGCGTTCCCTTTCCAACAGCGTTGGAAGCCATTTTAATGATGCTGTTATTTGAGCTGTTCCGGGAAGCTGGCTTAAGAATGCCGCTTGCCATCGGACAAACACTGAGCGTTGTTGGCGGCTTAATTATTGGGGATGCAGCCATTCGCGCCGGCTTAACGAGCCCCTCTATGCTTGTCGTTATCGCCGGTTCCTTTGTGGCCATGACTACGCTTGTTAATCAGTCATTTATCGGGGTTATCTCGCTTCTTCGCTTTTTCGTTATTATTCTCGTGGCGCTATTTGGTTTTTTCGGTTTCTTTGCTGCAATCTTCCTCATTGGTATTTACGCAGCACGAATTCGCACCTTTGGTGTCCCTTATTTAGAGCTCGCGACCCGCTTAAGCTGGAAGAATATTCTTAAAGCGATGATGCGTTTGCCTGCACAAAAAGACGATAAGCGAGCAAGCATGCTTGATCCCATCGATGCTACTAAAAAGGATGGGCGGCGATGAAGAAAAAAATGAGACGATTTTCGTACACCGGATTGTCGGCCCTGCTCCTTCTTTTGCTAACAGGATGCTGGGATTCCTATGAGCCTGATCGCATGGTTTATGCCCATGCCATAGGGATTGATTATAAAGATGGCTATTATACCATTTACCTGCAGCTTCTTAATTTAGGGATACTCGCTAAACAAGAGTCCGGGTCAGGCAGTGATGAAACAAAAGTAGAGGTTGGAAAGGCATCAGGCAAAACAATAGATCAAGCGATATTTAATTTGTATGAATCTTCCCAGCGCCGTGTTTTCTGGGGGCATTTAGCCGCCATTATTTTCACAGAAGAAGCCCTGCGAGCGCAAGCCGTAAGTCATGCAGTGGACTTATTTGACAGGTATCGTGAAACCCGGTATCGGATGTGGATGTACGCAACAAGAGAGCCGCTTGACAAATTATTAACCACAGTGCCTGTCATGCAGCTCTCTACGGCTCTTTCCAGGCTGGTTGATCCATACGCCTCCTACGATCAACGTTCCATATTAAAACCGGTAGATATGAGGGAACTGCTCATATTTTTAAATGAACCTCCACATGAAGCGATCATTCCATTAGTCGGCACAAACGAAAATAACTGGCGAACAGATAGCGGGAAGCGAAAATCTATTCAGTTAGAAGGAACCGCTATCGTCACAGCAAATTCCTTAAAAAAAGTTTTGCCACTGGAAAAATCAGCAGGACTAAAGTGGGTCAATAAAGATTTGAATCGAGAAGACTTACGAATAAGAAAAGGAAAATATAAGCATACGAGCATTTTAATTAATCACTTGGATGTGCATATAAAGCCTATTGTCAGGAAGGAAGGTATTCGCTTCACAATAAAAGTGAAAGCGAAGGGAGACCTCAGGGAATTAGATCAGCTTGCAAACCTTGCAGAGCTGGAACGCGAGGCAGCAAAAGTGATGGCACTGGAGATAAGGAACACCTTCAAGACAGGGCTGGAGGCTGATGCAGACGTACTGCGCTTATCGGAAGTTTTATACAGAAAAAATGTGCAAGCATGGAAGAGAGTGCAGCAGCAAGGCTCGATTCCATTAACAGAACAATCGCTTGAAAGCATACATGTCGGAGTTAAGATTGTCGAAGGAGAAAAACAGCGTAAGTATCCTACTTTAAAATAAAGATTAGTGAAAAAGCTGTCGTAAAACCGACTATTTAGTTGGCTTCATGACAGCTTCTTTCCTCATGACGATTGTATGGATGACTCTTGTCTTTCGATCATTTCTTTAATGATAACGCCACGCTTTGCCATTTCCTCCATGTACTTGCCACCAGGAACAATTTGCTCTGGAGGATAGACACCCGGTTTATTAATCGTTCCATTTCCAATCATTTGAGCAACAACGGAAATTGTATTGGCCGTTGCTCTCGCCATGGCGGTTACATTGTTAACAGTATCCTTGTATGTGATCATTTCATACGTACAGCTGGTCTTATGGTCTCCTTTTATCCCTTTTGTTTCGACTCTTAACAATACCACATCTTCTTTATCTCTCAAATTTACAATTGGATCGAGAGCTTTCAATAACACATCACGTGGTTTGATTTGCGTACCATTCACATTTACGGCGTAATCTGAACGTGTCAAATTCAAATCAACAAGTAATTTGAATTTTTCTGCATGCCCTGGATAACGTATCGTTTTATATTCCAGACAGTCAAGGGTCGGATAGGAATAGGAAAGCGTCGACGTTCCCCCTGCAGTATGAAATGCTTCTAAAGGACCGAACTTATCAAAATAAACGGTTTCCACTTCTGACAAAGAAGGAATTTCTTGTTTCTTCCCATTCCTAATGATAAAAGAAGCATCCGTATAATGATCAAATACCCCCTCCATTGAAAATACGTGATTATATTCAAGGGGTGGTTCCGGCCGCAGCGGAATGCCTCCTACATACAGCTTGATCGATTCAGTCTTATCAAGTTTACTCACACCGTATCCTGATAAAATGTTAATCATTCCTGGAGCCACACCAAGATCAGGAATAAGTGTAATACCAGCTGTCTTCGCTTCTTCTGACATTTCCAACACCCGTTCCGTTGCCTGGCCAATGTGACCACCTAAATCAACTGAGTGCACACCGGCTGCAATGGCTGCCTCTGCTACAGATACGTTAAACGAATAGAAAAGCGCGTTAATAACAACATCATGCTTTTTCATTAAATGAATAAGCTGGCTTTTATTAGAGGCATCCACGAAAGCTTCAGTTAACTTTGAAGATTGTAAGATTTCACATGTCTGCTTTGCTTTTTGGATATCGTAATCAGCCAGCGTAACTTCGGCCACCTCTTTACAATGCACCAAGTCTCTCGCGGCTTCTTTGCCCATTAGTCCGGATCCTAATACTAAGACGCGCATGTTTGGTTCCTCCTCATTTTTACTTTTTACACCACAGTATATGAGTTAGAATCCATTTCTTGCCCTGGAACATTATAAACAAGACAATTATTCAGCCCTGTATGAATTCGCTGCCGGACCCTCTGCTATTACTTTTCTTATTTTTCTCTTTCTTAAAATAAAGACAAATAAGGATCATTCAATCATTGTAGTCACAATTCCAAGAAGCGTGCTCTCTATTCGTCGAAGAACAATATGAACCAACGCTGACAATGATGGCAGCTCGCCTGGTTGAAGAAAGAATAGTTGTATCAGCTCTTGGCGAACAGTGATCTCCGAGTACGTCAGCCATCCTTGCCGCTCACTTAATAGCCATACCCATCGCGTAATTACCACCATGATCATTACAAATGTCGATGGAAGGAAAGAAATCTTCTCTTTACTTATCGCTATGCCACCTGTCCCATCCGCTTATAGCACACACTCTTTCTTAGTATCTTACTGAAAAATGCTGAATCCTTATACAATGTTGTAAATATACATAATTGGCCTGATAAAAAGAGCATGTCACCCATTAAGGTTTCACATGCTCTTCTTTCATCCCTTCTTTTTATTCCATTCATTTGTTTGACTGTGCGTTTTTAGTACTCCCTGTTACCTCACAGCCTTCCTCTGTGCAAACCGTTCCCTTTTCAATGACTTCGGATGATTGTTGCGGCCTAAGCTTTTCTTCAAGCTCTTCTTCCCATGCCTTCTGCAAAACAGATGCAAACACTTCAACCGGCTGTGCACCGGAAACTGCATATTTGCTATTAAACACAAAAAATGGGACACCCTGCACACCAAGTGTGCGTGCTTCTTCTTCATCAGCTCTTACTTCCTCGGTTAAACAATTTCCCTTCAGGAACAAAGTCACTTCTTCTCGGTTCAACCCCACTTCACTGGCAATTTCCGCTAATACATTGCCATCACTTATAGGCAATGAATCAGTAAAATAAGCCTTCAATAGTCTCTCTGTTATCTCTGCTCCCTTGCCTCTTTCTGCAGCAAATTTAGCTAGGCGATGGGCATCCAGCGTATTCACCGGCTTCATATTTTCAAAATTAAATAGCAAACCGGCTGCTTTTGCTTGTTCACCAATACTAACATTAGCCGCCTTTGCCTGCTCAATACTCATTCCATATTTTTCAGCAAGTATTTCATGAATGACTTTGGAAGGTTCTTTCGGTGCATGGGGGGTAAGCTCATAACTTTTAAACCGGACGTTTACCCGTTCCCTGTATGGAAACTTATCTAATGCTTCTTCCAAGCGACGCTTACCGATATAACAAAATGGACAAACAAAATCTGACCATATAACAATCTCCATCTTTTTACTCCTCTTTTTTTAAATTTTCACTTCTTTATCATAACCGACAGAGTTCGTAACAAAAAGTGGGGTTGTTTGACTATTTTCCCATTTTAAGAAAGTTCCTCTTGGCAAGGTAAAAGTAATCCATTATTATAGTTATTTTAGACATCAAAAACAAGGCATTTTACTATAAAAAGAAGGAACTATTTTTATGAAAGTATCTTTCAAACATTTAATTTTATTTGTTACTCTTGCCTCTGTATTGTTTACTCTTTCTGTCAGTCTGTATTCAGGTTATCGTCTCGAAAGAGAAACGCTCGTGAAGAATGCTTTGGAAACTAATCGCGTGTACGCTGAAAAGCTGGCGCGAACAACAGAGGATTATTTAAAATCCACCTTGCAAGTTTTACAGAATAGTGCTCAAACGGTTGCCCCTTCCATGAAGGGAAATGAGGAAGCCCTTTTAAATGAAGTCAATCGTCTGAAAAGCCAGTCAGATATGTTCAATTCTGTTGCCGTAGTGGATCAAACCGGTAAGATTTTAGCTGTCTCGCCAGAACACCTTAACCTGAAAGACAAATTATTCAGCGCATCGGGCGCTGTGCAGGCGCTAAAAGAAAAGAAACCACTCATTTCCAAGCCATTTATCTCAATTACCGGGCGTTTAATTATTATGATTTCTTATCCTATTTTTAGTGAAAGTGAAGAGTATCTTGGTTTCGTGGGCGGGACAATTTATTTAAAAGAAAGAAGCATTCTCAATCAATTGCTTGGTGAACACTTTTATCATGATGGCTCCTATGTTTACGTGGTGGACGGCGATGGCCGGGTTATTTATCACCAATCTCCGGACCGGATCAACGACATGGTCTCTAAAAACCCTGTCGTTCAAAAATTAATGAACGGACAAAGCGGGGCTCAGCGGGTGACTAATACACAAGGAAAAGATATGATAGCCGGCTATGCAACCATCCCTGTGGCTGAGTGGGGAGTGGTATCACAACGCCCTTCTTCTGCTGTTCTATCTCCTTCAAATAAGATGATACAACGGATGCTTCTCACATCTCTACCGCCTATTCTTATTTCTCTGGTTATTATTTGGTGGATCCTAATCAAGATAACTCGTCCTTTACAGCAGCTTGCTTACCTGGCAGAAAATTGTTCGGACAGCCGCCAACCACAAGATATCAAAAAAATTCACGCTTGGTATTATGAAGCGATTCAGTTAAAAAAGGCATTATTGAGTGGCTTCCACGTTCTTCATGAAAGAGTCAGTGACTTCCAACAGCAGTCATCGACGGATCCGTTAACCGGATTATATAATCGCAGAGCTATGAATGAACATCTTGTCCAATTGGCTGCAAATAAAACTCCTTTTTCTATTATTCTTTTAGACATTGACCATTTTAAAGTCGTCAATGATGTATACGGTCATATGGTTGGCGATGAAGCGCTTGTCTTTCTTGCCGATTTCATCAAAAGAACAGTTCGCGAAGAAGATATTTGCTGCCGCTATGGAGGAGAAGAGTTTTTAATTATTCTGCCAAATGCGGATCTTAAATTAGCTAAGCACATAGCGGAAAAATTGCGAAGCTCTTTAGCAGAAACAAACAGCCCTACCGGCAAGCCCCTTACTCTCTCTGCAGGAGTAGCCCTCTTTCCGGACGATGCGGTTGTCCCTAATGAACTGATCCATTTAGCTGATCAATGCCTCTATGAAGCCAAGCAAGCCGGAAGAAATAAAGTCATCGCTTCACATGGTAAACGTTAACTGTCACAAAAGAAGCAACGCTGGTCTATATTGTTTCATCCTTCATTATCCGGGTATACACAAAGCAACGATTTATTTAGGAGGTGCTTGTATGCCACACACAGGAGAAACACCCGGAAAAGGTGAGTATAAATGCGAAAAATGCGGACAGGTCCTGACGCTCGACGAGGATAAAGACCGCCTTCCTCCTTGTCCGGAATGCCATGACACCGAATTTGAAGCAGTGTAATCGGTAAAGCCTCACTCCTTATTTTTTAGCGGGTGAGGCTTTATCTTTGTCAAGCTGTCCTTTTACTTTTCTTATGCTGCCGTTCTCTTCCCGTCCTCAACCTCTCCTCGTTTCTTAAAGCCTGGTCATATTCAGGAAGACTGAGCCATTTCTGCTGCTTCTTTGAGCTGGTCAAGTGCTTTCTGTAAATCTTCCCAAATGTCTTGCTTCGCTTCCAAACCAACAGACAGGCGGATGAGCTGGTCAGAAATCCCCATTTCCCTTCTCGTTTGTTCCGGGATACCCGAATGTGTCATAGTTGCTGGATGCTGAATCAATGTTTCTGCGTCACCTAGACTTACTGCGATTTTAATAAATGACAGATGATTAAGTAACTGCTGAGCCTGTTGTTTGCTGCCGTTAATTTCAAAGGAAATTAACCCTCCGCCCTTTCTCATCTGTTTTTGCATAATGTGATAGTCTCCGCCTGCTTGATCACCTGGATAAAATACTTTTTTCACGATAGGATGTTCTTTTAACTGTTCGACAATATACTCCGCATTCTCACAGTGACGATCCATGCGAACCGGAAGCGTTTTCATTCCTCGCAATAACAACCAGGCATCGAAAGGTGAAATCACTCCTCCTACGTCTTTCAATGTCGTTCTGGCAATCGTTTGGATCAACTCTTTTTTTCCGGCTGCAAGCCCAGCAATGACATCTCCATGCCCACCAATATATTTTGTGGCACTATGCAGAACAATGTCACACCCCGCTTGTAAAGGCTGCTGCAGATACGGAGAGGAAAAGGTATTATCGACCACTACCGGAATGCCATACTTTTTGGCAACCTTTGAAACGAGCTCTAGGTCAATTAATTTCATGGTTGGGTTAATGGGGGTTTCTACGTAAATACAAGCCGTTTCTTCACGAATCAGCTGCTCCATTTGTTCTTCCGTTTCCATCCCGCAAAAGTCATGAGTGATTTGATATTTTTCCTTCATCAACTCAAGAAAACCGAATGTACATCCATAAACGCCCTGTGAGCATAAGATGTGATCGCCACTCTTAGTCAAAGCCATTAGTACAGCAGATACTGCTGCCATTCCCGAACCAAAGGCAAGCCCTGCTTCCGCTTCTTCAAGTTCTGCTATTCTTTCCTCCAAAGCCCTTACTGTGGGATTGCCAAGTCTGGAATAAATAAATCCCTCTTCTTCTCCCGCAAAGCGCTGCTCCCCCTGTTCGGCGCTGTCAAATGTAAAAGTAGAGGTTTGAAAAATAGGGGGAGTGAGACTGCCTAAATGTTCTTTCGCATCATAGCCTGCATGGATGATCGCTGTTTCCATATTTTTAAACTTTTCTGCCATCTTATTACGCTCCCTTAATTAATCATACGTTTCTATCATCTCTTTCTCTTCCATTTTATAATAAAATGAGAATTTTGACAGTGTTTTCCACTTAGTAAAAATGACAACTAGTCAATTTAACAGAAAAAGCAGCACTGTATAAGTGCTGCGTCTAATTTTTCGGAACTCTTCGTTTGCTCCATTTCTTCACTAAACAGGCTACCAAGGCCCTGTCATTATTTAAACAGTTCTATGATTCATCGCTTTTACTTTTTCTCGTACTTCAGCAATATTTTTCATTTTATTATCCCAACAAGCTTGGCTTAAATCGACAGGATATTCTTCAGGGTTAAGGGATCGTTTATGCTCTTTCCATAACAATTGGAGATTTTCTCTGGCGAACTCCCGTATTTCTTGGACATCCGGCTGAACGTAAACTAATTGGCCCTTTTGAAAAATGCATTCATGTAGTTCCCGAGCTTCAAAATTAGTAACAAATTTACTGATAAATGTATGCACCGGATGAAACATTTTTAAATGGTCTTCCTCTGATGGATTTTCATACTCCATAGCTAAATAATCGCCTTCTGACTTGCCGTTTTGCTTATTGATAATTCGATACAGGCGTTTTAAGCCAGGCGTCGTTACCTTTTCAGGATTGCCTGAAATCTTAATTGTGTCCTCCATTACGCCTTCCTCGTTTTCGATGGATACCAGCTTATATACAGCCCCTAAAGCTGCTTGATCAAACGCAGTAATTAGTTTTGTACCGACTCCCCAGCTGTCAATTTTTGCGCCTTGTGCTTTTAAATTCATGATCGTATACTCATCTAAATCATTTGAGGCAATAATTTTTGTATCGTAAAACCCAGCATCATCCAGCATCTTTCTCGCTTTTTTAGACAAATAAGCTAAATCCCCGCTATCCAGTCGAATGCCGGCAAAATTAATTTGGTCCCCCAGTTCTTGCGCTACCTTAATTGCCGTCGGAACCCCTGATCTAAGCGTGTCATAAGTATCAACTAGAAAAACACAGTCTTTATGACGCTCTGCATATTTATGAAAAGCTGTATATTCATCTTTATATGTCTGAACGAGTGAATGCGCGTGCGTACCGGAAACAGGAATGCCGAATAGCTTGCCAGCTCTTACGTTACTAGTTCCGTCGAATCCACCAATGTAAGCCGCTCTCGTTCCCCAAATAGCAGCGTCTAGTTCATGAGCTCTCCGGCTTCCAAATTCCATCGCTAATTCCTCGCCAACCACTTGTTTAATACGGGAAGCTTTCGTGGCGATTAACGTTTGATAGTTAACAATATTCAATAAAGCCGTTTCGATAATTTGCGCTTCTGCGAGTGGAGCTTCCAATCTTAAGATCGGCTCGTTGCCAAAAACCATCTCTCCTTCACGCATCGCTTTTAATGTGCCCGTAAAAGTCATTTCTTTTAAGTAGGCAAGAAAGTCTTCTGCATACCCCAACTCATCCCGCAAGTAGGCAATGTCACTTTCCGAAAAGCTAAAGTTCTTCAAATACTCTATAATTCTTTCCAAACCTGCAAAAATGGCATATCCATTACCAAAAGGAAGCTTTCTAAAGTATAATTCAAACACGGCTTTTTTATTGTGAATGCCATCATGCCAATAGGTTTCTACCATATTAATTTGATACAAATCTGTATGCAAGGCCATGCTGTCATCTTCAAAATGTTTGTTCATGTCTGCTCGTTCCCTCCACAATTAAATCACTTTTGCCGCTAAACAATCTTGAAAATGACGCAATGCCCATTCGTGGCCCGTCTGATTGAAGCTTGCAACTGCATTTTGGTGAACAACAATAGAATAACCTTTATTGTAGGCATCAACTGCTGTATGCAACACACAAATATCTGTACATACACCTACTAAGTGAATCTCAGTAATTCCTCGTTCCCGGAGTTTAATATCCAAGTCGGTTCCTGCAAAAGCCGAATAGCGGGTTTTGTCCATATAATAAAGCTGTTCCGTATTCTTATTTTCCTGATAGACAGCTTCCAGTCGTCCATATAGCTCTCGCCCTTCTGTTCCTTCGATGTTGTGGGGCGGAAACAGTTTCGTTTCTGGATGATAGGGGTCATCCTTTTTATGTACATCAATTGCCAGCACAACAAAATCTTCATTTGCCAAAAATTGTTCTGTCAGCGAGACAATTGCCTCTTCAATATCCATCCCCGGCTGGCCAACTGGCAGTGCTCCGTTCACAAAATCAATCGTATAATCCACATTGATTAGTGCTTTTTTGCCCATCCTTCCTCATTCCTCCTTATGTGATGTTTTTCACTTATAAATGCTCTTAATTGGATTATATTCATTAAAACGATAAAGTGTAGTTTTAAATTTAGAATTTCTCTGTGTCGTTTTTGGACTGCCATCTTCGTTCAGCACTTTCTCGATAAATGGAAACTTGGGTGCTTTTCGCCAAAAAAATGGTTCTGATTTAACTACTTCTTCGACGAGATCTCCCGATACACATAGAATGATGTGCCGAAGCTCAGATAAGGTAAATTCCGCTGGAAGAAATTCTTTCGCCAATGTCGTTTGCAACATCTCTAATTGAATTTTCTCCAAGGCGTCTTTAATAATGAGTTTATGGTCAAAAGCAAGCGGTAAATTAAGCGCTTCTTGGACATTAAATAACTGGACGTCCATCGCATCATCACCGGCTTTTCTCCCCTCTAACAAATATTCCGGAACGGCAGCATAATAAGCATTAGAAATCATCCAACCCCTCGGATCACGACCTTCCTTGTCATACACGGCATAATGTTTCAAATAGATGCCGTTCAGACCTGTTTCTTCTTCCAGTTCTCGCATCGCTGCGTCAAGGGCTGTTTCATTCGGCGCTACGAAGCCTCCAGGCAGCGCCCACTTTCCGCCTTCAATATTAGGCCGTCCTTCACTATTTTGCAAAGCTCTCTTAATAAGGAGAAGATGAAGGGAACCGGAAAATTCTGCTTTCTCATCTTGTTTAATCGTAAAAATAACAATATCGCTCGTATAACCATCTGGAGTACGATACTGTCTACTATCATACTCCTTTAGCGCCTCTCTGTGGGAGATAAATTTGTCCACTTTCTTTTTTCACCTCAATAATTACTTTCAATTTATTAATGATTAACCAATCGTTAATCAAAATATACACGAAATACGCAGCTAATACAACATTTCTTATAAAAAGACAAAAAAAATGAGGCTCTTATGCCCCTGATACTGCCTGTAATTTATGCTCCTTTTTTAACCCTTGGCCGTTGGCTAATAGCTTTTAATATTGACATCTTATCTTGAGCGGTTAACATTCTCCAACTTTTTACTTTGATTTTCATGTTGAATCCCACCTTTATATGATGTTGAAATATTTTATAATCCATTATTCATGTGATGGCTGTTTGCTCCTCTTATTCTATAATTACCGTTTTTCAGTAAAAATAAAACAAAATTCGTTCCTCAAAAAATGACTAAAATCCGCAAAAAATTTATTTTTCAAAAAAATAGGTTTATTAAGAAACAGGACGGGTAAATAAAAACCACAAGGCGGAACTACCGAAAGAAGGGACTGGTAAACATGCGTTTACAAGCGACTTCACAGGATGAATTGCACAGCCTTGGCGGAAAATTTGCTTTGCTGACGAAAGGCACACTCGTCAGGAACCGATATATTTAGGTTCCACCGGTAAGCGTTCAATCAGTAAGTGTAGTTTTTTGCAAAAGTGCAAGTGGAATGCAGGTTAATGGGAATCCACCGAAGAGAATAGTAAACGATTGTTTACAAATACCTTCACCGGATGAACAAACTGCATCGGTAAATGTAAGTTGATCTGGCGATGAGTCTTCTCGTCGGGATGAACAAATTTTAAAGACTGTTCAACGGATAAAATTTTCCGCGTGCAACTCCCTGTCACAGGGACGAGAAAAGCATGCTCCGAATGGAGTGTGCTTTTTTCGTTTTGTTAAAGCTGTCAGGTCGAGCGAACAATTGCTTTATTCTATCGTCTATTTTTCCTGCTTGGCCTTCTTTATGAGGCGGCTGTTTATCATACTCTGTCTTGCTGATGCATAAGATAAGTAAAATTTAAAAATAGGAGGAGTTGTTATGCCCTCTATTATTAATATTTACAGCTTAAAAATTAATAACGTTTCCAACAACGGATCAATCAATATTGGAGATGCTCTTCATAACGCCCACACAGCCAATACAAAATCCCAAGGATCCAATGCATCCTTTGGTGATATTTCTCCTACAGAATCCACTATGGAAAATGTGTTTATCGATCCCGATGTAAACGATATGGGAGATATCGCAAACCCAGCTAACGTCAATTCCTCTCAAATGTAATAGATTTGGTTTATTGATTTTTCGAAGCGCGAAGTCTGTCGAGAATAAGAGAACGAGTAGCAACAAAAAGGGAGTGTTTGTCATATTTCGGTGTAAGTATTCTGTATTTTCTTTTCTGTTCCTCTTTTATTCCCTTCTCATATAGTGATTAGTAGACTCACAAAGGAGGAAAATTGATGCCCTTTGTAATCAATATTTTTAACATTAAAACAAACGGAGTGACACAGAACGGAAACATTGATGTCGGCGGTACTGTTCATAACAGCCACACAGCGAATACTAAATTTGTTGGCGGTAATATTTCACTAGGTGATTTTTCACCTTCTTCTTCCTGTATGGGCAATGGAGTGCTCGATAGCGACCTAAGCGATCAAGACCAAATTGCTAATCCATCTATGCCAGTGGCTAATCAGTTTTAACCAAAAGAAAGGAGCGCTGTTATGTTTCCTTTTCAATCCCCCTTTCCTGCAATGAATGAATGGCAAAAATGGCTCAATCATTTAAATGAGAAAGACGTTGAAAAGTATGTGCAAAACGTTTTATCATCTTCTTTACCGTCATCATGGCAAACGAATGAAAAAATGCAGGACTTTAGAAAAGATGAGGATAACTATTCGTATCGCTCTTCTTCAAGTGCAGAAGCACCTTCACTTCGGGAGGCTGTTTTTGAAACTCATGAGGCGGTCTATGTGAAGATCTCTATTCCTGATCCTTCTATTTTTGATCATTTAAAAATTTTCCATACATCTAATCAGACAATTCTGGAGGGCTTGCCTGCACCCCATAACAAAAAAGTAATTATCCTCCCAGCTATCGTAAAGAAAAAAGGTGCAGCCGCTAATTACAAAGACGGGATTTTACAAATTATGCTTCCTAAAGAAGTTGACTTTCAATATACAGAGATAGATGTCCGTCATTTGGATTGACCAATCCTACTGATCATTTACTATTCCTCAATAAGAAACAAGGAGGAAGGATACTTTGGACTTCGAAAAATTTAAACAATGGATGGAGTTTGCCCAGAATTATCAAACCGGAGAGTTTTGGAATTCTGTCTTGGATCCCTCTAAGGCAGAAATAATGAGTAGAGAACCTGTTGACCCTACGCAAAAATTTCCGCCTGTCGATATGTTTATTGATGAATCGAGGGTCATATTAGTCATTGAACTGCCGGGCTTCACACAAGAAGAAGTACGTCTGCTCGTTTCAGGGAACACTTTAACCATTGAAGGAACCTCCTCCCCTGCCTTTGATATGAAGCCGGCTATAACCGAACGTTACCAGGGTGAGTTTAAGAGAACCCTTCAGCTCCCCGAACCAGTTGAAGGCAAAAATATTTCTGCCAGATTTCACAACGGCCTGCTGTTTTTAAGCTACTTTCGTACTCGGATCAAACAAGAAAGAATTTTTATCGAATAGCTCTTTTTAACAATTGCTCCTTTATGAGATAATTTACTACAAAAAAAGCGTGGGGATTTTATGTGACAAATATATCTGATGAACTCTTAAATATGATCCAAAAACTTGATCAGAAAATACAACATGTCACAAGCCAAGTGCAAAAAATCAAACAGCGCACAAACGACCCTATTATCATATCCCACTCTCTACCTAATAGCTGGGAAAAGCTTATTGCTGCAAAGGTGAAAGAGAAACAGTTGGAGAATAACCTTTTATTAACCGAGCAGCTAAAACAGACACAACAGCGATTGGTTGAACTAGAAAACATAACAATCCCCCACCTGCAAAGTAAAATACAGGCGTTGGAAGATCAATTATCCCTCTTTCAAAAATATTATTCATCAATGTCCGCTGTACAGCCTATTGTTTTTCAGGAATTTTCTATTGATCGAGTTTTTTTGGATAAGTATGAACAAACAAACAACTTAGGTCAGTTAGGCATTAGAGAGTTAAATGGAAAGCTACATATTGGCGCTGTTTATCCTCCTCATTTCGAGACTGAAAAAAATGCTGAAGATAGCGAACAGGCGAAAACAACGAAAGAGGAGGACCGGTCTGAGGGATAACTTGACCGCTTTGCTAAGCTATTAGGCAAACAAAAAAATTGTCCCTCTACCTAAAGAACAGTCTCGTCAATTGGCTTTAGGAAAAATACTGTTTTATTTACATGAAAAAGGGTAATTTAATGAGGACGAGAGTACACTTTAATTGCCGATTAGGCGGTTTAGCATTGATTATTAATAGGTAAGGAGCTTACACTTATGTCCCTCACACCCGAGCAGCGCGTTGAATTACACGGCTTTAACAACTTAACAAAAACACTAAGCTTTAATATGTATGATATTTGCTATACGACTACCCAGGAAGAACGGGATGCTTACATTGAATATATCGATGAGCAATATAACGCGGAACGCTTGACAAATATTTTAAAAACAGTAGCTAATATGATTGGGGCTCATGTTCTCAATATTGCCAAACAGGATTATGTCCCGCAAGGAGCGAGCGTCACTTTACTTGTTTCTGAAGGACCAGTCGTTGAAGTGCCGGCTGAATCCCTGGATGAATCCCCCGGCCCGCTGCCCGATTCGGTTGCAATGCATCTTGATAAAAGCCATATTACTGTTCACACTTATCCTGAGTTTCATCCATATGAAGGGATTAGCACGTTCCGTGCAGATATTGATGTGTCCACCTGTGGAGAAATCTCACCGCTTAAAGCGCTCAATTATTTAATTCATTCCTTTGATACCGATATCATGACTATTGATTATCGGGTACGCGGATTTACACGTGATAAAAATGGTCACAAGCTATTCATTGACCATGATATCAATTCCATTCAAAATTACATTCCAGAGGAAGTCAAACAGCAATACGATATGATCGATGTCAATGTCTATCAGCAAAACATTTTTCATACAAAATGCAAACTAAGAGATTTTGACTTAGACAACTATTTGTTTGGCCACTCACCTGACGAACTTTCCCCTCAGCAAGTGCAGGAAATTACGGAGAAATTAAAGATTGAGATGGATGAAATCTTTTACGGACAAAATATCCGGCAGCCAAACAATCCATAAATAAGCAGCCGCTCTTCTTAACAAAGCGGCTGCTTATTAGTTATTTAATCATTTTTTCCTACTCATGATACAAGCGAAAAATAACCTGTCCTTTAATCACTTCTTTTTGATTTTGATTAACAGCTACCGTATCAAAAAATCGCCTACTTTCAGACTTTTTCGCTACCTTTGCTCGCAATGTCAAGATATCGTCCAGCCTCACCATTTCTTTGAATCGAATAGAATACTCCTGAATAAATCCTTCCTCATAATAAGGGGTAAATATCTTTGACAGATTTCCCATTGTCCACATGCCGTGAGCGATAATGCCCGGCAGACCTGCTTTCTCTGCCTCTTTGTCGATAGTATGAATCGGATTAAAATCTCCTGAAGCACCGGAATATTGGATGAGGTCCATCCTTGTGACAGGTGAAAGCTGCACATCTGCCAGCAGTTCACCTACTGAGTAATCAGTTAATCTTTTCAAGGAAGCATCCCCTTTCTGACCGACTCATTAAGAATGATAATTTGCTTAGCGGTAAAAAGAGGATTCCCCACAGCATCTTCTCCATATTTAGTTAAAAATAAAAAGCCCAACCTTTGATTATTTCCTGCTTTTTCTACATAGTTTTTCACTTCCATCCAACAATACACCGTTTCTCCAACAAGAAGCGGCCGTTCATAGCAAAAGGTTTGTTCTCCATGAATAAGTCCCTTATCCGGCAATTGAAAATCAGCAATGGTCCCATAATTAAATGTAACAGGAAAGGTGGGAGGCGCCAGGTTTTCTTTGTATCTTGACTGTTTTCCCACTTCTTCATTTGTATAGAGAGGGTGAGGGTCGTTAATTGCTTCGGCAAACTTCCTGACTGCCCCTCTTTCCACATCGTTTTTTATTTTTCCTGATTTCTTGCCAATACTGTGACGCAGCACAGCTCCACCTCCTGTCAATTTTCAGGACCGCCCGCTACATAAAGAACTTGTCCATTAATAAAGGAGGAACGCTCGTCAGCAAAAAAGGCGACTGCCTGAGCAATGTCTTCTGGCCTTCCAATCCTCCCAACGGGAATTTCATTGGCCTTTGCTTTCGCTAATTCCGCAAATGGGACACCAATTCTTTCAGCTGTTGCTTTTGTCATATCTGTTTCAATAAATCCTGGAGCTACAGCATTCACTGTAACGCCGAATGGGCCAAGCTCAATAGCTAATGTTTTGGTTAAGCCCTGGATTCCAGCTTTAGCTGTTGCATAGTTTGCCTGTCCACGGTTGCCAAGAGCAGATGTTGAGGAAATGTTGATGACCCTTCCATATTGTTGCTTTACCATGTACTTTTGGGCGGCACGGCATGCGTAGAAAGCTCCTTTTAAATGGACATCCATAACGGTCAGCCAATCATCATCTGTCATTTTAAATAATAAATTATCCCGAAGGACCCCTGCATTATTAACTAGAATATCAATGGCGCCAAATGCCCCATAAACTTCCTTCATTGCCTGCTCTATTTGCTCCTGCTCTGTCACGCTCGCTATTTTTGTATAAATGGGAAATCCTTTTTCTGCAAGCTCTTTTTCCGTTTCTACGACGGCCTGTTCATTCACATCAATAATAGCTACGTTGGCTCCTTCCTCTGCAAATCGCTTAACGATTTCTTTACCAATTCCCCGGCTTCCGCCTGTTACAAAGGCTGTTCTTCCTTTAAACCTTCCCGTCATGCCCTCTCCCCCTTATCTAGACTTGCAGGCTGAATCAACTTAAATGTTCCCGTTCCCTTAGCTATCAGCTTTCCTTCCCTATCTTTCATGGTTCCTTCAACGAATGCCATTTTGTGTCCTTTGGAAATGACCTCCGCTTCAGCGAGAATCTCTCCGCCCGTTACTGGAGCAACAAAATGGACCGTTGAACTCGTGGTCACACACCGCGTCTTCGTTACCGAACGTAAATGCATGCTTTGGATAAAGTCAAGAATAGAGGCATATACACCGCCGTGCAAAGTATGGTTCGTATTCAGCAAATAGTCTTTCATACTCAGCTTAATTTGGACATTCCCTTCTTCAAATCGCACAATTTCTAAGCCTAAATGGTGAAGAAAGGGACATTCTTCAAATTCCTTCAAAATGTCTTCAAGCAGCAAACCATATCCTCCTTTCAATCAATCTGATTACATGAAAACTTTAAATCTCCTCTCTCTATAATAATTGGCTTGCTCTTACCCTTTTCCTCCTTATCTCATCTGATTTTTCTAGAAGCTAAAAACAAGGAGTAAAAAAGAGCATTCTGTATGCACAGAATGCTCTTTTTTACTCACAGTACTTTACTTAAAAATGCTTTTGTACGCTCATGCTGTGGATTAGAAAACAATTCCACCGGTTCATTCTCTTCAATGATATAGCCGTTATCCATAAAAATGACTCGATCGCCGACTTCTCTTGCAAATCCCATTTCGTGTGTAACTACAATCATCGTCATTCCGTCTTTGGCCAGCTGCTTCATTACTTCAAGCACTTCACCGACCATTTCGGGGTCAAGGGCAGACGTTGGTTCATCAAATAACATGACCTTCGGCTCCATTGCCAACGCACGGGCAATCGCCACCCGCTGCTTTTGGCCGCCGGATAGAGAATCGGGATAAGCATTGGCTTTGTCTGCAAGCCCCACCTTTTTCAGAAGAGCGATTGCTTTTTCTTCAGCCTCCTTCTTCTTCATTCCTCTTACGTTGATTGGAGCAAGTGTTATGTTTTCAAGAATGGTTTTATGAGGAAATAAGTTAAAGTGCTGGAACACCATGCCGACATCTTTGCGAATTTCATTAATATTTGTTTTCTTATCAGTTAAATCTTTTCCAGTTACATATACATGACCGCCAGTAACCGACTCAAGTAAATTCAAGCAGCGGATAAAGGTTGATTTTCCGGAACCGGACGGACCGATAACCACCACTACTTCCTGCGGCTTCACTTCGAGGGAGATATCTTTCAATACTTCATTGTCACCAAATGACTTTTTAAGGCTTTTGACGGAGATCATTGTGTATTCATTCTCCTTTCAATGTAGTTCATTAAATAGGTCAGCGACAAAGTTAATATAAGGTAAATGACTGCAACCGTGATATACGGCTCCCACACCCTAATGTATTGTCCTTGGGCTGCACGTCCCCAATACATTAACTCTGGGGCAGCAATAATTGCTGCCAGCGATGAATCCTTTAATAACACAATAAATTCATTGCCAAGCGGCGGGATCATCCGTTTGACAGCCTGTGGCAAGATAACGAGCTTCATCGCTTGGACATGACTCATGCCGAGCGACCGAGCAGCTTCCGTTTGTCCCTTATCAATAGACTGAATGCCTGCGCGGAAGATTTCTGCAATGTAAGCAGACGCATTCAGCGAAAGGGCAATAATAGCAGAAACGATCGGATTAGACGGAGACATGAACAGCGGCACGACCCCAAAGTGAATCAATAAGATTTGTACGAGTAACGGAGTCCCCCGAAAAAAGTTCACATACCAGACGAACGGAAATTTCACCAGTTTGTTTGTCGACATCTTCCCTAACCCGATAAGCAAACCAAGAATGAGGCCGATTAAAATTCCAGCGAATGATAGTCCTAAAGTTAACAGTGTGCCTTTAATGAAATATGGCATATAATCCACGATAATATCTGTGCGGAAATTCATTTTACTTCCCCCTTTCTGAGACAAAAACGACTGTCCTTAGGCCCAAGCCTACAGCGGACAGCCGCAATTCATTCCTTATTGTTTCGCTGCTTCTTTTAAGGAATCTACGTTTGGCTCTTTACCAAACCATTTTTTATAAATCTCAGCATATTTCCCATTGTCGTATATCTCATTCAGTGCTTTGTCAAAGTCTTTTTTGTATTCGCTGCCTTTAGGGAAGACGATACCGTAATATTCTGGCTTAAATTTCTTTTCATCTCCAACTGTTTCAACACCGCTGTCCGGATTGTTTTTCACATATTCCAGCGCGACTGCAATATCTGTAACAGCTGTTTCAACATCGCCGCTTTGCAAAGCCTGGAACATGAGCGCTGCTGTTTCATATTTAGAGATCGAAGAAGAATTCTTTCCAACTACTGCTTCGGCAGCAAATTGTCCAGTCGTTCCATTTTGAACACCAATTTTCTTTCCTTTTAAATCATCAGCATTTTTAATAGAGGTGCCTTTTTTGAAAGCAATCATGCTTGTTGACTCAAAATAAGGAACAGAGAAATCATAGGATTTCTTACGCTCATCATTAATCGTCACACCCGCCATACCAATATCAAGCTGTTTGCTTTGAAGGCCGGCAAACATGGCATCCCAACCAGTGTTTTCAATATTCACTTCATAACCGGCTTCCTCAGCCGCAGCATTTAAAAGGTCTACATCAAAGCCGCTTACCTTCCCTTTATCCATAAATTCAAATGGGGCAAAAGTTGCTTCTGTTCCCACTTGTAATACTTTTTTGTCTTCTGATTTTTCTTTTCCTGCAGAATCTTCCTGTCCCCCGCTACAGGCAGATAGTAAAAGTGCACATCCAGCTGCTACAGACAAAAGAGACTTTTTAATTGAAATATTCATGTTGCTGACCCCCTAAATATTTTTCTTTTTCTGTTTTTTGATAAACCAAGAATAATAATTTGCTCAGTTCTTGTTCTTGTTATCTAGTAAAATAATAGCGTTTACAACGACAATTTTCAATCTATTTTTACATTTTAACTCTTTCTGATAATTATATTAACACAATTTATCTTATTTTCATGCACATTATTTAAATAATAATAATATAGAAAATCTATCCTTTATGCTCTATTCTCGAAAAATTTAATGGAAATAAATCTATACATGCATAATAATTCACCATTTATAATATTCTATATATTTAAAATTTTCACTCCCGATAAAATGAGCGGCAGTCAGATGGAAAATAGGATTAGCACAAATAGAAACAACAGAGAAAACCCTCCAAACTAAAAAGGAGGTTGCCGGAAAGGGCAACCTCCTTTTTAGTTAACTTTCTTTTCTCATAAAAAATGGGTTCTTACAAACTGTTCTACTTCTTCGGCTGTATCCATTTGCAGCACTTCTTCCACTCTCTCACTAATGGATGCTTTTGATAAGCGAGAGATAATGCTTCTAGCTGGTAAAATAGATGACGCACTCATACTGAACTCATCAAGGCCAAGACCAAGCAAAATTGGGATAGCCGCTTCTGTTCCTGCCATTTCTCCGCACATGCCTACCCATTTTCCTTCTTTATGCGCAGCATCAATTACCATTTTAATCAAACGAAGGATAGCTGGATTATATGGCTGATATAGGTAAGCTACCCGCTCATTCATTCTATCTGCAGCCAAAGTATATTGAATTAAGTCATTGGTGCCTATGGAGAAGAAGTCAACTTCCTTCGCAAAAATATCTGCCATTACAGCAGATGAAGGAATCTCTACCATCATTCCGACTTCGATGCTATCAGAAACAGTGATTCCTTCTTGTTGCAGCTTTTCTTTCTCCTCTAACAAAACTGCCTTCGCCTGCCGAAATTCTTGAAGCGTGGCAATCATCGGAAACATGATTTTTAAATGGCCATAGGCGCTGGCACGAAGAAGTGCACGCAATTGTGTACGGAACATGTCCTGCATCTCTAGACACAAGCGAATAGCCCGAAAGCCTAAAAACGGATTCATTTCTTTCGGCAAATCTAAATACGGCAATTTTTTGTCCCCGCCAATATCAAGAGTCCGGACAACAACCGGTTTTCCCTCCATGCGTTCAAGGACTTTTTTGTAAGCTGTAAACTGTTCTTCTTCCGTTGGCAACTGGTCACGTCCCATATAGAGAAATTCAGTACGGTAGAGGCCAATCCCTTCTCCCCCATTTTGAAGAACACCGTCTACATCCTCAGGTGTGCCAATATTAGCAGCCAACTCCACTCGACAGCCATCTGCGGAAGCTGTTGGCACATTTACAAGCTCAGCAAGCTCTGCTTTATATGCTTCATATGCCGCCTTTTTCTCTTCATACTCTTTAATAACAGTCAACTCTGGATCAATAATTACCTTTCCCTCTTGACCGTCAATAATCAGCATCATGCCATTTTCAATATCATTCAGCGCTGTTTTTGTACCGACAACGGCTGGAATTTCGAGGGAACGTGCCATAATCGCTGAATGGGAAGTGCGCCCACCAATATTAGTTGTAAAGCCCTTGACAAACTGTCTGTTTAATTGAGCCGTATCTGACGGTGTCAAGTCCTCTGCTACAATAATGACTTCTTCAGAAATTAAACTCGGATTCGGTATCTCTACTCCAAGCAAATGCCCGATAACCCGCTTTGTTACATCACGGATATCTGCCGCGCGCTCTCTCATATATTCATTGTCCATGGATTCAAACATGGAGACGAACATATCCGATACTTCTTTCATGGCAAATTCAGCATTAATACCTTCTTGGTTTATTTTATCCTTTACTGGATTAAGCAGTTCAGGATCATTTAAAACAAGTGTATGCGCTTCAAAAATAGCAGCCTTATCTTCGCCGAGCGTTCCTGCCGCGTGTTCTTTAATTTTTTGCAGTTCACCTATTGATTTCTCAATTGCACGATCAAAACGTTGAACTTCTGATCCTTTGTCAAGTACTTCCTTCTTTTCTGCGACCAGATCAGGTTCTTCCAAACGAAAAGCCTTTGCAATCGCAATTCCTGCAGAGGCTCCGATTCCTGTTAACCATTGATTCATTTAGCTAATCCTTCTTTTTCCAATACTTCTGTGATTGTTTGCATAGCTTCTGCTTCATCCGCACCAGATGTAGTTATTTTCACTTCAGCACCAGAAGGGATACCGAGAGACATAATACCGAGAATAGACTTTAAATTTACACTTTTTCCGTTATATTCAAGACTGACATCCGCCGAGAATTTGCTCACAGCCTGTACCAAAATACTTGCCGGACGTGCATGAATTCCTGCTTCATCTATAATTGTAAATGTTTTTTCCATTATCTCATCAATCTCCTTTACACAGTTAATGTAAATTAAATCATACCATTTTTTTTATTTTGTCAAAACAATTAGCACTCGCATAAAAAATTTTCTAATTTTATAAATACTTTATATATGTACTCCCCCTGAGGCACAGACTCATACCGGATAACAGTAAAATCATCCAATACGAGCATCCTTCATCCTCCTTATAAAGCATCGCTTGTCAATCATCGCCTTCTTTCCCGGTGATTCAGGGGTACATTTATTTTTTATCGTGCCACGCACTTAGAGTTCTTCCACTAGTATGATCAAATCTGGCTTTACAAGTCCTATAAAAACAAACCTGGCGTATATTGGGCAGCTTTTTACTCATTTGATAGGCTCATTAACGATTATTTGTTCTATTTTCTCACACCGATTGGGTGAAGCTCCCCGTCCATTTACTTCTTCTTACTTAAAATGCAACTTCAACTGGCGAATAATATAAATAGACAGCAAAGCAAAGGCTGCTACTAACCCTTCAATAATCCAAATGCTTGTGATCGTATCTACCTGGTAAAGCGCAACGAAGAAATCAATGAAAAGGTGAAGGCCGATGGCATATAATACATACTTAAACTTGCCGCTCCGTACTCCAAGCAGTACCATCACCGAAAACATAATCTGCATAACAATGGCTCCTGCCCGCTCTATACCAGCCAGCAAATACGATCCAAAATTGGTTTCGATTATCTGCATTTTCAACTGGCTTATCTGCTGTGAAGGCAGTACACTAAGATTAGTTTCAAATGTGCCATTATTAATCATGATTGCATATACAAGTGCATTAACTGCTCCGACGGCACCAATTAGCACTGCTTCTATTCCTCCATGGCCGATGCCAAGTGACACGCCATCGCCAAATTCACGGCTGCGTTTTAATACCAATAAAAAAACAAAATAGCGTCCTAGTTCCTCAAACAATGCAGCTGCAAGTCCTCCATACAAAGCATAGGCAAAAGGATTATCCGTCATTTTCAAGGAAGGGCCCGAAGGATCAATCATCATCGCATGCAGTCCTCCTTCGAGTATTTGTGCAAATATGATAAATACTCCTACTCCCGCCCAAAACACTCTCCAAGAAAACTTTCCTTTTATCCGCCAATAAATAAGTAGAGCTGTCGGCAGTAAGATCGAAATGAGTAACTGAAAAATCATTCCCGCAAATGCATAGGATCCAACCATATATATCACTCCTTATTATTATCATTATTAATAATGATAATAAAATAATCTGATATAAAGATCAATCCTCTTTTAGAAAATTATTCATCATCTTGTAAGAAAAAAGCGAACATATGCTATTGATACACGATGAAACTCTTTGTAATTAAGAAGGCGGTTCTATAGGAACCGCCTTTCTTAGTTGCAGTGATCTCCTTTACATGGATAATCAGAAAAGTCAATTTGAATCGTTGTATGTTCAATATGAAAGTCATCATGTAGTTTCTTTTGGATTTCCTTGAGCAGCGGCTGTCCTTCTATATCTGGACTAGTGACTACGTGACAGCTTAATGCAGGAAAGTCAGAAGTGATCGCCCATACGTGCAAATCATGAACATCATTGACCCCAGGCAAACTAAGCAGGGCCTCCCTCACTTGCAAAACATTAATGTTTTCCGGTGCCCCTTCCATTAAAATGTGGAAAGAATCCTTTGTGACCCGGATGCCGCTTATAATAATCAATATAGCAACAATAACACTCGCAATTGGATCAGCCAAATTCCAGCCAAAAAACATAATCATTAAAGCAGCGGCTATCGCTCCTACCGAACCGAGCAGATCTCCAAGAACGTGTAAAAAAGCACTGCGAACATTTAAGTTTTCGTCTTTGTCGCCTCTCATTAGAATATAAGCCGCTCCAATATTCACTAACAGACCAATGACCGAAACAATCAGCATGCCAATGCTCATTATTTCTGGAGGAGTCATAATCCTCTTGTACGCCTCAATAAAAATATAAACCGAAATAGCAAGCAAGGTGAGGCCGTTAATAAAAGCAGCCAGGATTTCAAACCGCTTGTAGCCAAATGTCTTCGATAGTGTGGCTTCTTTTTCACCAAATTTTAAAGCCAAATAACTGAGGCCCAAGGCTGCCGCGTCGCTCAGCATGTGCCCCGCATCCGACAGCAATGCCAAGCTGTTTGTCAAAATTCCTCCCACCACTTCTACGACCATGTACGTCGCGATTAACATAAATGATAGTTTTAACGCTTGTTTGTTATTTGTTGAGTGATGGTGATGTCCGTGCCCATGGCTATGGCCATGATTGTGACCGTGACTGTGTGAGTGTCCCATTACATACGCTCCTTTATATGAATATATGATCATATACTTATATTATTTCAGACATACCTCTTTTGTTCAAGCTTTTTGTTAAAATATTCAAAAATTATTACAAGAACAGGTTATTTATTGTTTTAAAAAAGTATAGTACCCCTCCCCTTTTTGGATAAACAGGATTTAACACTCTTTTTGCGGGAAGAATAAACACTAAAAAGGAGGTTGGTCTGTTTGAAGGACGAAGATAAACAAATATCAGAAGGATTAAATCAAATTTTTGAGATTATTAATGCTAAAGGTGATGAAGGAGAGCTAAAGAGAATTGTCGGTAACGGCCATGAAGACAGCTTTGTATGCAGCGATGAGCTGTTTCATAAGGATTTAAGAGCCATTGTTGACGATACTATGCGTGAGAACGAATAGGCGAAAGGCCGGACACTTCAAGAGGTGTCTGGCCTTTCTGTTAGGTAATATAAAAGCTGGACCCATCCATGATTGTTATATCCGGCTCACCTCTGACCGCTTCTATTAACGTAAACAAAGCGTCATCTTTTCTCTTTGCTTCAATCATTATATCTATTTGAGAAATGCTTCCTTTTACTTTCCGCAAAAATTCAAGTAATTCCGTCTTGTTAATGAAATCCGCGTGGACTTTGAAGTCTTTCTCTGACCTCGGGCTAGAAATATGCATCTTCAGTGGAAGCTTGGCACTTGTCCAGGTGCTAACAACTCGCTGCCAATCCTCTTCCCAGGTTTCTCCTTCTTCATGGTTCGCCCGATGATGATGGTAATCAAAAACAAAAGGAATGCCTATTTTTTCACAAAGATATAACGCATCCTTTACGGTAAAAGTAGTATCATCATTCTCCAGCATAATCATCTTTTGCAAAGACGGAGGGATGAGTGCCCAATTATGGATAAATTGTTCAAGTGCTTTTTCTTTATCTTTATATCCTCCGCCAACATGAAGAACACAGCGATGTTCAGGATCGATTCCCATTCCTTCTAATAACTTTTTATGCATAATAAGCGTTTTTAAAGCCATTTGAAAAACTTCCGTATTCTGTGTGTTCAAGACGACGAAATGTTCGGGATGAAAGTCAATCCGCATAGTCGGATGTTCATCTAAATAATCACGAATAGCTGCTAGATTTTCTTTTAAAGGCTTTATAAAATTCCAATCCGGCAAATCCGGATGATTAGCGAGTGGGATTAATTTGGAGCTAAGTCGAAAAAAGTGGATATCATTTGCCGCATTGTGCCTCAGAAGCCGCAAGCAGTTCATTATATTCGAAGCCGCAATTCTTTCGAGCTTTCTAATAGCCGCTTCCCTGTCCTTTATCTTGATAAATTGTGTATGAGTCATCGTTTGAGAAGGAGAGCTGTTTTTTACATTCATGCTCATCGCTGCATAACCAAGACGGATTAATGTCATCTTTTACACCCCTTATTCAATAGTTTTACCCTACTTTTTCGTAAACTGAGCTGCAATGAGTGTTTTTATACTTCAATTTTCTCTCTTTGGGTAACATACTAAATACAGTGAGGTGAAGGTAATGTACAAATTGTTAACACACAATGATTTAGACGGCGTCGGCTGTGGCATTCTAGCCAAGCTTGCCTTCGGAAAGGAGGTACAGGTCCGCTACAATTCCGTATCGGGTCTTGACTATGAAGTAGCATGGTTTTTAGAACATCAGGATAAGAAAACTTCTTTACTTATTACTGATTTATCTGTTAATGATGAAAACAAAGAAAAACTGAATGAATTTTATCTGGCCGGCGGGAAAGTGCAGTTGATTGACCATCATAAAACGGCTCTTCACTTTAACGAGCATGAATGGGGACACGTTGTCGTTGAAGATAAAGAAGGAAAACTAACTTCTGCTACTTCATTGCTTTATGAGTATTTGCTGGAACAGGAGCTAATGGAGCCCTCTAGTGCAATTGCTGAATTCGTAGAGCTCGTCAGGCAGTATGATACATGGGAATGGGAAAAAAATGATAACCAGGAAGCACGCAGACTGAATGCTCTTTTCTTTTTAGTATCAATAGAGGAGTTTGAAGAAAGAATGATGAGCCGGCTTCGTTATCATGATCATTTCTTTTTCGATGAATTAGAAGAAAAAATATTAGATATGGAAGATGACAAAATCGCTCGTTACATCCGCCGGAAAAGACGGGAACTTGTGCAAGCTAAAGTTGGAGAGCATCTGGCAGGAGTCGTTTATGCGGAATCATATCATTCCGAGCTCGGGAATGAGCTCGGGAAGGACAACCCCCACCTTGATTATATTGCGATCTTAAATATCGGCGGAAAGCGGCTCGGCTTTCGCACAATCCATGATCATATCGATGTCTCAGAAATAGCCGCCCACTATGGGGGCGGCGGTCATGCGAAAGCAGCCGGTGCTTCTATGACAGAGGACGCCTACAGACAGTTCGTCACGGAAACGTTTCACTTGATGCCGCTGCGGGAAGATGCCAGAAGAAACCGCTACAATGTAAAAGAGTCGTCATTCGGTTCCCTTTATGAAAGCCGGTCTGGAGAGACTTTTCTTTTATATGAGGCGGCTGAAAATAAATGGACGATTAATCGCGAAGGCACCATTTTACCAGAAGCTTTTCCGGACTTTCAAGCAGGGGAAAACTTCTTAAAGAGAACCTTTGAGGCTTCGCTTGCCAGAGATGATGTTTTTGTCCGTTATCTGCAGAAGCTGGTGAATAAAGAAAAGTAGCCTTAAACGGCGAAAATTTGTGAAATTATCAAAGGAATGGTAGCTTTTCTTGGCATTTATGGTACGCTTTATAGAGGAATAGGAGCGATTGCAAATGATAAAAATTGAAGTACCTCAACCAGATCTAACCATTATAAAAAAGAATTCTGAAGGAGACACGAGCGAAGCGGCAATAGCCAGAGAGTATGGCTTTATTGACTATCACAAAATCGCCCGTGATAAAGGGGGCATCTATATATACTATGATGCTCGCGACGAGTTAATGTTCGTTGGAAAAGCAAGAAAGTTAAGGATGCGCATCCGTAAAAGCTTTGAAGACACAGCTTCTCCGATTAAACTGCATAGAGATGACGTCTATAAAATTGAAGTCTGCTATGTGGATGATCCAATGGAACGGGAAATTTATGAAACGTATATTATTAATCAGTTTCAATCGAAATATAATATCGAGAAAGTATTTTTCAAATAATACTCTCACGAAAAAGACAGCCAGAGGAAGACTCCTCTGGCTGTTTCTTTTATCCCAATTACTCCCACAAACCTTCTCTATTGGGCAGAATTGGTACTTTTGATTTTACATTTTGTAATAAGCGGCCTAACGATCAGCAGAAAAGCTCTCTATTAATAGCCAGCAGGGATAATCCCAGTGTCTGTCTGATAACCGGCAAGCGGATACGCTGGAATGTCTTCCCAGCGGTTAGGGTTCGCGTTATTTACCTTTCCAGAAGCAATTCCTTCAAGAAGCGCTTTTAACCCTAAATAATTTTGCTTGGTTAAATAACCATTTGATTTTTGTCCAAGGCCACCCTCCCTTGTATTCCCTTTTGTCTCAAAGAAAATCGCTGGATTGCTATGCCTTGTCGGGTTAAGATTGTTATAGTTCAAGCCGAGCATCATAGCCGAAACTACTCCGCCCTTGATATCAATTTCGTATCTCTGATCGCCGCTTCCCACTTGA
Organism: Pseudobacillus sp. 179-B 2D1 NHS; assembly: GCF_045370945.1. Lineage (NCBI taxonomy): Bacteria > Bacillati > Bacillota > Bacilli > Caryophanales > Bacillaceae > Pseudobacillus > Pseudobacillus sp. 179-B 2D1 NHS. The sequence goes on from NZ_JBIQDP010000002.1 coordinate 137,441, forward strand.
TAGCGATCAATGTGTGTATATCCATAGTCTTTTAGCGCATCATAGACGTATACTTGCATTTGACGGGTAACCTCATTGTAATTTTTCACGCTAGGCAGTGTTGGACCGTTTGGAGCAAGCGATACACCAAGCGACATCGAAGTTGACTCGTTTGTACCGTATACCGTCTTAAAGCCTTGGTGATGCAGATCGACCGCATAATCAGGCTTTACATCCGCCCAATACTTATAAAATGCTAACGATTCTTTTGCTTTAAATCCATTCTCTGACCAATCACGGTTTAAATCGGTCGTTAATGGCTTGCCCTCTCCGCTTAGCTTTGGCTCCCCCTTTTCATACAGCGTTGTTGTCCGCGTATTCATGATGCTGCCGTCCGGGTTGTACATTGGAATGGCATAAATGGTTACATTGTTCAGGATTTCTTTTACATCCTTTGCCCCGCTGCTGCCAAATGTTTTTAGCAAGTCCAAAACAGCCCGTGTTGTCAGCTTTTCATCTCCATGAATTTGAGCCTGTATCCAAACCTTAATTGGGCCTGTCCCAACTTTTGCTGCATAAAAGCTTCGATTCTGCTCACTTTTCCCATACTTATCTAGAGTAAGTACTTCTACCTTTCCTTTGCTGGTCTGCTCAATGTCCTTCAACACCTTAATCATATCCTCATATGTAACAAGGCTGTTCAAATTCATTTCTCCGTTAGTAGAAGGTCCACCAGGCACTGTTTCTGCTGCCATTGCAGCAGATGAAAACCCTGTGGAAAATAGCAAAGAAATTCCTAAAAAGAATACCATAAATTTTCTCAAAACATTCCCCCCCATCACTTTTATAATACGTCCCCATTATACTTAATTAAATATTCTGATAAATCAGCCGAATAGACGATTTACCCTTGACTTTCCACTTTAAAATATAGGAATAAAGTCTGAAAAAGGCAGTTTTCGACAGTTTTTACTCACTAAAAGCCTTCACTTGGCGAATATTGCCGAGAAATCACTTTCTCCTTTTCTTGCCTTCTTTAGCAGTGTCTGTTATGTTTAAAGAGAATTATTTTTGTTCGAAGAAAAAGGAAAGTTAAGTACTTTTCGTCTAATGAATTTGAGCAAGGATAGTACCATTGATGTGCTTTTCGCACAAGAGGAGGATACAAAATGGAACACGGTAAAGTAAAATGGTTCAATGCAGAAAAAGGATTTGGATTCATCGAGCGCGAAGGCGGAGACGATGTATTTGTTCACTTCTCAGCGATCCAAGGTGAAGGCTACAAATCTTTAGACGAAGGTCAAGCAGTTACTTTCGAAACAGAACAAGGCCAACGCGGCTTACAAGCGTCTAACGTTCAAAAAGCATAATTATTGCCTAGATGCTCATTTAACTAAATAGAACAGTAAAATTCTGCTCTAAACAAACAAGCAACTCACCTTCAATCTTCTATTTGAAAGTGTAGTTGCTTTTTTGATGTTCATATGAAACGGTGATCTTTTGTTTTTATTTATTTTAACAGTCCATATCGTTACCGGCTTTATTTGTTTATTTACAGGGCTATTTGCTGGCTTTTCTAAAAAGAAAAAAGGGAAGCATACGATCTCCGGTGAAATTTATTTTTGGTCCTATGCACTTGTTTTTCTTTCAGCTCTCATTATGGCCATTATTCATTGGGAAGAGAGTGCCTACCTCTTCTATATCGCCCTCTTCTCCTTTTCATTTGCTTTAATTGGTTATTTTTCTGTGAAGAAAAAGAAAAGAAATTGGCTAAACCGGCATATCGCTGGAATGCTCGGCTCCTATATTGGAATAGTTACAGCCACACTTGTTGTTAACAGCCCACACATTCCTTTTTTAAATGACATTCCCATACTCGCTATTTGGCTGTTGCCAACGATGATTGGCACACCCATTATTATTAAAATTGGAAATAAGTATACGCCAAATCGAAAAAAGATAGCGAGCTAACTAACAGCATAACAAAGGCCTTCCCAAATCCACAAAAGATTGGGAAGGCCTTTATGTTTATCATTGAGTGCTTATAACCCCACAAGCTATGCGGGTGCCTGCATCACCAGCTGGTTGAGATTCGCCATCATCCGCCTTTTCATGAACAACAAGAGCTGATCCGTCTTCATCTATTAAAGAATGATCTTCTCCACTGTTAAGTGTTACCTCTTTTGCAATCATTTCTGCTTTTACTGTTCCGTCTTCCCCTACGTTAAGATTTGGCAAGTCGCCGGCATGTGGTCCCTTTTCGTGATTCATTCCGTGGCTGGCATTCGTTGGGTTAAAATGACCACCGGCTGATTCAAAGTCCGGTTTTTCACATTTTCCTGTTTCATGAATGTGAAATCCATGCTCACCTGGTGGCAAATCCGAAGCCTCCACCTTAATAGATACCCCTTCATTCGTTTGTTTCAGTTCAGCTATCCCTACCTTTTTCCCCTCACTATTTTTTAAATCAATCACTTGGGAGTCATTATCTTCTCCATCCTCAGAAATGGGCTCATCCGGAGATGTAGGGGCCTGTTTTTCAGTAGAGGTTTCTTCACTTGGCTGTTCTTCTGTGGCTGTGGAATTGTTTTCAGATGTCGTTTCGTCATTTTTTTGTTTGTCTGCTGCCTTATCCTCTCCACCGCCGCATGCACTGACAATTAACATGACCGCTAAGATGGAGAAGAAAAAGAATATTTTCTTCATACTCATCCTCCCTTTCTAAAAATTATGTACACATACACTCACTTTACACAGGTAAGAACTTATTTAAACTTCTTTACTCCATTTTCATTCATTCGACCTAAGTCTTCAATTTTCAAACACAGGATCTGGACGAGATCATGAACCTCGTTCGGTCTCAACAAGAAAAAGAAAAAATCTTCATTTCTCAGCAGGAAAAGAATCTTTCCGATATGTCACTTGGAGATGAAGACACGGGAGGAGCAGCTATTGAAATCGAGGTAAAAATATTAATGCCTGAAGAAGCTGTCTATTTCGACAAGGTGTATACTCACTCTATTGAATATGAGGAGGCCGTGTCACAAATCAAAGAACTTGAACAATTGTCCGCTCTGCAGAAAATCAGCCCGGAGGATATGGAAAAGAAATACAGCACTCCATCATAGAACCAAATACAAAAGGAGCGCTCTTTAACAAGAGACGCTCCTGTACGGATGGTAATTATTTACGTTTGCCATTATTTACTATCCAGCCGTTCTACTTCTCATTCAATATCTTCATTTAAAAAATAAAATGTTTCTCTTCAACCCGAAGCAGCTCTTCATGATATTTTTAGCCAGCAGCAATCAATCAATCTCTTAAACAAACAAGTTAGCAATGAGCAGGGACACCAGAGCAGTTAACCATGCTAATGTTGTCGGAACAGACCAAACGAGTATTTGCTCTTTTACATTTTTAATGCCAAGCATCCGGTTAACCACCCAAAATAAACTGTCATTAAAGTAAGAGAAAATCATCGCACCAAGTGCAGCTGCCTGGGCTGCGAGCGCCATATTGATATCTAGATTCGCCACAATAGGCGCGGAAATGGAGGCTGCTGTGATCATCGCTACTGTTCCGCTTCCTTGAACAAGGCGGACAAGTGTCGCAATGAAAAATGGAATTAAAATAGCTGGTAATGGCAAAGAAGCAATTTGCTGGGCAATATAATCTCCGGCTCCACTTTCACGAAGCACTTGCCCTAACGCACCACCGGCTCCTGTCACAAGTAAAATAATACCGGCTGTGACCATTCCTTCCTCCATGCGTTCAAGTGCCTCCTCACGCTTCATATGTCCTGCCAATGCATAAATCGCTGCCACCAATGACAGTCCTACAGCAATGATTGGCTGACCTAGGAATAACAAATAGTCAATCCATCCTCCCTTGATCTCCATCGCACTTAATGTTGTATTAATAAAAATTAAAACAATCGGCAATAAAATAGGCAGGATTGAACGAAATAAAGAAGGTAACTCTTTGCTTCTTTCAGCTGATAATTCCAAAAACTCCTGATAGGCCTGTGGAGCATCTGGACGGACAAAGTCTGCCCCTTCTTCAGCAGGAAGCTGGTAAATTTTCTTGCCAATCCACTTGGCATAAGTGACACCAACAATAATGATTGGAACGGCAAACACTAACCCCCAAGCAATCATTAAGCCAATATCCACTCCGAAAATACCGGCTACACCCAGTGGTCCTGGCGTAGGTGGCACAGCATGATGCGTAGCAGCCAGCCCGATGGCCAATGCGACTCCAAGCGTGACAACAGACTTTCCTGTTTTGCGGGAAAGCGCCTTAACTAATGGATTTAAAATAACAAATGCTGAATCGACAAAAATAGGAATAGACACAATATATCCGGCAATGGCCATCGCCCATTCTTCTTTTTTCTTTCCGACAAGTTTAATTAAACTGTAGGCGAGTCTCTCTGCTGCACCCGATACTTCCAAAATCCGGCCGATCATTACGCCAAAACCAATAACAATCCCAATCGATCCTAACGTACTTCCAAACCCTGCAGAGATTGTTTCCGCTACTTTAACCGGGTCCATCCCACCAATAATTCCAGTTAAAGAAGCTCCGATAATCAAAGCTAAAAATGCATGAATTTTTGTTTTTAACACAAGTATGATCAATGCGGCTACACCAATAATCAATCCGACGATCATTTGCGTTTCTGGTGTCATCCTCTGCAACCCCTTTCAATATAGGTAAAAAGAAAGGGAGAATCCCCTCTCTTTTGGTTCTCTCTATTAAAGCGACTCTCGTGTGAATTTTGGTGCGTACTGTGCTGCCAATTTAATGCATTCTTCCATACTGACACTGGAAGCAATATTTTTCCAAGCGATATCAAATGCCGTTCCATGATCAACTGATGTACGCAAGAAAGGCAAGCCGTTTGTAATAGAAATCGTACGATGAAAATCTGTCATTTTAGCAGCGATATGTCCCTGATCGTGATACAAGGATAGAACGGCATCATATTTGCCATTTAACGCCTGGAAGAAAACAGAATCTGCCGGCACTGGTCCGTAAGCGTTAATTCCGTCTCTTTTGGCCGCTTCGATTCCCGGTCCAATTTCTTTTACTTCTTCATCGCCAAACAAGCCGCCTTCTCCGCTATGTGGATTTAATCCAGCCACTGCGATCGAGCGATTCTCAATTCCAAGACGCTTCAACGCTTGATCACATCGGATTAAATAGTCATGAACGCGTTCTTTTGTCATCTGAGTAATCGCCTCTTTTAAAGACACATGACGGGTTAAGAAAAAGATACGCAGACTGCGCACTTCAAACATCGTTAACGGATCTTTGGAATTCGTCAGGGATTCTAGCATTTCCGTATGACCGATAAATGGTACATTCGCAGCTTTCAACGATTCTTTATTAATCGGTGTAGTAGCAAGAGCGGCTACTTTCCCATCCATCGCCAGCTGAACGGATTTTTTAATATATTCAAAAGCTGCTTGTCCACATTGAGCCTGGACCTTCCCAGGTTGAAGGGCCTTTGCATCAATGTTTGCCAAATTCAATACATCAATTGTGCCGAATTCATATTTCCCCTCTGCTGGCGAAGACACTTCATTTACTTTCAAATTAGTTTCTGTTACTACAATCGCTTCGCGTATGGTTGCTGCATCACCAACAACGAGGGGACGGCACATAGAATAGATTTCCTCTTTGGCTAATGATTTTACGGTAATTTCCGGTCCAATCCCGGCTGCATCTCCCATAGGGATAGCGATAATTGCACGTTCTATTGTCATATTAAACACGTCCTTCATGATTTTTTGTTCTTAGATAATTGACGCACTGATAAATTGATTGTTTGTCGCCGACCATTCCGCCTTTTGTCACAACCGGAATGCCGTTAAGGGCCCCACCGATAAATTTTCCATAAGCAGCGAGCGGCAGTACTTCATCCTCCAGTTGAATGGCCTCCGCTTTGCTCACTGCACAAAGAGCAGCCGTTACATCTCCTCCACTTGAAAAAGTGCCATTAATGGCCGTGCCCCGCTCTTTAAACACTCCATAGGTAATTTTAGCCAACCCGTCCGTGATTCTTTTAGCCAGTGTTTCCTCTGTTGTTCCTTCTTCTTTTGCTATTTCTGAAAGCGGCAACACTATGGACGCGGGTGACTGTGTTGTAATAATTAAAATTTCTTCCTCTTTTAGCTTTTCTAACGCTTCCTTTGTCGCCCGCTGCACTTCTTCTTCCCATGAACCTGTTAAAGATGCGAGATTCGCCGCATTAACATACACAGGATGTGAGTTGGTTTTATCGATTAAATAGCGAATTTGCCGTCCTGTTAACGGAGTCACGCTTCCTACTGTGACAATCCATTTATTCAGATGTATGCTTTGTCTTGATTTGACACGGCCGTAGGCAGCTGATAATGGACCAGGGTCTACAGGGATGATCGTATACTCATCAATAGCGGCCATCGATTCTGCAATATGGTCAATCTCTTCATTCGTTACTGCATCCACGACAATAATTCGTTTGTTTGCAGCCATTAACGCCTTCATTGCAGGTAAAATGGCTTCCGCTCCTTTTAAAACCGTCCCTAGCCCAATATGGCCGACTTCATAGCGGCTTTGCTCCTTTATAACATCTGGGACATAAGAGCTTGCAATGGGGTTCATCGGATCTTTTGCTACATCTGTTGCTTGAACAGGCATCCCTTCTACAAGCAAATATCCGCCGGAGGTGACACGTCCTGAATCCGGATAGGAAGCCACTACAACAGCAATACTGCCAGGACCAATCGCATCTAACAGAGCGTCTGTTTCTGCACCTAAGTTTCCGCGAACCGTGCTATCAATCCGCTTGGCTACTACATCCGCTCCCCAATCTTTTAACTGTCGATAAGCCTTTTGAACACGATACTTAGCAGTGTCTGGCTTTATATAGCGACTATCTGTATCTATACTAATAGCAGTAAAGTTTCCTGATGTGGGGACTCCTCCTCCGAAAACAACAGCGGCACTTACAAAGCCAGCTTTCGCAAGCCGAACACCAGTCGCATTCGCACCCGTTAAATCATCTGCAATAATTCCTATTTTCATCCTGCCCACCTACTTTGCTATTACTATATCTACGTATTCCTCATAGGATTTTCGAATTTCTTCAGATATATATCTGTCTGTAATAACGGTCGTGACAAAGTCTAAATCGCATACTTTAGAAAACGCCTTCTGATGGAATTTAGATGAATCCGCCACAAGCACAACTTTTTCTGCAGTTTTTATCATCTCTTGCTTAACAGCCGCTTTTTCGAGTGTGGGGGCTGTAATACCGAATGCTGAATGAATCGCATGGGCTCCCATAAAAAAGAGATCAACATGCATATTTCTTAATGTATTTTCTGCAAGAGAGCCGAACAAGGCACCGACGTCATTTTGGAGCCGCCCACCAATTACAATTACTTCCAAATGGCTATCCATTAACTCAGCAGCAATTTGTATATCGTTTGTTATTACGGTGGCTGGCACATTGCTTTTCAACAGCCGGGCAATTTCCAGTGTGGTGGTTCCTGAATCAAGCAAAACGGTCATATTTGGCTTAACAAGAGAGACAGCTTCTAACGCAATTTGCTTTTTTTCTTCAACGGCCGATCCTGCTTTGGAAGCAAAAGATTGTTCATTAATTAAAGCCTGTGGAAGAACGGCTCCTCCATGTGTGCGGATTAATTTTTTTTGCTTTTCTAATAGATCGAGATCTCGACGAATCGTCATTGGAGAGACAGATAAAGCTTCTGAAAGCTCTGTAATCTCGACCTTTCCGTAAATGTGTAACTGTTCAAGAATGCTCTTTTTTCGCTCATAAGACGACATTGCCAAGCACCGCCTTCATATCAAATAATCTTTTGTTACTTTCAAACATAATTATGTTACTTTAAAACAAAATAGTCAAGTCATATTGTTCGTTTTGAACATATAATGGTTCTAAAAAGAAAAATTGTTAGACTATGACTGTTCTAGTATGCTGATTTTTTTTATAGTTTCATTCATGATAACCATTGAACGTTTTATGCGACTTAAAAGAGGATAAAATAGAAGTAATGAATTTATATTTTAAGAAATAGAGGAGGACAAAAAATGAACCCGATTATTTTATTTGATGGTGAATGTAATTTTTGTGATTCAAGTGTCCAGTTCATTATAAAGAATGACCCTAAAGGCATCTTTCACTTTGCCTCTTTGCAAAGTGACACCGGGCAATCGTTATTGAAAAAACACCGCGTGCCATCTGATATTGATAGTATGATTTTGATTGAAGGAGACAAAGTTTATTACAAATCAGCCGCTGCCCTTCGTATTTGCAAACATTTAAAGGGAGCATGGAAACTGTTATATGCGCTGATTATCGTGCCTCGTCCAATCCGAAATATAGCTTATGACTTTATCGCCAAAAACCGTTATAAATGGTTTGGCAAAAAAGAAAGCTGCATGCTTCCGTCACCGAGTGTGCGGGCTCGCTTTATATAAAAAAGGAAAAGCGTTTTTCGCTTTTCCTTTTTTTATATAAAGTTAGAAACTCTCCAAAATTGATCGGCCATCGTTGTCGACATCCATTCTAAGCCTTTGCTCTCTGCTTGATGAAGAGGCTGCCAATAAGGATGACTGCTATTCTTAATGTATATTTCATGATGAGGAGATTGGTCATGTATCCCGCTAATATCAAAAAAACCATTGCTGAACAGCAAAGCCCGTACTTTATAATCAATTGCTGGGGAAGTAACCAATGGATTTCCGACTGAGTGAGTAAGATGAACAATGACTTTTTCGCTTGTTGTGTTTACAGTTTCTATCTTAATACCGTCCTCTGAAGCTGTTTCTTCTTTTTTCAGCCTTCTCATCCACCCATAAGCTTTTGTTTTGCCAACATCTCTTGATAAATGAACTTGAGGACTTTGTCCATTATAGTTGACTCGAATGTCCGCTCTTGTTCGATAATCTTGAGAATCAGGGTCAAACCCGCGGTTATCTCCTTTAAAATAACGAAGCGGGGAAAAGAAGTTGGGGTTTTTCAACCATTTATTCTCTAAAAACGTTGTGTAACGAACCATCCATTCTGTCTCTTCAGACAGCTGTTCTACTGGCTTTAATACATTTTCAATTGTGCCAATTCGTTTAGTTAGATTAAATCTTTCCAGGACTGCTTCCTTTTCCGATGCTCCCTTTTTGAAAAAGCCGATAATCCCTGCTATGGCGAATTTTTCCTCACTCATCTTCTTTTCTGACAACACTAGGGGACGGGCCGCTTGAATAGAATACGTATAATCCTTGTTGGCTTGAACATCATTATCAATAAAACGACAATCCTTTACCTTTGCTATTCTTTCTCCGTTCCGGTAAACTGAATACTCTTCAATCCCTTCAATCGGCTCCCATTCCATACTAACAAGCGAGTCTGTTACAATAGTTGTAACGATTAAATCTTGTAAGACATTGACAGAGCTCTTATCTTTTGCCGCAGTAGCAGTAGCGGTCTGTATTTTTATTATCTTTAAAGGACGGTTTCCTGCCCTTTTCTTTTCGATTGTATATGAATATGGCTGACCTGGAAGAAGTCCTGTATCCGTCACTTCTGTATCTGATCCTGAATAGACGAGCTCCCCCTCCCTGTACAGGTTATAGGACGCCAATTCTCCTTTCCAATGAAAGGTAATTTCATTTTCCTTCTGTTCAATGGATTTGATCATCAGACTATTGATGCGAGCCAACCGCTGTTGACGTCGGGTTTTTAAAGACAAGAAGGCTCCTCCAGCCAAACATAATAAAGCTATAGAATAACGATAAAACACTCTTTTCACCCCATTTTTTAGCATTCCACTGCTGCACTGGATACTACCTTTTGTTATACCCCAAATAGCTTTTCCCCACACCTTCCACGAAATCGTTGACATCACATTCAATCGTCCTCGTTGTGTATAGCAGCTATTGCTAAAACAGCATGGAATTTGTATTTGCATAGTTGGCGATTAGGCATAGTGACAAGTAATGGCCTAATATTTTCATCATGCCAGCAGTAAGACAGCTTGGCTTTTCATTTATTTTGCTGTTCCCCCTCTGCTGAATATAAGCGGGACGATGATTGTCAGAAATATAGAGATAATCCTGCTCATTCAGCAATCAATTTGTTGTGTACGCCTTTCACCACACCTAATATATAAGCTTGTTCTTGCCAATAAAAAAAGACCGCCTTCTTTGGCAGCCATTAATGGGACGCATGATGGATTCCACCGTGCTTATTTAACAGTTTAGCTGTATCAGAAATTCTTTCTACCATTGAATGGAACTCTTGCGTACTAGCCGATTGTTCTTCTGTTTGGGCGGCAATTTCATGGATAGATTCATTAATTTTTAAAATTTCTTTCTGAGTTAATTCCAACTGCTTTTGTATATCTTCAGCCGCCGAATTGCTGTTAGCGGCCATTTTACGTATTTCATCAGCCACAACTGAAAATCCTCTTCCATACTCTCCAGAACGAGCAGCTTCAATTGATGCATTTAACCCTAAAATATTTGACCTGGAGGAAATCTCCTTTACTTGCTGAATAATTCTTTCCACACTCTTCATATTATTTTTCATCGTTTCTGATTGCTGAGACAATTCCTGGAGTTTATCTGCCGAAGAATTAGTGATGGAGGCTATTTCTTCTGAAAACGTTGTCATTTGGCTAATAACCGCGCTGAGTTTTTCCGCTCCTTTGCGAAGATCCTCCATCTTTTGATTTGAAACGACTGCCGCAAAGGCGCCAATCACTTGTCCATCTTGCTTGATTGGTGTACAAGTTGATACGTAAGGAATGCCAAGCATGTCTGCAGGTATTTCTTCACGAATTTTTTCACCTGTCTGCAACACTTTATAAGTAGCAGATTTTTTATATTTGGACATGCTCTCGCCGACTTTTAACTTTAAATCAATTTCCTTTCCTGGAAGATAGCCAATGATTGTTTCCCTGTCACTTAAGATCAAGCAAGTATCCTCTGGATAAGTCTGTTGAATAGTTGATAAATGCTCCACTATTTCTCTTAATGGATGTAACATTATTCTCCCCCCTCATTAACTATCTCAATATTAACACTACTCTGTTAACAAATCTATGTAATTTGTTGCGAATAAATAGACCTATATTCATCATAAAAAAAACCTGCGTCTTTAGAGGATAATGGGCAATCGGGCACTTGAACTGTAATGGATTCTCTGTGATTCCCCTACCTCTATGTGCGCATGTTTACATCGAATCTGGAATAAGACGTCGTTAAAGTCTTTCTGTCATGGCCACACTCATTCTGCTGCCAAACATTCATTTGCTTAAACCACTTCGTTTGGAATCGCCCTCCCGCCGTTATAGCGGGAGAGCAAATGTTAACGCTTCGTATTGCTATGTTTAGCTCTATCTTCGAGCTCTGACTTTGGGCTCGTATCTCCTTTTCCTCCTCCGGCATACCCTTGAGGATTTACACCGCTGAAAGCTTTATTGCCCCGATTTCTATTTTTGCTCATATTAACACCCCCTGTATTTACTATTTGCTTAAAACACCAGCTGTAGTATGGAAAAATGTCACATGCAAACTTCTCGTCCTTTCAATCTTTGGCTTTAATAATCAGAAATAAAAAAGGCAAAACTAAAGGCAACGGCAAGCTTTTATTACTTGTCGCAAGGAGAGGATCTGCATGGCAACAAGACAATCTGTCGATGAATGTTTGGAGCAATGTCAAGGGGCAATTAATTATGCTGAAGAACAATATAAGCAGGCAGCTCGGCAAGAGCATAATAATGATGGAAACTTTTCTCAGTCTCAATTGATGTTGGAGGATGCTTACAATCAATTGGATAAATTGTTACTTAGTGCAAACGAGCAGCAAAGAGAACAGCTTCACCGAATGAGACTGCAGCTTCAGCAAATGCAAAACAGCATGATTTTATTGGATCATTAACAAATAGCTGACCCATTTGCATGATGGGTCAGCTCTTGAGGTGATAACCCTATGAACGTGAATCAGATGGTGAATCAGGCAAAGGAAACAATCGGACGGACTACCGCCTATATAAAAGAAAAAACATTTGAATTAACAGGCATACCTTCTGCCTCTGTTACAGAACTGGCAGCCTTCATTCCCACCCATCATGATACAAAGAAAGTGACTAAAACTTTTTTAGGGAAAACCTTCACGTTCTACGACCTTGAAACAATGGGCATCCATTATTATTTGGAGATGAAAGGGCCACAGATTTTACAATTAGACGCCCGGACAACCGACCGGAGCATTGTCGCTTATCGTTCCTATAAGGACCAGCATAAATCAAACATTCCTATCCGATTTCCTTAATAACTGTTCTTTTATAAAAAGCCATCATCCCTCTTAAGAAGGATGATGGCTTTTTCACAAATCACTATAAACTGCTTACTTCCTTTTCTGCTTTTCTTTTTTCTTCCGGAATGGCCAGATTTAGAAGAACAGTTGCCAGTGCACCAACTGTAATACCAGAAGATAAAATATAGTTAGCCCAGTCAGGAACACTATTGAGTACTTCTTTCGGTAAAATGGTAACAGCAATGGTTAATAAAATTGGAAGGCCAATCACGATCATATTGCGGTCATCAATGATGATGGGTTGAATAACTTTCATGCCATTCGTAACAATAGCTACACAAACGATGCCAAAGATCCCATTGATTACAGGCTCAGGGATACACGTAATCGCTGTGGACAATTTAGGAATAAGGCCAAGAAAGACAAGAATCAGTCCACTTGCCATGATGACCATCCGGCTTGCCACACCGGTAATAGCTAGGAGGCCCGCATTTGATGAATAACCCGTCATCGGCGTGCTGCCAAATAGAGACCCGACCAAACAGCCAAGCCCTTCTCCAACAGAAGCTCGATTCAAGCGTTTTTCGTCCAGTTCTTTTCCAGTAACAGTAGAGACAACGAACCAAGTACCTGTTGTTTCCATTAAAATAATGAAATAGACAAACACCATTGTAATAATAGCACCGGCATCAAATATCGGCTTTCCAAACGGAAATAAGGTCGGCAGGGCAAACCAGCTCGCTTCTTTTACTGGGGAAAAATCAACTGTGCCAAAAAAGCTGGCTGTGATTGTACCGGCGACAATGGCAATAATAACAGAGACCAAGCGTAAAAACGTGCTGAAACCATTCTTTTTACGGCCAAGCAGCATACAAATAACGAGCACGATCGCCGAAACAGCTGCGATCAAAATATTGTCCCCGATGTTTCCTTCTGAGATAAACACATTATTAAGCCCGACAGGCATTAAAGCGATACCTACAATAATGATAACCGTACCACCGACAAGTGGTGGAATAATTCTTCTAACTGCTTTAGCAAACCACTTTAACGGATACCCAAGGATAGCAATAATGATGGCACCAGGAATGAGGCTCCCTGCAATTGCGCCAAGACCGAGCTTACCGCCAATTGCAGCGATCGCACCAATCGGCACATAAGACGGCCCTTGTACGACTGGAAGCTTGATTCCTGCACCTGTTTGAATTAATGTAGCTAGTCCTGTGGCCAAGAAGCACATTTGGATAAAGAAAGATGTATTCTCTGTACTTAACGCAAGTAGGCCTGCAATGACAATTGGGGCAATATATAAATCCATAGCCAGCACATGCTGTAATCCAAGGACAAATGCTTTACCGGGGCTAACTTTATCATCTACTCCGATAATAATGTTGTTTCCTGACTTGTTTTCCACTGCAACCCTTCCTTTTATTCGTTTTTTATTTATTTTCAAGTGGATTATATAAAAAAAATTCTTTTTTGTATATAAAAAACGAACATTTTTTCAAAAAAATATAATTTAATTCGTATTTTTGTTGACCTACTACTCTCCTATTATTAAAATAAAGGCATGATATTGATTCGGAGGGATAAGAGATATGTTGCAAGACGATGTATTACGGCAGGACTGGCTAGTAGCTTGTCGTTCAGAGGATGTAAAAGAAAAGCCTGTTCAAGTCATTCTTATGGGAGAACGTTTGGCTATTTTCAGAAACCATAACGGCGTGCACGCTTTTAAAGATTTGTGTATCCACAGAGGAGCTGCTTTATCACTCGGAGAAGTCAAGAATGACTGTCTCGTCTGTCCTTATCATGCTTGGGAATATAATGATCAAGGCGATTGCGTGAAGATCCCGCAGCTGCCGGAAGGAAGGGCTATCCCTAAAAAAGCGAAAGCGGTCTCCTACGCTTGTGTGGAGAAATACGGCTTCATTTGGGTCAACTTAGCGAACAACCAACCAGAATTTTTTCGATATGAGGAAATGGAAGGCACAGACTTTCACAATGTCATTTGGGGACCGCAAGAAGTGCAAGCAAAGCCACCGCGCATCATTGAGAATTTTCTTGATGTCGGCCATCTTGCTGTTGTTCATCAAGGGTACTTAGGGGCAGAAACGCATCGGGAGATCGGGGACTATTCCGTCCATTGGGAAGGCAGCCGGATATTCTCTGACGAAATTGCTATTTTCCAGCCTGACCCAGACGGATCTGGCATACCGAAATATGTTTACTACACGTATGAAATCATTCGTCCATTAACGGTAAAATTCACGAAGAAAGACCGTGAAAATGATACATTAATGACGATTCTCTTAACAGTCCGCCCTGTTGATGAAATAACTTCCATCGCTTACGGTATTCTTTCTTTCAATTACGATACCGGGCTAACAGACCAGCAGCTGGTCGAATTCCAGGATGAAATTTTCTCTCAGGACAAACCGATCGTCGAAAACCAAAAACCAGAGGAGCTGCCGCTTGACTTGCAAGTTGAGCTTTCATTGATCTCTGACCGCGTGAGCATCGCTTACAGACAATATTTGAAGAAGCTCGGCGTCACCCTAGGGATATCTTAATAGCCAACAAAAAATCGGGCAATTTGCCCGATTTTTGTTATCCATTAACTGATAACCTCTTTTGATTGTTCACTTAACATAGCTATAAAACTCAGCCGGAATTGGACCGAAACAACGGCGATGATAAAGCATTGGATCTTTAGTTTTATCAAGATGGATATTGGTCACATTCCCAATCAATATCGTGTGATCTCCTGCTTCAACAGCTTGAGATGTTTCACATTCAAAGACACCAAACGCCCCTTCAATGATTGGCAGTCCATTTTCAGACATCTCCCACTTACACTGACCGAAGCGATCTACTCCTTTTGTGGCAAAGGTTTTACATAGTTCTTGCTGTTCACCAGCGAGAACGTGGATAGCAAACTTTCCTCCTTCTGTAAATGCTTTAATTGTTGACACTCCATGGTCAATAGACCAAAGCACCATCAAGGGGTCAAGCGAGACGGACGCAAATGAATTCACGGTTAAGCCAACCGGTGTTCCATCCTCAGTAACTCCAGTTACAATCGTTACTCCCGTCGGATAGTTTCCCATCACTTCTTTAAATAAATTCTGCTTTTCTGCTTTGTCCATTTATTCTCGCTCCTTTTATATTGTTACATGAAATTTGTTTATCTTTATTTCTATAATTCTTGCTTATCAAATTACTGCGCAACTGTACGCTCCACTTTCTTGGAAAGACGTAAAAACTGGAATAAACAAAATTTTAAATATTCAATCAAATAGGATTATTAAAAGATAAAGAGGAAACGCTCTACTATATCTTTTCGGTGATTTGCTCCTTATTTTCTCGCTTCCAAACTGTCTTTATACCGCTGATGCGCCACCTTTAACGCTACGATTACCGCCTGCTGGGACGGCGCCAGAAAATCTTCCGTGATCTCTTCGATCAGCGGTTTAAGATCTTTGCTAAAGTCATAACCAACAATCATTCTCTTAAAGTAATCCTGAGCAAGGTTCGTTAAGAAGGTAAATTCGGCATTGAGGACAATATGACTTTCTTTATGAATTTCAAGCACGATTCCCGCGTATTTATAATTTTCATACATGCTTGTATTTTGCGGTGCTTTTGCATAAGCGGTAATCAGTACACTTGTCATTCTCATACAACTACATCCTTTCAAGATCCCATGTCTATGTGGCATTCACCATGTAAGGGAATTATTTTTTCCCTTATAAGTTTATACCATATACACTTCTCTTGAATAATGTTTTACTTTTTCTTTATCGATTGTCATCCCAAACCCTGGCCCGTTCGGCACTTTTACTTCAAAGTTTTCATATTCAATTTCGTTAACCGTCACATTATCTTTAAATAGCAGCGGACCAAATAGTTCTGTGCCAAACGTCATTTCTGAAATAGTGGAATAGAGCTGCGCGCAAATGGCCGTTCCGAGCGAGGATTCGATCATCGTTCCGCCATATAACGGTATTCCAGACGCTTCCGCAATAGCGGCCACCTTTTTCACCGCTGTTAAACCGCCGGCTTTGGCAACTTTCAAAGCAAATACGTTCGCTGCCCTGCACTTAGCCATTTGATATGCTTCTTGAATCGTGCCAACCGATTCATCGGCCATAATCGGCACTTTGAAACGAGCCGAAAGCTTCGCCATGCCTTCATTGTTCCAACGGACGAGTGGCTGTTCGATGAGGTCCACGCCGCCATCTTCCAGTGCTTCAATACAATACAAAGAGGTCACTTCATCCCACGCCTGGTTCACATCAACCCGGACACTACCGGACTCCCCAATCGCTTCTTTGATCTTAATCACATGAGCCACATTCGTTTTTGGATCCCCCTTTCCAATTTTTAATTTAAAAATATTATGCTTTCTTTCTGCCAGACAACGCTGCGCCTCTTCAATGTCTCTTGCTGTATCACCACTGGCCAGTGTCCAGGCGACAGGTAATGAAGCGTGGCATTGCCCGCCAAATAATTCGTAGGCAGGAACGTTTCTTGTTTTAGCAGTTAAATCAACCATTGCTGCTTCAATGAGCGCCTTTGCATAGTAATTTCCTTTCACATACGTACCGATTTTATAAGACAATGCCTCAAAGTTTCCCGCACTCTCCCCAATAATGAGCGGCTTAATATATTTTTCAATGTTAAACTTAATGGCTTCCGGACTTTCCTCCGAATAAGACGTGCCACCAATCGTCGCTACTTCCGCCCATCCTTCTATGCCATCCTCACTCTTCATACACGCCAATACAATGGTTTGTGTGACAATCGTATGCATCGCTAAATGATGAGGACGAATGGTCGGCAGGTCAACTACGTATATATTTAGCGAATGAATCTTCATTATCATCAATCCTCTGCTCTATAAATTCTGCTTCTGTTTTTTCTCGTACCATCTCTATTGTCGCTCCCGGCATTAACTCGATTAACTTTAGTTTGCCGTCAGCTACTTCAAAAACAGCCAGCTCGGTAATGATCATATCTACACTTCTTGTTGAAGTAATTGGGAACGTACACGCCTTTAACAGTTTGCTTTTTCCGTCTTTTGTTGTATGTGTCGTTGTGACAATTACTTTCTTTGCTCCTACAAGTAAATCCATCGCGCCGCCTACTCCCATAATGTTCTTCCCCGGCACAGCCCAGTTAGCAATAATACCTTTTTGATCCACTTGCAATACACCAAGGATGGCGACATCAACATGACCCCCGCGAATCATAGCAAAAGAATCTGCACTGTTGAAAAATGAGGCACCGATCGTTTCACCAACTGGCAATTTACCTGCATTCACCCGGTTCGGATCGATCTCATCTTCTTCTACATCCGTTACACCAAGCAGGCCGTTCTCCGTATGAAAATAAACATCTTTATCATCAATATACTTGGCTACTAATGTTGGAATTCCGATCCCCAGATTAACAATACAAGGACCTGTTAATTCTCTGGCGGCTCGTTCAGCGATCACTTCCTGAATAGTATGTTTTTCAGCCACAACTGACCACCCCGGCTTTCGTCAATATTTTCTGTGCCTTCACGATTCCATCGACGAATAAATGAGGCGTTACAATTTCTTCCGGTGACAGTTCGCCTGGTTCAACAATTTCATCTACTTCGGCGATAACGATATCGGCTGCTGTGGCCATTAACGGATTGAAATTACGAGCTGTCTTGTAGTAAACAAGATTTCCAAGCGTGTCTGCTTTATGTGCTCTGATTAATGCCACATCTGCCCGAATGGCCGGTTCAAAAATATACTTCACTCCGTTAATCTCCCGTTCTTCCTTTCCTTTAGCTAATTCGGTTCCAACACCAGTTTTCGTATAGTACCCGCCAATTCCTGCTCCGCCCGCTCGCATGGACTCGGATAACGTCCCCTGTGGCAACAGCTGCAACTCTATTTCTCCTTTTTGATAATAGTCGCCCACTTCCCGGTTGCTTGTAAAATAAGAGCCGATCGCTTTCCTGATTTTGTTTTGTCTAAGGAGAATCCCCAACCCCCGGCCGACTTCCCCTAAGTTGTTGCTAATGATCGTCAAATTGGATACGTCTCTTTCAGCCAGTCCGTCAATTAATGTTAGAGGCGCTCCGATTAAACCAAATCCGCCGACCATAAGCGTGTGGCCAGACTGTACACAAGACAAAGCTTGCTTGATGTCCTCATGGATTTTCGCCATGCTTTTCACCACCTCTTCCCCTTTATTTTTCAATTAATGAATCACTGGCTTCAAACCAGGCCGGAATGCCTGCTGTTAATAAACAAATCAATCCAACATCGGCTAATTCCGCTTCGGAAGCTCCCTGTTTTCTGGCCGCTTCCATCCACTCCCCTGCTTCCTTTCCTTTTAGTTCGGTAATATAAATACCTGATATTAAAAGATGCTTCATTCTCCGGGAAACTACTGCATCGCTTACTATTTTTTCTTTTAACTGCTCTTCTTCTCCCGAACGAATCAAGGCCAACACTTCTTCCGCGAACTGTGTGTCTTCATCCTCCATTAATTGAATCATCCGATTCAGCAGTTCTTCCGCTGTTTGTGCATTGTTTTTGAAATCAGGAACCTCTTTTCCTTTTAATGACAAGGCATACTCTAACGATTTGGTAGCTGTTTTTAATGCTTTCTCTCCGTTATATAAATAGGAAACCAACAAGTATTCTACTAATTCCGGTATAGTCGCTCCGCCATCTAACGCTCCTTTCGTGTGGTAGACCATACTCCGCTCATACAGCCGTGCTGCATTCATGCCGACTAGCAGAATATCTTTTTCTTTTCTTGTTAGGGCGCTATCATTCATAATGCCGCCGCGCAAACTTGTGTAATGCTCAAGCGCTTCAGGGCTATAATCATGCATTTTTTGTACCCAGCCTGGCACTTTATCGTATACTTCTTTGAAATATGCTAATCCTTTGCTCATTTTCAACATCCTATTCCATTAAATTGTGAAGGTAAGATCGATTGAAAGCTTTACACCATTGCCACAAAAAAATGGCTGCCTTAAACATTGCTATCTCATGAGATAACAGTTGTTTAAGACAGCCATTTGTTCATTAGGTAGTATTAAAAAGGGTAATTTTTAATAGCTAATGAATAGGCAATCGCTCATTTAATTCATATTTATATTTTACACTAAATTCTAAATATTACAACTAATTTAACGAATATTCTGCAAAAATTCTTTTACTATCTGATTGATTTCTTCTCTGTTTTCAAATACCATCGTGTAATGATTGCTGTCTGAAATCACTGTCTTCATATTCTTTGTATATTTTTTTGTTTCATCGTAGTCTGCCTCGTAAAACAGAGGAGGAAATGGTCCGATTTCCCCTTTGGCATATACCAATAAAACTGGGCATTGAATTGCTTCACATATCTCTTTAGGAGAATAGGAATAAAAACTTTCAAAGTCAGATAAAATTTTTGCTTCGCACGATTTATGTTCCCAATGGCCCTCCGCTTCCCGAATTTCATACCGGACCGCCTCTTCTAATACCGGGGACCACTCTACACCTAAACGCTCATAAATTCCTTTTGTTTCTTGCACATACCTTTCCGCTGACTCATACTGCTTACTTAACCTTCCAAGTGACGGCTTCACAATATCGCGCTGATGATCAGACATTAAAGCGGCGCCATCTAACAAAATAATCCCTTTCACAGAATTTAATTTGCTGGCCACAATAGTCGAGATAAAAGCACCCATCGAATGGCCGATTAAAATGGGATTTTCAATTTTAAGCTCCTTTATTAAATCTATAATATCTTCTGCATGCTTGAAGATCGAAGGCTCCTCATCCATCTCTGAACTATTGCCTCTCCCTCTTAAATCAAGTGAAATAAACCGGTAATCTCCTTTTAACGACTCAGCGTAATAATGCATATTTTTGTGCGTGCCTGTTAAGCCGTGAATCGCAATGATCGTCCCTTTTTTTCCAGGGTAGTCAGCCAATTGGAACCTGCGGTTATTAATCTCTTTCATATACATCTTCATGATTTTCACTCCTTATAATAAAAATTGGCTGCCTTAAATAGTGCTATCAAATTTTGACAGCAGTTATTTAAGACAGCCAGTTCTTTCACTAGTTTCAATTAAAAAAGGGCATCTTTTAATCGCTAATGAATAGGCAGTTTCTTATTTGTTAATTTATTCTATCATATAGCGCTCAACGTTTCGAGTATAACTTAAATCGTCTATAGAGTATCAGATACTTAGCAAACACTTTTCTGGCTCTCTTTTATTCTTTTTTATAAGGTTTTTTCGTCAGCTTTGCGCTATTCAATAAATAAGAAGAACGGATTTACTCCCTCAAAAAATGGTTGAATTTTTTTGAAATAGCTTTTTTGTGAGCAAAGAAAGAGAAGAGGCAGTTATCCCCCTTCCCTCTTCAGTAACTTCTTTCTCATTCCGTCCGCATAACGAAGTCCAGTGAAGCTTCTTTATGATCATCTTTGTCTACAAGCTTCGTTAATAAAGAAGAACGGACGCCGTTGGCTACATCTGTATCGAGCCACTCATCACCCTCAAAGAATACTTGCGTAATCAATGTTTCATGGCCCTCTTTTTCAAATTTCATGTGAATATGAGCTGGACGGTAGGAATGATAACCAGCCGCTCTTACAAATTCTCCGGTTGGCCCGTTCGTTGGAATTTGATAAGGAACCGGTACGATGGAGTGTACTTCAAACTGGCCATTATCATCTGTATAGAAATGTCCTCTTAAATTGTAGTGGGGAGCATCAGAATCAAAGTTAGAATAATAGCCGTCCGCATCATCCTGCCACCATTCTACTCTCGTATTAGATAAAATCGTTCCATTTACGGAGCGGACACTGCCACGGAATACAAGCTTATCCCCTTTTTCATCCGGTCTTTGCGGGACGGCGAAAGGTTTCTCTTTCAGTAATGGAGTTCCTTCTACAAAATAAGGGCCAAGAAGCGACGGCTCTGTTCCAGGAAGGCCCTTATATTTTGCTTCTAATACATATGTTTCTACGAATACATCTAAAAACAGAGGAATTTCCCCGCTCGTGCCTAAACGGTTTGCCCACTTCACAAAGTTTGTATATTCTTCATGATTGATTTGCTGCTCATCCAAAAAATTCTTCATATGCTTAACGAAGCTCTCATAGATTTCCACCACTCGTTTACTTTGGGCAACAGATTCTATCATTTTAATTCCTCCCTATTTCAATTTATTTTTTTATAAGACTCTTTCGCTCAAGAATCACTATATTTAAGCGCCGGCAAACAAATCTCTTCCGAGAAGCTCATTTGCCAGCTTTTCTTCCTGCTCATCAAGTAAGTTTCTTATTCGTGTAGAAGAAACCGGTTGTCCGTTTGCACACTTAACCAGCGGATGAATAAATGTATGAAAACGGGCAGCCAATTCTTTCGTTGTTCCTTGTTTGCCTTTTCCAAATTGAAAATTTGGCCCTATCCATACCTCTTGTGGAGACAAGGCTTCCAATTCTTTTAGAAAGTCTTCAGCACTTCTTGCCACGTAATCTTCATCAAATCTTGCAATAATGGCATAATCGATACCAAGCTTTTTTAAAAATCCGACTTTTTCCTCCACAGTCGTTAAAATCATTTGATTTTGAAAATAGGGTCTAGGAGGAGGATCAAACGTATAGACTACCGCAGGAACATTTAACTGGCGTGCCCGATTGACCGTCTTCTTGATAAGCGACTGGTGCCCAATATGAATGCCGTCAAAAGCGCCGATCGTCACGACAGATTGCTTCAGCTTTAAATTATGGTTTTTGATTACTTCCATAGAAGTTCCCTCCATATCCTATGATTGATGCAGCGTCTCCTTAACGGCCTGTTCACTTCTCCTCCAATAGAGCTTTTTTTGAAAACAGCCAGTGAAACTCTTCCGGACTCTCTTACTGGTCACTTTGAAAAATAGCTGACATCGTCGGGGTTTATCCATGTGTCATTTTTCCAGCCGTCTAAGTCGTAATCATTCATACACGCTTCAACGAATTTCTCCATCCTCTCTGCCTCTCCGCTGCTAGTAGCGACAACGAGGTTTTCAAGCCGGATATTTTCGTGATTTCCAGAATAATTTCTTTCATACAATTCGTGTCTGCCGCCGTATTCTGTTCCTACTACGTCCCAAAGCAATTTAATGAGCTTGATCTTATTTAAGGCATCTACATCATTGGAGCCTCTGTACAGCTTATCGATGATAGAACGGAGCTCAGGATTTTTAAAGTCTCGTACGCTGGAAGGTTGAACGATTAAGCTGCCTGCCACGACGTTTTCAATAATCTCTTTAATTTTCGGCCAGCCTTCTGACATAAAGACCCGATAGGCGAGCCCATAATTTAAGTTTGGCAGCACCGTGCCATTCTTTCCTTCATTTGGATTCATCGCCATGGCGTCACTTAAAGCCCAGAACATATTTTTCCAAGCAATAACCTCTCCGACATTCGCCTGCACACCGCGGAATTGGTCGGTTCCATTCACCTTAACCGCTTTGATCAATAAGCCGGCGATAAAGTCTAGCTTTACTGCTAGTCTTGTAAGGCCATGGAAAGTAAAACGATGTAAGAATCCGCTCTCTGCAAAGAAGTTATTAATCTTCTTCACATCTTTATAAATTAAAATATTCTCCCAAGGGATTAAGGCATTCTCAAACACCAGCACGGCATCATTTTCATCAAAGCGGCTGCTCAACGGATAATCAAATGGGCTGCCCATAACAGCCGCGTTCATTTCGTACGAAGTCCGGCACACTAGTTTGACACCTGGCGTATCCATCGAAGCTACAAAGCAAAGGGCCATGTTTTCATCCTTAATAGGAGCTGCCCCGTAATGAGCCACAAAGTTATAGTTGGTTAGAGCGGAGCCGGTGGCGACCATCTTGGCACCGCTAACGATGACCCCTTCCTCTGTTTCTCCCACTGCTTTAATAAAAATATCTTGCACCGCTTCTAATGGTTTGTTACGGTCCACTGGTGGATTAATAATCGCATGGTTGAAAAATAAGTTCTTTTCCTGTGCTTCCTTGTACCACCTTCTTGCGTTATCTGCATAAGGAGCATAATAATCAGGATCAGCACCAAGCGTTGCCAAAAAAGACGCTTTGTAATCGGGAGACCTTCCCATTTGCCCATAAGAGAGCTTTGCCCATTCAGCAATGGCATTGCGGGAAGCTAAGAGATCCTCTGCTGTTTTATCAAATTGGAAAAATTTTTGAGTGTATCCACCGTTGCCGGTATCCGTTTCGGCCGTTAAAACATTTTTTGTTTTTTCATCATGCAAGGCATCATAAAGCCGGGCGATTGAACGGGCCGAGTTACGAAAAGCGGGGTGAGTGGTGACATCTTCTACTTTCTCGCCATAAATCCATATTTCACGCCCATCTTTTAGACTTTCCAAATATTCTTTTCCTGTTAAAGGCCGGTTGGTGGTTGCCGTTTGTTGTGCATTCATTATTATTCCTCCTTATTTTGCCTCCTTGTTATAAAGCGCTTTCATGTTGTAAATATATTATCCTGAATAATTAGAATAGTTTGAACTGTAAAAAAACGTGGTATATCTCTAGTTTTGTTTCATATTTTGTGGTTTCGCTTTTAAATGAGAGTAAAGTATAAATTTTGTCCTATTCTTGATCCAATGAAAGCACATAAAGGCCGCCGATCGGCTCCAAAAGGAACGGACAGGCGGCCTTCTCTATTTATATTTTTAACGCAGCAAAAGGGGAATCTCCCTCAATGATTCTCAAGGCAAAATACACTTGGACAGCCAATTGACAATTAAAACGACCAATGCCAGTCTTTAAGTCAGATCGGCAAAGCGATTCGATCTTTTCTATCCGATAACGCAATCCTGCAATTGATAAATGTAAGTCATCTGCTGTTTGCTGGAGATTGCCATTATGCTCTAAATAAGATTTTAATGTAATCACTAAATTCCCCTGATTTAATTCATCGTACTCAATGATATCTCCGATCGTCCTCTTGCAAAATTCGATCAGCTCTTGTTGATTACTGCCTTTAAAAAACATAATAACCGGCTCTAATTCTTCAAAGCAGGAGATCCTGCTATCAGTCGGATAGGCGGCCTCGATAAAATCACAAATATGGCAGGCATCTTCATAGCTTCTTGGTAAGTCTTTTAGATGATTTACCTTACGCCCGGCCCCTATGTATATCCTTATAGGCTTGAATTCTTTTTGAATAGCGGATTGCAGCTTGATTGAAAACCTTTCGATTTCCGAGTAGTCTTCTTCTGACAATATAAAAGTGATATATTGATCCTTTAAAAACACATCCGTGTCTGGATACAACAAACAAATATAATGAAGAATTTCTTTTCGTTTTAAATCGGTATCGACTTTCAGTGTAAGAATGCGGCTTGAATTTTTGGGGTTAAAATTGAAAATATGTGTGTACCTTTGAAGAGTATGTTCATCGTAATTATTATTTAATATTTCTTGAAAAAAATCTTCCTTTTTGCTCCAAAGCGCTTGTGTCAACTTGCGCTGATGAAACATTTGTATCGAGAAAACGGTAAGCGCCCGTTCAGTAATCATTCGTTCTTTTTGACATAGCTCTTTGTCGCCAATAACGACCAGACTTCCGAGATTTTCATTGTGAGCCCGAATGGAAAACGCATCAATCTGCTTTTGTCCTTCCTTATAAACGCCTTTATTCTCTCGCCAGTTTTGATAGGTCTTTTCATCAGCTAAGCAGACAAATGCACACTCTAACTTCTCAAAGTAATAATCAATCACTATGCTTTTTTGCAAAGTATTGGCAAGAAATCGAATCGTATCTGTTATACTCTTATCTTCGAGCAGCATATCTGTTAATTGCTTTTGAATTTGTTCTGATCGGGTGATATTTTCGTTTAACTGCTGCACTTCTTTGTAAGCATGATCTAGTTCAGACAGCAGCGATTCCGCCTTATAATAGCGCAAGTCCTGTTGATGGCGCTCATCCTTTTCATCAACGGTTTTTGCAACAAAGCGGCAATGTGCGTCCCCTTTCCCCTGGCACTCTTCCTCAATGACTAATACTTCCTTGCCAAACGTTTTAGTTAAATAACCGCTTGCATAACCAATCAATGTCCAGCAGACTGGGTCCTCGCTGCAGCCATAGTGATCAATATGCTCCACAGCTTCAAAAGAATTTTTCCAGAATCCCGTAAAATAAAGAACTTCCTCTGTTAGTTCAATTACATCCTGCTCGACGGTGGCGATCCCTTCTAAGGTGTGCAAATAAGGTCCTGCCAGTATAAGCTCTTGCTTTGAGTCCCAATCAAACATTTTTTCAATGGTTTCTCCGTCTCGATATCCCCATGCCCACCCGTACCTCATTAAAAATCCCTTTGCCCGCTCCATGCCTAACGTATTAACTAAATCTCTGCGCAGAATTCCTAATGCTTCTACAGGCACGAGAGCCATTCTTCTGTCGCTAAATTTAATTTCTCCAGTACGGGGATTTACATCAATTAAGTTCTCAAATAGCAGCTGATACGACTTCATTTCTCCCCACCCTTTGCTGAACAAAATATTTGCGCTTATAAATGTTCGTATCACAAATATTAGCAATATTCTTTCTATCTATAAACCACAAAAAAGTATAGCTCCAAGCTACTTTCATATACTTTTTTACAGTTGATAAAAACTTATTAAGCCTCCTGTCTTTGACTTGCCTGTTTGATTTCTACTGCCCTTTTCTTTTGAGCCCAATAATAAACAAAAAGTCCGAGCAAAATGTAGATAGAACTGCCTGCATATAAAATACCAATATCAAGCTTTTCTGTAAATATCCCAGCAGCGAATGAACCGCCGCCAATACCAATATCAAAAATAGATAGGAAAGTAGCGGTTGCTACGGATCGCCGATGTGGTTCAACCTCTTGAACAGCAATGGTCTGGAAGCTTGGAAAAAGCGTACCCCAGCCCATACCAATAAGTCCTGCTGCAACAAAAAATAAAACAGCTTCTTTTGCCATTCCGAGACAAAACATTCCTGATGCGAATAAGAGAATCGATGGAAAAACAATAACATTTTTTCCATGCGCATCAAACCATCTGCCCGTAAAAGGTCTGCTTATCATTAAAACAGTGGCATACACAGCAAAAAAATAACCCGCTTCTCTCGCTAGTCCCCGCTCATCAGCGAATACCGGCATGAAAGATAGAACAGAAGAATAAGCGAAAGAAAAAAAGGCTCCTGTAATGGCAATCGGAATCGTCGTTTTTTCGAAGGCAAAAAATTTTTTTGAGCCTGGCAATGGTGTAACTTGCTGTTCTTTAGGCAGTCGTACTGTACAGCCTAAAAGAAAGGCAGACAAAGAAAAAAATGCCGACACAAAAAACAAACTATGAATACTAAACCCATCCAATATCCTTAAACCGATGAAAGGCCCTATCACCATCGCTAAATTGGATGACATAATAAAATAACCGATCCCTTCCCCCTTCCGAGAATCAGGTACAATATCAGCGACAATAGCAATGGTGACAGTAGTGGCAATCCCAAATCCAAGTCCATGGATAAATCGAATAAAGAGCAAAGGTATAATGGAAGAAAAAAAACTATAAGCAATCGAAGAACAAACGAAAATCAACAATGAAATAAGGAAGATAGCCTGCTTTCCATGTTGTTCAATCCAGCGGCTGGTAAACGGCCTTACGACGATAGCGGCTCCCAGTAAAACCGTTGTAAACAGTCCGGCTGTTGCCCCTGATACATTATAGTGTTGGATGGCGGCTGAGGGGAGCGTAACGAGCAAAGCATAATAAGCTAAAAATAAAAAAAAGTTGGCGAGTGATAGAAATAAAAAATCTTTTGTCCACAGTGCATTTCTCCCCATATCTCCATCCCTTTCAAAAAATTAGTGATTCTATTATCTAGGAAGAAAAAGAAGGAAGAGCTTCTCTTCCTTCTTTTCCCTTCCTTATTCAGTTCGCATAACAAAATCTAACGAAGCTTCTTTATATTCTCCTTTATCTATCAGCTTAGTAAGCAAAGAAGAACGAACCCCTTTAGCTACATCTGTTTCGAGCCACTCATCCCCTTCAAAGAATACTTGCGTAATCAGAGCTTCATGACCTTCTTTCTCGAATTTTAAATGCAGGTGGGCCGGCCGATAAGCGTGATAGCCGGCAGCCCTTACAAATTCTCCTGTTGGACCGTTTGTTGGGATTTGATAAGGAACCGGTACGATCGAATGCACTTCAAAATGACCATTTTCATCTGTATAGAAATGACCTCGTAAATTAAAATCAGGCGCATCGGAGTCAAAATTAGAATAGAATCCGTCCGCATCATCCTGCCACCATTCTACTCTTGTATTAGGCAGCGGCTGGCCATTCACAGAGCTGACATTTCCACGAAATACTAGTTTTTCCCCTTTTTCATCTGGTCTTTGCGGGATAACAAAAGGCTGTTCCGTTAACAACTGCGTTCCTTCTACAAAATATGGACCAAGAAGAGAAGGCTCTGTTCCTGGAAGAGTTTTATATTTTGATTCAAGTACATGTGTTTCAACGAACACATCTAGAAACAAAGGAATTTCACCGCTTGTACCTAGGCGATTTGCCCAATTTACGAAGTTTGTATATTCTTCATGATTGATTTGCTGTTCATCCAGAAAGTTCTTCATATGCTTAACAAAGCTTTCATAGATTTCCACAACACGCTTATTCTTAGCAACAGACTCGATCATTTGAATTCCTCCTCTAGTGAATCTCTTATTTTAATTTATTGATTTATATCAACCAGGCTAAAAGCACAATCCCTGCATTAAAAAAGATAAATCCCTTTCAGATTGCTTCTTCATACTTCAGTGGATTTCCGTGAAAAGGGACATCTGCTACTTTTATTGACTCTGTTGGACATCCTTCGTATGCTTCTTCCAGATCATCGATCAATTCTTCAGGCACGTCCATCGTTCCTTCATTTTGATCAAGAATTACATAGGAAATTCCTTCATCGTCATAATCAAAAATTTCAGGGGCGGCCGCTCCACAGGCCCCACAGGCGATACACGTCTCTTGATCGACGATGGTATACTTCGCCATTAGTCTCCCCTCCTTTACTCTAAAGTGCCGTATTAAACGAGCCATCATGTTAACGCTTTCAACATTGTCTTAAACTTTACTTATGATTTCATTCTAAATTCTCAAAACAGTTTTCACAATATACTAACAGGTTTGATAATTCAGATAATTTAGTATGAAACAGTTGGATTTTCTGTCTGGTTCGATACATCGCCGGATGCTTTAGTGTAAAGATGCAGCAGACGAAATTTCCCTCTCATGTTCTTCCTGTGCTTCCTCCGCTCCAGCATAGCTTTTAAGTAGAAGTGAGGCGATGAACGTAACGATGGCAGCGAAAACAATATAACCGCTAACAGCATAAGCAGTGCCGAATTCATGTAAAAGGAATGTACAAATAAGCGGTGCTACCCCTCCGGCGATAATTGATCCAAATTGGGAGCCTAGTGACAATCCGCTATAGCGTAATCTAGCAGGAAAGCTTTGGGCAACTAACGCTCCTTGAGGCCCAACTTGCATACTATGAGGAATCATGGATAAAGCAGTAGCTAAGAAAATGACCATAGGAACACCTGTATTAATCAGTCCAATATACGGGAATGCCCAAAGGAAAGTAACCGCTACGCCGATTAAATACATCTTCTTAATCCCAAACCGATCAGCCAGGTAACCGAATAAAGGAATACAAAAAACCATTACACAGCTTGCTGCTGTGTTAGCGTTCACTAAAAACTGCTTATCGACCGCAAATGTTTCGATTCCATAATTGATCATCAATACAGTATAGACATAAAAAGGGCCGTTTTCAGATAGCCGGACTAAAGCAGCTAAAATGATCTCCTTTGGATGTTGTTTGATTACATCTACTACAGGCATACGAGACACTTTTTGTTTTTCTTGTACATTTCTGAAAGAAGGAGTTTCGGGTATTTTTGCTCTAATAATCAACCCCATGACAAGCAGAACGACGCTAAAGAGAAAAGGTATGCGCCACCCCCACGTATAAAAACCGTCACCCGATATATACATGATCAATGAAATAACGAGAGAAGATAATAAAAGGCCCGCGGACACTCCCATTTGCGGCCAACTGGCCATTAAAGCCTGCCTCTTCTTTTGTCCCCATTCCATCGAAAGCAAAACTGCTCCTCCCCATTCTCCTCCTACTCCGATTCCTTGAATTAAACGTAACAGAACGAGCAAGGTAGGTGCCCACATGCCGATGCTGTGATAAGTAGGCAAAAGTCCCATAGCCAAACTGCTGAATCCCATTAAAAACATCGTCAGCACGAGTGCATTTTTACGTCCGACCCGATCGCCGAAATGACCAAAAATTGCGGCACCAACCGGACGAGCAAAAAAGCCGATCGCAAATGCTCCAAAAGACTGCAAGGTTGCTAGATAAGGATCGGCATCAGGAAAAAACACCTTTGGAAAAATCAATGCCGAAGCCGTAGCATATAAGAAAAAGTCATACCATTCAATAACGGACCCGAATGTCGCAGCAACAGCAGCACGTCTTCCCATTTTCTTATTCGTCTCGCTTTTCATAGAATTACTCACCTCTCAAAAATTATAGTGTTCTGAATTGAACCACTGACGAATGTTCACTAGCATATCTCCCATATTTTAGTGTTTTTTTATTCCCTCCTCCCTAACCGTAAGAGAAGCTTCTTTAGGGGAAGCAATGAATCCTAGATGCTGCAGCAAATCAATAAATTTTCGCAAAGTCTCTATTTGATATTCATCGACATTCTGATCATCAAATGAATAAAATCCTCGCTGTGCTTTCATCCCAATATCTCCTGTTTCCATTTTGTTCTCAATTATTTTCGGTGGCGCAAATCTGTCTTGCTTCAATGAATTTCTTAAATAATGACTCGCATGGAAAAGGGTATCGGCACCGCCCCAATCAATGAATTCTAATAGCCCAAGCACGGCAAATCTCAAGCCGAAGCCAATCCGGGAAGCTTTATCAATGTCTCCAATGGAAGCGACGCCCTCCTCTGCAAGACGGGCAGCTTCATTCATGGCCAACGCTTGAATTCTTGGAACAATAAAGCCTGGAGAAGGAGCACACATAACAGGCACTTTTCCCACGCCTTCAAGAAGCTGGAACATCGCTTGCAACGCTTCTTCACTCGTTTCATCGCCTGGACTTACTTCAACCAGCGGAATTAAGTAGGCGGGATTGAGCCAATGTGTATTCATAAATCGACCTCTCTCAGTAACAAACCCCGCTAAATGATTTACCGAAAAAGAAGAGGTTGTTGAAGCGATAAGCATATTCTCTGGAAAGAGGGGGCATAAACGAGCAAAGACTTTTTCTTTCACCTCCAATATTTCAGGCACTGCCTCAAAGAGCACATCAGCCCCCTGCAAGATATCCATTTGGTCTTGTATAGAACCAATCGAAATCTGATCTAATAAAGAAGAAACAGATTCCTTTGGGAACACATTTGCTGCTGCTAGAAGGTGAAGCTGGCTCTCCATTTCAGTAAATGCCGCTAATTTTAATTGCTGGAATTCATTCTCTCCTCTTTCTTTAACATCGATAAGACCCACCCGATACCCTTGATAAGCAAAAGTTAAGGCAATCCCTCTCCCCATTCGTCCAGCTCCGGCAATGGCAATGATTCCCCTAGTTGACTTCATATTGAACCATTCCTTTTCGCAACAGCTCTTGTACTTCGTCTTTCGTTTTATTGGCAAGTCCTAAGCTTTCAATTGTTCTTCCAGTCCCTCGCAGATTTTCTCCGATTACACTTGAAGCAATGGCCAAAAGCCCAGCCGCTGTTGGAACGGGGATATTCAGCCACTCACCAAGCGACACAAGAAAAGCAAGACCACAAGCAACGTCCTCTCTCATATAGCGATGGGTCTTTAACTCGAGCGGTTCGAACCAATCTTCTCCATCTACAAGCTTTTCATGGGCACCGTTTCCATACATCCATTCTTCACCGTCTGGATTATAATGATCGTCGAGTGGAAAATGAGGCGCTTTGTATCCTAGCGCTTCACGAATTTTAATTCTTTCGGCATCGAGGGCCTTATGAACATTTCGAATCGCTGGCTGTGTGCCTTCATCATGTATATCCCACTTGTCAAAATGCTCAATGGGACCGGCGTTCATTAATATTAAGGGTGGGTGAATAATAGGACCGGCATTCATCAGCGCCCCATCAAGTGCATCCTCGATAAGCTCCACCGCTGGATAAGCTTCTTGTAATATTTCAAAGGCTTTGCTGAATTGATCACTTGGAAATACACCGGTTGGAAGCCGTGTTGCCCGGCCGGAAACGGAGACTGTTCGTTCATCATACTTTCTTGCCAGATAAGGCAGCGTGCCTGTTTCTGCAAATAGAACATTTACTTTGCAGCCGGCTTCTATTAGAGTTTTTGACATGACATAGCTGCCGAATGTTCCAGGTGGCAGGAAAATCACTTGCCCCTCTTCAAGAACGGGAGCAAGCTGCTTGGCGAGTGACTGCTGGGTAGTAGCCGGCAAAGGAATGACAATAAGCTTTGCCCCTTCAATAGCTGACTTTAAGTCAGGTGTAGCCAATTTTAATGAAACATCTCGTATTCCTTTTGCATCCTTTAACTGAATAGATTGTGTATTTAATACCTCTTGGAATGCCTGCTTGTCTCGTCTCCATAACCGAACCTCATGGCCTTGCTCTGTTAAATCGACCGCGGCTGCATAGGCGCCATTTCCACCGCCAAGTACGGCAATCTTCATCTCATTCTCCTCCTCATTTTCTTTTTTTGAAAAGTTAACTATCTTCCAATGAGGCTTAGCCCTTATTAGCTGCTCGCTTCTTTAGAAAAATAATGCGTATTTCCTCTCAATGCCTTCGCCCATTGTTCCGATTTTTCATAGCAATCTCCTATTTGGAGAACTTTTTGATCAGAAAAAGGTTTCCCAATTAACTGAAGGCCAACAGGAAGATTCGCTTCTATGAACCCACAAGCAACAGATAAAGCAGGAAAACCTAATATATTGGCAAGCGGCGTTTTTCCAAGTGTGAACATATTGCTGATTGCCTGCTCTGGAACCATCGTGCCGATTTCAAAAGGAGGCTTTACGTTTGTTGGGCCGACAAGCGCGTCTATTCCTTGCATTTGTTCCAATGTTTTTCTGACAAATTGCTTCCTTATCCGCTGAGCATTAATGTAGGCAGTTGCAGAAATATCACGGCCGAATTGGAAGCGGTATTTTAAGTCCTCTCCATAAAGATCTCCGTATTTTTTTAGCAGCGGCTCATGGAAAGAGACCACTTCTGATTGGGCAATCACTTTTAGTGCCTCAAGAGCCCGCTCTAT
Source organism: Pseudobacillus sp. 179-B 2D1 NHS (assembly GCF_045370945.1). Lineage (NCBI taxonomy): Bacteria > Bacillati > Bacillota > Bacilli > Caryophanales > Bacillaceae > Pseudobacillus > Pseudobacillus sp. 179-B 2D1 NHS. Next base: position 170,135 of record NZ_JBIQDP010000002.1, read on the forward strand.
TCCCGGCAGTTCAATCGGAACAATTTCTGCTCCCAGCGCTCTTAAATGTTCGAAAGCCCGGTCTATCACCCTTCTGATGCTCTCATCTATTCCCGCAAACATATAAGCTTCATGAAAACCGAGTTTGATTCCTTGTAGATCTGTCAATGAGTGACGGAACAGCACTTCTTGATCTTTTTTGACAGAGGAAAAATCTTTTGGATCATATCCTTTCATTGCCTCAAGCATAATGGCAGCGTCTTTTACAGTTCTCGTCATCGGCCCAATATGGTCGAGTGACCAGCTAAATGGAAAACATCCTTCTCGGCTGACAAGGCCATATGTTGGTTTGAATCCAACCGTCCCGCACATAGCTGCCGGCAATCGAATCGACCCCGCTGTATCTGTTCCGACTGCTGCAAATGCCATCCCTGTTGCTGTTGCTACGGCCGATCCTCCGCTTGATCCTCCTGGTATCCTTGTAAGGTCCCAAGGGTTTTTTGCACTCCCATAATGGGGGTTTTCCGTTGTCGCTCCCATGGCAAATTCATGCAAATTTGCTTTTCCGACAATCACTGCTCCTGCTTCTTTTAACTTTTGCACAGCGAAAGCATCTTCACTAGGAATCCACTGTTCAAATATTTTTGATCCCCCTGTTGTTCTAACTCCTTTTGTTTGCAGCAAGTCTTTCACAGCAATTGGAACACCATGTAACGGACCTCGCCAATTTCCTTTTTGTATCTCTTTTTCCGCTTCCTTTGCTTGCACAAGAGCTTCTTCTTTCGTTATGGTGATGAAAGCGGAGAGTCCTGGTTCATGAAGATCAATTCTTTCAAGCGTTAGCTTCGTTAACTCTACTGGCGAAATTTTTTTATTCCTCACTAATTCCCCAACGGTTTCAATTGTGTCAAAAAGAATATCACTCATTCTTCATGCTCCTTTAACTCTTCCAACAAAAAAGCAAAAGCAGGCTCTTCCCCTACTAATTTCAGTTCTTCTTCCTCGAGGATGTCTTGTAAAAATTCCATTAACGTCACTTGCTCTTCCTCCTTTTTTATTGGCTTTGTTATACTTGTTTGTTGATTTTCACTGCAGGCGGACGCTTTCCGCGGTCGGTCCGGTCCGTGAGCCTCCTCGTCGCATGCACTCCTATGGGGTCTCACCAGGACACGCTTTTCCCGCTGGAGTCGCCGCCTTCCGTTACAATCAACGATTAAAAAACAGCATTTACCTTTAACAGAGCTTTTTATTAAAAACAGAAATAGATCCTGTCCCGCGAATGGAGAGTTGCCAGGTCAATCAAACAAAAAATAAGATGATTTGAGGAAAAAGAATCAGTAATCCAATAAACAGAATATACGTAACCAAAAAATAAGAAGCTCCTTTGAATACGGTCGTAACAGGAGTCTGAGGTGTTAACCCCTGCACGACAAAGACATTGACACCAACTGGTGGAGTAATGGCTCCCATACTCGTTACGACACAAAGTATGACGGCAAACCAAACCGGATCATATCCGAGTGCAACGACTGTTGGATAGAAAATAGGAATAGAAATAATTAAAAAGCCAAGTGCATCCATGATGGAACCGCCGATGACATAAATAAGCAAAATCGCAAGCAACACAACAATCGGCGGAACAGGAAGCTGATTAACCCATTCAGCCACAGTAAATGGCAGCCTTGTAATCGTTAAAAACCGGCCAAATACCATGGCTCCAACTACTAACATCAACACCATGGCAGAAGACTTAAGAGTACCGGACATTGCTGTTTGAAATTTTCTCCATGTTATTTTTTTCATGACGATAGACAAAACAATCGCTCCGAATGCACCAAATGCACCAGATTCAGTGGGAGTAAACCAGCCTTTGTACAGACCGCCGATTACGAATACGAACAGAAGAGCAATTGGGATAACATCCCTGAGCGAAGCCATTCTTTCCTTCATAGTAGAACGCTCACCAGCAGGCCCATATTCCGGATTTCTTCGACAGATAAACACGACTGTCATGATCAAGAGAATTGTAAGCAAGAGTCCCGGCACGATGCTTGCCACAAATAATTCCTTAACGGACTGTTCCATTTGCAGTGCCAAGACGATCAAGACCGTGCTGGGGGGAATAATAATGCCAAGCGTACCTCCTGTTGCAATACTCCCTGTACTAAGTGCCTTATCATACTTATACTTATCAAGTTCTGGAAGGGACATGGTCGCCATAGTGGCAGCCGTTGCTGAATTGGAACCGCAAATGGAAGCAAAACCAGCACTAGCTAGAATAGTCGTGCTCGCCATTCCCCCCTTCAAATGACCAATCCATTTATAGGCTGCCTGAAAAAGTTTTTCGGTAATACCTGTTCGAAAAACCACTTCACCCATTAAAATATAAAGCGGCACAACACTTAATGAATAACTGGAAAATTGATTCCATAAATCAGCGCTTAATACGTTGTAAGCAGCTTGTGGAGAAGCAACGAGCAAGATGCCCACAAACCCTACGATGAACATGGCAAAGCTGATCGGCATTCGCAGAAACATAAAGACGAACAAGACAGTAATCCCTATGAGGGCCAATAGATTAGGGTCCATTATGCCACCTCCCTCCAAATCAAAATAGTTTCTTTCAAGATTGCCATTACTAAACTGAAAAACCCCACAGAACAAAGAATGACAAGCGGATAAAAAGCCACCTGTATCGTTTCAGAGACAACGCCGCTGTTCATTAGATCCAGCCCGTATGAAACAATCTGCCAAGCGGCTATTAAGAAAAAGCCCATACTGAGCACATTCATAAACGAATGAATAATTTTTTGGCTCCTATTTGGCAACTTATTAACGAGGAGATCAATATACACATGGCCTCTATGCAGTTGGGCATATCCAAGCGAAAATACGGCCGTGATCGCACCAAGCCAACTAACGAGTTCCACCGTACCTGCAATTGGATCAGAATAAAGCCGCTTAACGGCATTAAACACTACTAATAACATCATGCAAACGAGAGCAAGACCGGCCAGAATGGCCAAGCCTTGGTTTAAACGGTCTATCATTTTAAAAAACACATTCGATTCACTTTCAAGGTTCGCTGTCTCCTCCAAATCGATCGGCTGAGATTTTTCTTCCTCCAACGAAATCGCCTGTTTATTTTCCATCTGTTCACCTCCTTGTACATAAATGATTATTTGCTTTCTTCGTTATGCTTCTTAATTAATTCTTCCATCTTGCTAAAATATTCATTAGCCGGCTGACCTTCTTTTTCGGTTTTCCTGACATATTTGATTTGCATATCTTTTAATTGTTTATCCCATGCCGCTTTCTCACTGGCAGACAACTGAACAATTTTGTGGTCGTGATTTTCTTTACTCCACTTGAGAGATTCTTGCACATGATGATCCAAATACTCGCCAGTAAAATCGGTCATTTCTCGATTTAATTCATCAATAACTTGCTGTACATCCTTTGGAAGACTATCCCATTTGTCTTTATTCATCACCGCAATAAAGGTATTTAAAGCAAGCGGATAGTCAGTTGTATAGCCTACCATTTCAGCTAACTTAGAGTCTTTTAAAATTTCTCTTGAAGAAACATAGCCGTCAACAATCCCTGTTTGCAATGCCTCGGGCACTTCCGCCTGTGACATGCCGACAGGCGCTGCTCCTAGTTTTTCCATAATCGGTGTTAAGGCCCCGGCAATGCGAAGTTGTTTTCCTTTGAGGTCTTTTAATGAGGAAATTGGTTTTTTACTTTGAATGTAAGCTGGCTCAGTGGCAAATGTCGTAATAATTTTAAAATCCTTTAAAGCCTCGGGTGGATACTGTTCAACCAAATCGGCTACTACTTTGCTTGCCACTGTGGCATTTTTATAACCGGAAGGCATATCAGAAATAGCTAAAAGAGGAAAGCGGCCAGGCTCATAAGAAGTGGAAGTTAAGCCAATGTCAGCTGTACCGCTGGCCACTCCATCGTACATATTATTGGCCTCTAGTAAAGATCCTCCATGAAATAGTTCTACTTTTACTTTTCCATTCGTTCGCTCTTCTAATTGTTTTTTCCACTCCTCCATTTGCACAGCTGGAAACGTGTTAGCAGGTGCGAAAAAAGCATATGTTAGTTTAATAGGGCCTTTTCCGTCGGAAGCTCCAGTTTTTTCATTGGAATTGCAGGCTGAAAGTAAAAACATTAAAAATATTGCGAAAATAAAAGAAAGAACTTTCTTCATTTCCCCACTCCTTATTTAGAAAACCGAAGAGAAGATCGTTGTTTTTCTCTTCGGTTTTTTGTTTATTTATTATCTTTCTAATAAGAAAAACGGCCGACCGATGGAAGCTTCCAGACGAAAATAACGATCAAGACCTGCTGCACGAAAAGAATGCGTCATATCTGTCACCGTTTGCAAATTAGGGATATCGTATAAAAAGCAAGCGTGCCAGTGGACAGGTCCTGCATGCCCGGCTGTTAAAATATCTCTATCAAATGTTCCTAACAGCTTTGATCCATTTTGTTTCCAGCTTTCTAAAATCTCATTAAGCTGTGGCAAAATCTCTTTTTCTTTCTGCTCTTGATTGGTATCAAACCAGCCTGTCGATTCAAATGTCATAAATACCCGTAATGGTGTTGGAATTTGTGGTGCTCCATGTTTAATCTCTCCCACTGTATGAACCCCCTTTATTTGTTTAACGCATAAGCAAACCGCCATTGATATCGAATGTAGAACCAGTAACATAACCAGCTGCATCTGAAGCAAGATAAGAAACCATATCCGCTACCTCCTCTGATTTCCCAAATCGCTTAACAGGAATTCCTGCTTTCATTTTTTCTAGAACATCTGAATCCATTTTATCCATCTCTGGTGTTTCAATGGCTGCGGGCGCTACCGTATTGACCGTAATTCCTTGATCTGCCAACGATCTGGCAAATACTTTTGTTAACACAAGCTGACCTGCTTTGGATGCACAATAATGCGCTCCAGAAGTCAGAGGGCCTGCCTGGCCGCCAAAAGATGAAATATTAATAATGCGCCCCTTTTGCTGTTTTTTCATTGTTTCCAATACAGCTTGAGAATAGAAAAACGTACCGCCGAGATTAACGGATAAGATAAGGTTCCATTCTTCTTCTGTAATGCCTTCAATCGCTGTTTCTTTGCGGACACCTGCATTATTTACTAAAATATCAATCCGGCCCCATGACTCCACAATCATTTTGACACTGTTCTTAACCGCTTGAACGTCTGCCACATCGACTGTTAAAAACATAGAATGGGAAGGATCATAGTCTGTTAGAAAAGAAGAGGAGCGTACTTCATTTAATAACTGTTCATTCACATCCACAAAAACGACTTTCTTTTCTTCCGAAAGAAATTTTTTCGCAATCGCCAGACCTAATCCTTGTCCAGCACCTGTAACAATAGCTACTGAGCTTTCCACTATTTGGTCCCTCCTTCCATTAGGTTAATACTTTCTTTATGACTCTCATCGTATTGCCTCCAGCTGCCTTAGCAATGTCCTTCTTTGAATAATGATTTTTTACGAGCCAGCCGATCATGTTTTTCATCGCTTCCGATGGATTTTCTAATCCTTCTACATAGGAGGACTCTGTGAATTCTTCTCCGCTATGCGAAGCAGAAATGCCCAGCATGTTATCAAATGCATGCTGTAAGGCCACATGATCACCAAAGAATGTATCCGGCCCCATTCCAACATGATTGATGCCTACTAAATCAGCAATGTATTCAAAATGCTCCATGACAGAATGAATCGTGTGAGAAGGCGAGCTTTTCGTTAATGTCGTATTCGGCGCCGCGCATATTCCGATGACGCCGCCCTTTTCTGCACAGGCTTTCAATACATCGTCTGGTTTCATTCGAGGGGTATGCCATAAAGCACGGGCTCCCGCATGTGTCATTAAAACAGGGTCATCGCTTGTTTCGATGACATCCAGGCTCGTCTGATCTCCACAATGGGAAATATCAATTAACATACCAATCTGATTCATTCGCTTGATGACCCGGCGGCCAAAGTTGGTTAATCCGCCATCATGCTTCTCGACGAGTCCCGAACCGAGAGTATTGGCCTCGTTGTATGTAATGCCCATGCATCGAATGCCGAATCCATATAAAATATCCACCCGATCCACTTCATTTTCCAAAATGCTGGCCGCCTCTAAAGACGGCAGGAGTGCTACTTGCTTTTTTCTTTTAGCTTTTGTGAGATCGTTATAGGTGCTGGCGATATAAACAGTCTGTTGCTTTTGGATATCAGCATACCGAATGCCAAGCAAGTAAATAACATCCTGCCACTTCAGGCCATTTTTGGATGTAATAGTAGAAATGCCATCCATGAAATTTTCAAATATCACATCCACTCCCGACTTAGAAATTCCTTCATAATGAAAGGAGGTGTGCAAATCACTGCAATACGGGAGAATGTCTTTATACTGTCTTGGTACGATAAAACCGTGATCGCGCATCGAAACAATCGGATGTTTAGTGAAAATATCCTGTACCTTTTCTTCTTCCTCCACTGTGAGCTCTAAAGAGAAGAGCGGAACTCGATCGATCTCATCCGCCAAATCATACAGTTTATAGTCTTTGTTCGCTTCTAAATAACGGAATGATGTATAACCAGCAAATCTTTTCTCATTCATTATGATTCACTGTTTCGCAGCCGCTTTTATGTTAAATTGCTCTTTCATCGGAAAAGCTTCCTGCCACGTCTTTTGGTTATCATCATATAGTCCATCGCTATATAGCGTTTTTAATGATGGATTATCCAATTGCATCGGTTTTTGGCCTTGTTGGAAGGCTTTTAACTGCTGAAGCAATAGCCTGCGCATATGAATAATTGGCAGGTCACTCGTTCCAAGGTGTTCAATCGAGCGGTCAACAATGGGACCCATCGTTTCCGTAGCAGCATGATCTTGGTTGGCAATCCCGCGAATGCCAGTGAAATTGCCTGTTTTTTGCAGGCCGCGATCTTGACCATACTCATTTTCCATATTTATTTTTTTCCTAAACTCTTCATCTAATTGTAAGCCGCGGCGATCATGCTGCGCTTGAACATCAATGGCTCGGTCATGGGAAAATTGAACGTCCCAGGACCAGGTGCTGTAATCATCCCGGGGGATAAAGGCATGCCACATGCCATCTTCCCCACCGAATCTTGGCGGGTATGTGTAGAATGGAAAAATATAATGGATTTCCATAAAAGCATTCTCTTCTTCTGTACCGATTCCAACGGCAATACAGCGTTTACCGTAATTTGCGTCTTCTACGGCCTGCTTAACCGGAGGATTTTTCACGAGAGGATGATCAGGATCGATCCCTAAATCACTGCTTAAAATACCTTCCTCTACTGTTTGCTTATTATGGGCTTTATGCAGGAACGCGGCATGGACAAAATCCAAGTCATTTTCCATTACTTGGGCATAGTTGCATTCCTGCCAAACCCGTTCGACTAACTTATTTTCATTTGGAAGATTCATCCAATAAAATTCTGGAAATGGCGGCTGATCTTCTTGCGGTCCCATGTACGTCCAGATAATGCCGCTCACCTCTTCCACTGGATAGCTTTTTAGTTTGATAGATTGTCTGAACTTCCCATCCTTCGCTTCAGAAGGAATTTCTGTACAATCTCCATTTGTATCAAATTTCCATCCGTGATACATACAGCGAATACCACAGCCATCATTAATGCCAAAATATAAAGACGTGCCGCGATGCGGGCATCTTTCATCAATCAAACCTACTTTTCCTTCGGTGTCACGAAAAGCAACTAAATCTTCCCCTAACAATTTAACGCGTTGCGGCTTCCCATCCTTTTCTAATTCATCAGATCGTAAAGCCGGAATCCAATATCTGCGAAACATTTCTCCCATCGGTGTACCTGGCCCTGTTTGAGTTAATAATTGGTTATCCTCTTTACTTAACATTTTTCTCCCCCTGCTGTTCGTTAATAATAGTTTTTAATACAATTGAGAACTCTGATGGCCATATCATCAACTACATATGGATCTTTCCAAGCATTAATAGAATCTGAAGAGCTAGTTGAATTTCAAACCGGCAGCTGGAATCTGCTAAGCTCAAATTGAGCAGCTCCTCAATCTTTTGCAGCCGATACCTCATTCCACTAATGGAAATGGACATTTTTCTGGCTGTTTTATGTAAATTAAATTCATTTTGCGAATAATAAAACAGCGTAACAACAAGCTCTGAGTTTTTCTTTTGATCGTAATCCAAAATGGAATACAGTTTTTCCACAGCAAATGCTTCCAGTTCTTCTGGGGCCCTTGCACTTAAAAATAAAGTTAAATGCCCTAATTCACTTGCTAGGATTACCTTCGAACTGGAATATCTTACTTTAGCCAGCTCTACTGCTTTTTTCGCTTCTTCTATTTTTTTATGAAATTCTGAAACGTGGGTCGTTTCCTCGCTGATTCCAATATAGATTTGCTGATGTGTACCTCCAATCTTTTGAAGCAGCCTTTCCCCCAGTTTCTTAATGGTTATCCCTTCTCCATCAATATATTTTTTTGAAACAATCGCCTGTACGGTATTTAATTTGGGGAGCATCAAAGCATGGCTTCCATTTCTATTTAGTTCATGATTAAAAATATCTGTTAGTTTGTTGTATATTTTAAAATATTCTGAATTTAGCGAGGTCTTTTTTGTTTTATTCTCACTTTCTATTTCCATGTGAATAATATAATGGGGTTGCGTAATGTCATAGCCAAGCAAAGAAAGACGGGCATGTATTTCCTGAGGTTTTACTTCTTTATTATTGAGCAGCTGCTCTAATAAATCTCCTTTTAAGCGTTGCTCCGTTTCAACCGCTACTCGCTCATTTTGAATATATAAAGCAGCAGTAGTCGCTGTACGCTCAAGTAAATCTGTGTAGAAATCGTCGTTTTTCTGATTTAAAGCGATGGTAATATAGCCATAAACGTTATTTTTCATAATAATAGCTGTTGTTAGAAGCCTAAATGTTTTGTTCTTCAGTTCTCTCTCAATGACAGAGTGGTTTCTAAGCTCATCCTTAGCCTTCTTCTCCAGATTTTTCACCGTCATATATTGATCGAGCCCGGGGCTTACACTATATTGAGCAATGGATTCAAAGTCTTTGTTTTCAATCAGCACTTGGCAGTGAAGGCTCTTTCCTAATATTTCAGCAAAAGCAGGCAGTCCTTTTTCTTGGAGCATCGCTTGTGTCAGGCTGCGGCTTAACGAATAGCCAATCTCTAATCTTTCTTTTTGCTGTTCCACTCTTCGATACATTTGATCGAGTTCAGCTGACATATCTTCATCTTGATAGTAAAGGAGATCTTCTTCGATTTCCTTTCCCCATTCTTCTACTGTTTTACCCACATAGCTGCAGTGGTCATCACCTTTTCCTTTACACTTTACTTCTTTAAAAATAATCTGCTTTTCCATGCATTCACTGGTGTATCCGCTGGCATAACCGACTAAATAGTAACAAACTGGTTCAATATGTTCCGAAAAATAGGCAAGATGCTGCTTGGCTTCATAGGAATCATTCCAGTATCCTGAAACATCAAATGTACCTTTTTTCATATCAACACGGAAGGTATCCGGATAAGAAAAGGCCCGCCCCGTTAACTGGTGCATTTTAGACCCGGCAATCAGCCATTCCAAAGCATCTTGCCACTGAATAGCCTCCTTCAATATTCTTGCTTCGTGAGCCCCACAGTGATAACCGTATCTAAGCAAAAATCTTTTGGCCCTTTGGATGCCTAATGCATTAATTAAATCTCTGCGAAGCAATGCAATGGCATCTGCACTAGTAAGTGTTAGCTGTAATTCTTTCATTCTCATGCCAGGTCTTTCTGAGATGCTTATAAAGTGGTCTAAACTCAAATCGCTTGCTTTCATGGCTACAATATCACCCTCATTATTTTGTTTTTACTTATTTTAAACATTGATTTACAAAATAATAAAGGCTCTTCTTCACTCCGCCTTTTCCGAATTGAACATACATTTTTTTGGAATCCACCTTATTGACAGTATGAAAATGTTGCAAAAACTGCACCATAGTTTGCCGCCTCTGTAAAATGTTCGTCAATCCATAATCAAAAAACCAGCGGTCAATAACATTGAACACCCCCCGATTAATGGCATAATGCTCGCCACACCAGTCGACGAATTTTTTGTCAGGCAAATGAATAATCTGTTCAACTCGACACCCGGATGCCCGTTTTTGCAAATCGGCTACGTGCATAGGCAATATCCTCCTTTACTTGAGTAATTAAATCTTCCACAGAAGGAAACTTTTGCTCTTCCCTAATAAAGAAGGCAATCTCTGCCTCAATCATTTCACCGTATATTTGTTTATTAAAATCAAAAATGTGAATCTCTATTGAAGTGGGAAACTGGTCATGAAACGTAATCTTATTTCCGATATTCATGATGCCCGCATATCGTTCATTCCTAAGCCGTATAATGACGCCATATACCCCATTTAGTAATTTACAATGACAAAGAACATTGGCCGTTGGAAAACCAAGATGTTTTGCTTTTCCTTCTCCCTGAATGATTTTTCCTGTTATTAATTGGTTCACGCTTTGTCACTCCGTTCTTTCTTTTTGTTCAGGCTGCCTCAACACGTCCCTCTTCTTGAAGCAGCCTTCTATTTTGTTAGTAACGAACGAGTGCTTCTTCTTTATTTTCTTGAAAATGAGGCATAATTTGCTGGCTGAATAAATCTTGTGTACGGATTGTTTTCCAATGCTCCATTCCCGCATACGTACAGAGCAGGGCAATTTCCGATAAATCAGGGCAAGCTTCAATGACTTTCTTAACTTTTGGTTGAATTTCATCTGGAGATCCAACCCATACATACTCGTCATCAATTAATTTTTGATATGGAATATCCGCTAATGACTCTAAGGCGCCGCTAGCATAGAAGCCAAAGTCCTTTTTGATCATTTCTTCTTTAGGAGGAAGCTCTTTTGCCGGTGACACATTTCCTTTCATGAACTGTAAAATATATGGTTCTGCTTCTTTCCTGGCTCTCTCGCCGTCGTCATCGAGATATAACGCTTGAACGTAAACGATGTCCGGCGTATTTCCGTGCTCCTTGCATGACTTGCGATAAATATCAAGCTGGCCTAATACGTGCTCTAACGGCAGCATTGGGGTGATCAGTACCCCCCAGCCTTTTTTCCCGGCAAGCTCATAATTATGGTTGCTCGCTCCGCCTGTAAAAATTCTTGGTTTCTTCGTTGGGCGCGGAACTACTCTCACATTCTCTACGTCGTAATACTTTCCGTGATAAGAGAATACTTCTTCTTCCAATGCTTTTTCGATAATTTCAAGCGATTCAACAAAGCGGCCTCTTGATTCTTCTAGCGGGATAGAGGCTTTAGGGAACACCCAAGCATGACCGCGACCTACTGCAAATTCAAATCTTCCCCCTGTTAAAATATCTGTTACAGCGGCCTGGCCGGCAAACACCATCGGGTTATGCAATGGAAGTACATGTGAACAAGTTCTAAAACGAATATTGCTTGTATGCTGTGCCGCTGCTGAGTAAAGAGCCATCGGGTTCGCCGAAATCGAGAATTCTTCAAACCAATGATGTTCAAGTGTATTAAAGGTACTAAATCCCCGTTTGTCTGCATGCTCAATTTGTTCTAATATTTCTCTGTATACTTGCGCATGTGGCTTCTTATATTGTTCAGGGTTTTGCATCTCTACATAAATACCAAAATTCATTTTCTTCAGCCTCCAATAATTTAGTGAGAATTTACTGATTCATTTAAATGAATGAGAACGTTTTCAATATAATTGTTGAAATGTTCTGAATTACTTTCCGTATTCAAATAATAAAAAAATAAACGATTGCAAACAACAGCCTAATAAGTTTGAATATTCTAATTTTTTAACCCTTATCATGCTAATTCATATAAAAAACCACCTATTCAATCCTATTAGGAAAGAATAGATGGTTTGTCTGTAGTAAAAGCAACGCCCTACTCTATTAAATATTTATTACGCGATAGCAGCAAATCTTACTGCACTTCTCTTCTAAATTCAACCCATTGTGTGCCTTCACGAGTTTCCATGCGGAAGCCCTTCCACCCTTGCTTAAGCAGCTCTTGCTGCCCAGCCGTGTCGTCCATTCGGCGTGTTGTGAATGTCCACTCTTTTTCGGTGCTGTCTTTCTTCAGTTCCTTTACAAAAACATAACGAAGCCGGCTGCCATACTTTTCTTTTAACGCAGCAATTTCCATTCCTTGAGCGAATTTGTCTTTTAAGCTCGGAATATTAAATGGCGCTACTGTACAGCAAACGTACTTGTACTTTGGCTCAAGTAGATCTAGCTCTTGCATGATGCAGGCAGCTAAAAGCTTTTGCAAGCCATTTCCGCGATAATCGGGGTGCACATTCGAGATTTCCTGATAAATTACACCTGGCAGCTCTTCTTCTGTCAATCCAATATCCCACCCGAGATGCTCCTCATCTATTGGCGGCACCAGTAACGCTCGGAAAGCAATCAATTTTTTGTTTGTAAACGCCCCAATCATCAAGCCCTTTCCCTCAAGGATATACTGAAATTCCTCATAGGAAAGCGGCTGCAATATCTCTTTGTTTTCCAAAACTTCAATGACCGATTGCTGTAATTCTAAAATAGGCTCTATATGCTCCATAGATAGCCGCAAAACATTAAATGATTGATTGTTCGTACCTAATCTTCCCTCATGAATGACTCTCACTAAAATTCTCCCTTCTGTTAACAGACTGTCGCTTCAAAAACAGTTAGCTCCGTTAATGTTTTTTCATCTACTTCGACACCAAGCCCCGGATGTTCCGTTAATCTAATAAACGGAACATCATAATGAAGGTTCCCTACATCCTTAGAAAACTTTAAAGGACCTGTTAACTCAACACTTGTAATTACCTTTTTTGAAAAAGCAACATGGAATCCAGCGGCAGAACCGATAGACGATTCAACCATCGAACCAACTTGGCACTCAAGCCCGGCCATTTCGGCTTGATGGGCTAATTTTACCGCAGGATAAATGCCGCCGCACTTCATTAATTTAATATTTACTTTATCAGCTGCCTGTTTTTCAATGATCTCTCGCATTTCCCGGGGGCCTTTTAATCCTTCATCAATCATTAAAGGAATATCCGTCTTTGATCTGATAAATGCCATGCCATTGATGTCATCCGCTAAAATTGGCTGCTCCAGCCAATCAAGATTTACTTCTTGAAGGGCACGCAGCGCCGTTAGTGTCGTCGCGCTGTTTGTCCATCCTTGATTGACGTCTACCCGAATCGCAATATCCTCTCCTACTCTTGCTCGTACAGCTTTTATTCGTTCGACGTCCTTTTTGACGTCGTTTCCGACTTTCATTTTAAATGATCGATAACCTTGATCGACCCTAGTGGCTGCTTCTTCTGCCATATAGTCAGGCTCGGCAATGCTTAATACGTGTGTGATTGGGAATTCATCGTGATAACGGCCGCCAATAAGCTGATAGACAGGCTGTTTTAGCTTTTTGCCGAGAATATCAAAACAAGCTATATCGATAGCCGCTTTTGCAGCTGGTGCTCCATAAACGGCCTTGTTCATAATATCGTGTATTTTTTCAATCTCCAGCGGGTTTTTTCCTAATACGGCAGGAGCTAGAGTATTTTTAAGCGTATAAAAAGCTCCCTCCCACGTTTCGCCTGTTACGTGTTCATCCGCTACAGTTTCTCCGTATCCTGTAATTCCTTCATCTGTTTCTACCTTCACAATAATAGATGGCATATAATCATAAGTATGATAGCTTACGATAAATGGAGTATGCAAAGGGAAATGTGTAGCGTATAAATGGATGGCTGTAATCTTCATCAAGTTTTCTTCCTTTCAGTTTACAATTGTTTTTTTTATTTGATATAGTTATCGTTAAATAGACGCTAAATAATAAAAATTTTTTATTCATATAGGAGCTGGAATTATGACCATTAAAATTGCTGTAATCGGTTCAGCTGATTTTATCCGTACTATTTCTTCTATAGCCCCCCAAGTCGGAGAAGTTGAGATTGAGCCATATGTATATGATCGGCCAGAAGAAGCCACCGAGCTGGTCAAACAAGTAAAACCTTGCGATGTTTTATTTTTTTCAGGAGCTTTACCTTATTATTTTTCAAAGGAAGTTCACGAGTCAATGCCGATTCCCTCTCTCTATTTAGAACAGGATGAAACGGCTATTGCCATTTCTCTTCTTTCTCTTATCTCTCATAAGCAGATTTCCATGGAGCGGATTTCCATTGATTTAACTGAATCCTCATTTATTAAAAACATCCTTGCTGATATCGGCTTTCGCAATGGCCCTCTTCATGTGATTGATTATGCGGATAAACTGCCCAATAAATTTGATATCAATGATATTGTCCATTTTCATTATTCCCGCTTTCAAGCTGGAAAAATAGAACTGGCGTTAACAAGTATTCATGCTGTGTATGACAGGCTCCAACAGCTAGGTGTTCCCGCCCAAAGAATGATCGATCCCGTTAAATCATTGATACATGGCTTACAAGATGCCAAAGCTCGAGCAGAATTAACCAAAAGCCAATCCGCTACAGTTGCAGCCGGCTATATTTCCTTAGAGAAAACAGAAGATATTCAGGAAGAGTATTTAGAAGCGTTTGCGCATAAAATGAATGCTTCTATTCAACAATCAGCAGAAGCTACTTTTTTGCTATATAGTACTCGCGGCGATGTTGAAATCATCATGAACAGCGACGATTTCTATGAATTCCTTCTCAAGTGGCAGAGCCCTGTAACAGTAGGCTTTGGATACGGATTGACAGCAGCCGAGGCCAGTCAACATGCAAAAATTGCAAACAGTTTTGCGGCCCATCATGAACATGAAAGCTGCGGATACATTCTAACAGAAGATAAAGAACTTCTCGGACCTTTTCCAAAAGAAAAGAAAACACAACGGTTAAAAAACGATCATCCGGCATTGCTTCAAATAGCAAAAGAAACAAAGCTGAGTCCTGCAAATATATCGAAGGTTATTCAATTTGGCAAATCCCGTCCATCTCTTCACTTTACAGCTGCCGATCTATCAGACTATTTGCAAGTCACCCGCCGGTCAACGGAGCGGATCTTAAAAAAACTCGTCGATCATGGCTTTGTTAAAGTTGTTGGTGAAGAAATGACTTACCAACAAGGGCGGCCTCGCTCTATTTATGAACTGAATATCCCTATCTATTAATTGAGGGAAAGAAAAAGTTCACATAAAGGAACTTTTTCTTTCCTTTATTCTATTGATTTAATGTCGTTTCCTCTTGCTGTGCTAAGGCTAATTTCTCTTCATCTGTCAGCTTGACAATAGAGAATCCAGTTAACGCATAAATAATAGAAAGAATTGGCACCACGAAATTCAGTATCGCGTACGGCGCATAATCAAATGTATGAACACCAAGCGTTGCGAGTATGAACACTCCGCACGTATTCCATGGAATGAACACGGAAGTTAGCGTTCCTCCATCTTCAAGAGCACGCGAAAGATTTTTCGAATGAAGCCCTTTCTCCTGATAAGCTTTTGCATACATTCTTGAAGGAATAACGATAGAAATATATTGTTCGGAACAAGAAGCGTTTGTCGCAAAACAAGAAACCACCGTTGATGCCACAAGCGTTTTTCCTGTTCTTGCCAGCTTTAAAATTTGTTTGACAATGGCTTCAAGCATTCCTGTATACTCTAGAACGCCTCCAAAAGTCATAGCCACAATCGTCATGGAAACGGTATACATCATTGAATCTAAACCGCCGCGGTTAAATAAGTTATCAACCATCTCGTTTCCGGTATCAATAACAAAACCGCTTTGCAGGGCAGCAATCGCCCCTGTAAAAGAGCCTCCTTGAATAAAGACTTGAGAGCCAAAACCGAGGATAATTCCGATAATAAGTGCAGGAATCGCAGGCACCTTTTTGGCTACCAACACAATAACGAGTAATGGAATAAGCATTAAAAATGGTGAGATGACAAAGCTATCTTGAAGCACCGTCATTGTTTGTTGAATGTCAGCTGTATCCATTCCGCTTTTACCAAAATCTTTTCCTAAAAACGCGTATACAGCTAACGTGATAATTAATCCCGGGATCGTCGTATAGAACATGTGGCGAATATGAACAAATAAATCCGTATTCGTTAAGCCCGCAGCCAAGTTCGTTGTATCTGAAAGCGGTGACATTTTGTCTCCGAAATAAGCACCAGAGATAACAGCCCCTGCAATCATCGGTGCCGGAATTCCCATGCTTAGGCCGATCCCCATGCCTGCTACGCCAATTGTCCCCATTGTAGACCAAGAGCTTCCGATCGCTAAAGAGACGACGGCACAAATGATCGTAATGGATACTAAAAATAATGACGGTGTAATGATTTTCAATCCATAATAAATCATCGTCGCTACAATGCCTCCACCGATCCAAGCCCCGATTGTCAAACCAACAAGCATAATAATAACGACAGCCGGAAGCGCAAGGCGTATCCCTTTATACATAGCTTCTTCAATTTCGTCCCACTTAAAACCTGAACGCCAGGCAACAAGTGCGGCTGTCGTCGTACCGACAATCAATGGAATGTGCGGTCCCTGATCTAAAGCTATTACTGCTATCGCCATGACAGTAATCATAACAGCCAGCGGAATAATGGCTACCCAAAAAGACATCTCTTTTTTCATTATCTTACCCCAATCCTTCTTTTTTCGAAAACTTTCAATTGTCGCATAATAGACGTTAATAGGGTAATAATAACTGGTCAATGGCTGTACGTCAATTCGATTTTTTATTTTTTCACAAAAACTTTTATTCTGCTAAGCCCTCTTAAGTGCTTCTGCCAAAATTTGCGCACCTGTATATAATACAGAGCGGTTAAATGTCATATGGGGATGGTGCAATCCTGGTACTAAATCCGCTCCCACACCGATCATCGTCGCTTTCACTTCCGGATGCTTAATCGTATAAAAATGGAAATCATCACTTCCAGAAGTAACGACTGGTGGGGCAACAGCCTGGTCTCCTGCTACATAACGAATAGCTTCCTCCGCAACAGATGCCGCTTCTTCTGATACTTCTGCTCCCGGAGTATAGTCAATCCAATTCGCTTCTATCTCCACACCATAGAGCGTTTTTAATCCTTCCAAGCCTTCTGTCAAGCGTTCCTGAAGAACTCGCAATGTGTCATTTTTCTGAGCGCGTACATCAACAGAAAACTCAACCGTCCCCGGAATAATATTAACACTTTCTCCCCCGGCTACAATTTTTGTCAATTTAGCCGAATAGGTTTCGAATGGTGACAGGTAAATGGACTTGATCAATTGATGAAAGGCAACAATCACATCAATGGCATTTTTTCCTTGGTGAGGACGTGCTCCATGGGCATCTACTCCAATAATTTTTCCTTCCAGGAAAATGCCGGCTCCATGATAAATAGCAGGGGCAAAGTGTCCAAATGAAAGCTCCTCTGCCGGACGTACATGCACACCAAAAAGATGTGTCACTTCTTCCATTGCCCCGCGTTCAATCATAGCGACCGAACCATTGCCTTTTTCCTCAGCCGGCTGAAAAATAAAGCGTATTCTCTTATTGAGTGGTTCATTTCGCAATTGAAGAAGGGCACCTAATACCATCGACATATGAGCATCATGCCCACACGAATGATTGGCTTGGAACACCCCATCCACTTCCTGCCATAATGCATCAATATCAGCACGGACGGCCACTGTTTGATCCCCTTCTCCAATTTCTGCAATGACCCCTGTTACATCAGAGAAGCGCCGGTAAGACACACCTAATTCATCTAAAATCTCCGTGATTTTTTGTGTGGTGCCCTCTTCTTGCCAACTCACTTCAGGGTGCTGATGAAAATAATCAAACCACTCTGCAATTTGCTCTTTAACTTGCAATTTCATAGACTTCTCTCCTTTTCAACTACGTATAGTACTTTAAAAATCAGTACTTTATCAGTCTGTACTGTATAGATATTTCGCTACCTTTTCAGCTTATTTAAATATTATGACCTTTTCAAGTACATACTTTTGTTTGATGGACGAACCTTTCTAAAAAATGAGAACTTACATCATTTCATTTAAATCATTGACATAGAGAAAAGAAGACCTTTTTTGTATGTTAGATTCACCGTAAATGCCTCAAAGAAAAAAGCTTCCTAAATCCATCCGAGAAATTTATATTTAATTAGATTAAAGGAGGGGGTAAATAAACAAATAAAAAATATATGAAGCAGAAAGAACACTCCCCGAGCAAAGAAGCATCAGGATGCTTTCTCGTTTGAGGAGCGTTAAGCAACAATAAAGGTGCTTAAAAAATAGTAAAGTTGTTAAAAAAACCCCAGTTATGCTATTCAGCAATCGGGCCATTTAGTGTTATATTCGATTATTTCAAGTATGGATATCGCTGTTTGTATCATCTCTTCGTTATCTAGAAGTAAAGTGTATGCGACTTAATTTATTTGAAGAGGCGATTCTAAGCTTTCCACTTGATAAGCTGCATAAAATGCATAAGTACTTTGCCACGATTTTTAACAAAAAATGTTCCGAACTGTTGATAGATTTCACCTTCATCCTTTTATATATTTAAACATATAAGGAGATGAAAGACATGATTGGTATGAATATTCGTATTTTGCGTAAAAAGCATAAACTAAGTCAAGAACAATTAGCTGAGAAGTTAAACGTATCACGACAGACCATAGCAAAGTGGGAAAACGAAGAAGCCGCACCCGATATTTATAAGTGCAAGATACTTGCTGATATTTTTCAAGTAACCATGGATCAATTATCTCGTAATATGAGTGAGGAAGAGGTAAATCAGCTCGGGCCCAAAGGAAAGCAGTTCTTTGGTGTGGTAAAGGTAGGGGAACGGGGACAGATTGTGATTCCCAAACAAGCACGAGAAATGTATCAAATTCATGCTGGTGATAAGCTGATCGTTTTGGGAGAAGATGCGACAAAAGGAATGGCTATATTAAAAAGTGAGAGTTTCCTGGAGTTTGCGGAGATGATCCGAAAAGCTGAACTGACGGAAGATGAGTCAGAATGAGCAAAATCGTATTTTTCTCGATACCCGCGCATGGTCATACTAATCCGACCATTCCGGTGGTAACCGAGCTAGTAAAAAGGGGCCATCAAGTTTGGTACTACTCCTTTTCAGAATTTCAGGAAAAAATAGAGAGTGCGGGTGCCACGTACATTGCTTGTGATAAATTCTTGCCTCAATTATCGCAAAAAGAATTGGCCCGTAAGGCTGGTAAAGATTTTGCGGCACTGATTGAAATGGTTGCTGATACGACCATTGCTTTGGATGAAAAGGTATGCAAAGAATTAAAGGCTATTCATCCAGATTGCATCGTATTCGACTCTTTATGTCTTTGGGGCAAATTATTTGCCCAAAAATTAGGAATCCGATATATTTGTTCGACTACTTCTTTTTCTTTTAATCAGCATACAGCAAAACTGATGAAGCCGAGTTTCCTGGAGTTATGGAGAATGGTCGTGGGCATGCCGCGAATTAACAAAAAAATTCACTTACTAAAAAATCATAGTTATGAAGTAGAGAATTTTGTGTCGATTGTTCAAAACGATAATGAAACGGACACCATTGTTTATACGTCAAAAGAATTCCAGCCGATGGCTCATACCTTTTCTGAGCGATATGCTTTTGTTGGGCCATCCATTAGGCAGTCTTCGCCGGTGCAGAGCGCTAAAAAAGATAAAAAGGTCGTCTATATTTCCCTCGGAACTGTACTTAATCAAAATCAGGATTTTTACCAAAACTGTATCAAAGCATTTGCAAAGACGAACTATGATATTGTGATGTCAGTTGGTGAAAAAACTGAGATTTCTTCTCTTGGTAACATACCAGAAAATTTCACAGTAAAAAACTCCGTAGACCAGATATCGATATTACAGACAGCAGACGTATTTATTACCCATAGTGGTATGAACAGTGTAAATGAAAGTCTGTATTTCGGAGTTCCAATGGTTTTATTCCCGCAACATAGCGAACAAAAATTAGTGGCCGACCGAGTTGCCGAACTGGGTGCAGGATTGAAACTAAAGAGGACGACGCCAAACTATTTAGCAACAGCAGTAGCTGAGGTGCTGACAAATTGGACATATAAGGGAAATGCACAGAAACTGTCAGAATCCTTTCAAAATGCCGGCGGTGCTGTAGAAGCAGCTAATGTGATTCTGACTAAAATTGGGGAGAAATCTTAATGGTTTTGTGGTTTTTATGAAAATGCGCTTTATACTGGAACCAAACTTTAACAATCGGGCGTAACAATGGAATAATATTTAGATTTAAATAACTGTATTGTTATATTTTTAAGTAAAGTGAAGGATCTTATATTAGAAATGAAACAACTATATTTTATCCCCGTCCTAAATTTAGAACGGGGTTATGCTTGTTTGAGGTTTTAAAATAACTAAACTTATTGTCACCTTATAACTCGAAGGCTATAATCAATGCTTCACCAGACCATGCCGTTTCCAGCGGCATGGCTACTCCTTTGTCCAACGGATCATTTAGTCTTTTACTAATATTTATTTTTTCTTTGCTGGCATTAACTAGATTGCATCTTCATCCTGCAGTTGTCATTATTCTTTCCGGTCTAGCCGGAGTGGCCCTGTACACCTAACAGCAGTATGGGCTCCCCCTCGCTAGCCGTTCATCTGCATCTTACACCAGCACTTAACTGATGAGCTATAGTAGGCCCGTCCTCTATCGCTTTAATGGTTTATTCAACTAAATAAAAAAGCTATTTCGCTAGCCTGTGCTCTTTCACTGTAAATGCTTCAGGATACCCGTAACTGCCATGCTCACTTAAATCCAGACCTACGAGCTCTTCTTCTTCCGTCACTCGCAGTCCATTCATCATTTTTTTCAGGATCACTAAAACAGCGAATGAAACAGCAAATGCATAGGCTCCTGATACAGCGATTCCCATTGCTTGTACAGCAAGCTGCGTTAGCCCGCCACCATAGAGGAGACCGGGTTGACCAACAGTTGCTAGCTCTGGAGTGGCAAACAAACCGGTTGATAACGTTCCCCACACACCAGCAACTCCGTGGACTGAAAGAGCAAAGATCGGATCATCCACTTTTATTTTCTCAAAAAATCTTACACTATAAAATACTAGGATTCCAGCTACCAAACCGATAGCAAGCGCTGCCCATGTTTCGACAAAAGCACATGAAGCTGTGATGGCAACAAGTCCGGCAAGCGCGCCATTCAACATTGTTGGGACATCAGGTTTTCCACACACAATCCACGAAATGACTAAGGCACTAAATGCTCCTGCAGCCGCAGCTACGTTCGTATTCAGAGCGACAAATCCGAAAAAACCATCTTCCACTCCTAGTGTGCTTCCCGCATTAAAACCAAACCAGCCAACCCATAAGATGAGCACGCCCAAAGCAGTGAACACTTGATTATGCCCAGATAAGTTGTTAGCCGTCCCGTCTTTATTATATTTACCAATTCTCGGTTTTAATAGAATAGTAGCTGCAAGAGCAGCCATCGCTCCCGTCAAATGAACAACTGTTGAGCCGGCAAAATCTTGCTTTCCGTGCGCAGCCAGCCAGCCGCCCCCCCATATCCAGTGAGCTACAACAGGGTAAATCACCGCTGAAAAAATAAGAGCAAAAGCCAGATAAACGGAAAGCTTAGCCCGCTCGGCAAATCCACCGAAAGCAATCGTCAGAGCGATCCCTGCAAATGCCAGCTGAAACATAAAAAATACGGCAGTGGAATAGCTTGTCGCCTCTACTTCATAACCGGAATAAAAAAAGTCAGACATCCCAATAAAAAAGTTGGCATCCTCCCCGAAAATAAAACCGTATCCTGCCGCCCAAAACACAATTGAAGCAATTCCAAACGTAAAAATCGTCTTTCCAGCGATGTGTCCCGCATTCTTCATTCGTGTTGATCCAGCCTCCAGCAAAATAAAACCGCCTTGCATTAAAATAACTAAAATGGTCCCTAGCATGATCCATACACTATTTAACCAATACAAATCATCCATTCACATTCCTCCTTTATTTCAGGTCAGCTCACCACTGCGGTAGTGCATGGGCACAGTGGGAACTGACCCTGTTTTTTAGTTATCAATAATATTAATGTTGTAATGTTCGAGCCATTCATTGATTTGAATAAGATGGGCAATGAGCTGCGGCCCTGTCATAAGCTGGCCAAACCAGGGCACTTTGAAGGAGGAGCCATTTGAGTGAATAATGTCTGCCACTTTTGTTTTTGAGAGCAGTTCAAGAATAGGAGATGATGGAGTATCGATGATGTTCGTTAACTGTTTCTTTACCCGTGCTGTGTATTCTGGATGATAGGTTTTTGGGTAAGGGCTCTTTTTCCTGTAAAGCACATCATGAGGCAGCACTCCTTCTAAAGCGCGACGTAGAATTCCTTTTTCCCGCCCGTTCAGCATTTTCATGTTCCATGGAATGTTCCAGGCATACTCCACAAGCCGATGATCAGCGAACGGAACTCGCACCTCTAGACTCGCCCCCATGCTCATGCGGTCTTTACGCTCCAGCAGCGTTGTCATAAACCATGTCATATTCAAATAAAACATTTCCCGGCGGCGTGCTTCCAATGAGCTTTCTCCATCTAACTGAGGTGTTTCCCGAACAGTCTCTTCGTACCGGTCTCTTACATACTTTGTGAGATCCAGTCGCTGCTGCCAATACGGAAGAAGCAATTGCTGCCTTTCATCTTGTGATTTCATCCACGGGAATCCTTTATCATTCAGCAACTCTTCTCGATAAAACCATGGGTACCCCCCAAAAATTTCATCTGCACACTCACCGGATAAAGCAACCGTAAATCGCGGTTTAATCTGTTCGCAAAACCATAACAAGGAAGAGTCAACATCCGCCATTCCTGGCAAATCTCTCACTTTTACAGCATCCATTAAATAGTCAGCCAGCTGATCGTTTTGAATGACAGCCGCATGGTGGACCGCTCCTAAATGCTGCTGCATCTTTTCAATCCACGGTCTGTCTTCATCAGGCTGGAAAGTGCTTGATTGGAAGTAATGATGATTATGAACATAATCAATCGAGTACGTATGGAGTGCCCCATCGCCCTTTTCTTTAAAAAAGTCGGCCGCAAACTGGCTGATTGCACTCGAATCGACTCCACCAGATAAAAACGTGCAAACCGGTACATCAGCTGTCAATTGCCGTTCAACAGCGTCTTTTACAAGGAATCGAACTTGTTCCACTGTTTCTTCTAATGATTGATCGTGTTTTTTACTCATTACATTCCAATATCGCCAGATCTTCAATCCTCTCCGGGAATAAGTAAGCGCATGGGCTGGCCTTAGCTCATTGATTCCGCGAAAAACCCCCTGACCTGGAGTGTGGGACGGTCCTAACCCAAACACCTCTTGAAGGCCTTCTCTGTCTACCTCACTTTTCACTTCCGGATGGGCTAGAATCGCTTTCAATTCAGAACCGAATAAAAATGATCCATTCCCTTCCTTGTAGAAAAGCGGCTTCACTCCGAGACGATCTCTTGCAATAAAAAGCTGCTCTTTTTCTTCATCCCAAACAGCAAAAGCAAAAATTCCATTTAAATAATTTACACATTCCTCTCCCCACTCTATATAAGCCGTCAGCAGCACTTCCGTGTCGGAATGAGAGCGAAAAACATGACCTGTCTTCACTAATTCTTTACGAAGGTCTTCTGTATTATAAAGCTCTCCATTGTAAACGATTGTATAGTTTTTCTTATTTACCTCTTTTGCCATCGGCTGGCTTCCGCCAGCAGGATCTACAACAATAAGCCGAGTGTGACCGAAAGACACATGACGGTCGCTCCACACGTTCGAAGCATCTGGCCCGCGTCTCGCCAATGTATGTGCCATCTTTTCCACGATGAATGCTTGAGTTGTCAAATCCTGATGCCAATGAATCCATCCTGTTATCCCACACACTCGTGATCACTCTCTTCTATGAAGTTTTTCGGGGACAATCCCCACTTTTAATATTGTGTGATATACTGTTCGCGCTCCCATGGGTGCACTTGCGTACGGAACAAATCCCATTCAATTACTTTCGCTTCAATGAAATGCTCACACAAGTGAGGACCTAAAGCTTTGGTCATTATCTCATCCCCTTGAAAATTTTTAATTGCCTGGGCAAGAGTAGCCGGCAAATCAACAATATTGTTGTCTTCCCGCTCTTTTTTGGACATTCCATAAATATTTTGATCGACAGCTTCCGGTGGTGTTAATTGATTTTTAATACCATCCAATCCGGCTGCAAGCTGGACGGCCATTGCCAAATATGGATTAGCCGCAGGATCCACACTGCGCACCTCTACCCGTGTACTCATTCCGCGGGAAGCAGGAATGCGAATCAAGGGACTTCTATTTCTAGCTGACCAAGCTACATAACAAGGAGCTTCGTATCCAGGAACTAATCTTTTATATGAATTAACTGTCGGATTGGTGATAGCAGTGAAGTTTGGAGCGTGCTTCAAAATCCCAGCCACAAATTGTCTGGCAGTATCACTCAGCTCCAAATCTCCATTTTTATCGTAAAAAGCATTTTCCCCATCCCTGAATAAAGACAAGTTGCAGTGCATCCCAGAGCCGTTCACACCGAACAGTGGCTTCGGCATAAACGTCGCATGCAGACCGTGCTTACGGGCAATCGTTTTGACAACCAATTTGAATGTTTGTATATCATCACAAGCTTTCACAGCATCGGTATACTTAAAGTCAATTTCATGCTGGCCAGGTGCGACTTCATGATGGGAAGCTTCGATCTCAAATCCCATTTCTTCCAGCTCAAGCACAATATCACGTCGGCAGTTTTCGCCTAAATCTGTAGGAGCAAGATCAAAGTAGCCGCCACTGTCATTTAATTCAAGTGTTGGTTCTCCTCTTTCGTTCAACTTAAACAGAAAGAATTCTGGTTCAGGCCCAACATTAAAATTGGTGAACCCTAATTCTTTCATTTCATTTAGTATCCTCTTTAAATTGCTGCGGGGATCTCCCTCAAAGGGCGTGCCATCCGGATGATAAATGTCGCAAATAAATCTGGCAACTTTCCCTTTTTCGGCCGTCCAAGGAAAAATAACGAATGTATCTATATCTGGATACAAATACATATCTGACTCTTCAATTCGGACGAATCCTTCAATAGAGGAACCATCAAACATCATTTTATTGCTCAACGCTTTCTCTAGCTGCGATGAAGGAATCTCCACATTTTTAATCGTACCCAAAATATCTGTAAACTGCAGACGGATAAATTTCACATTCTCTTCCTGAACTAATCTAAAAATCTCTTCTTTGCTAAACTGCGCCATATTCTTCTCTCCCTCACGTTGCATTTTATTTATAGTTGTGCTGCCTTTTCCATCAGATAGCGATCACATTCCCAGGCTGCACTGCGCCCTTCTTGGATAGCCCAAACAACCAAACTTTGTCCTCTGCGTACATCCCCAGCGGCGAATACTCCCTTCACATTCGTCGAGTATCCTCCTGCCGGTGTTTGCACTGTGCTGCGCTTATCTTGTGTCAATTGAAAGGCCTGAATAACGTCTTCTTCAGGTCCACTGAAACCAACGGCAATGAATACAAGTTGCGCTGGCCATACCTTCTCACTTCCTGGTACTTCCCGAAGAATGAGCTGACCCTTTCCATCGGTTACTTTTTGCACTTGAACCGTATGAAGCTCTTTGACGCGTCCTTGTTTATCCCCGATAAACTTTTTAGTAAGAATAGAATACTCTCGCGGGTCTTTTCCCAGTTGAGCATTCGCTTCTGCATAGGCATAATCAAGGGAAAATATATGAGGGTACTCTGGCCACGGATTGCCCGCTGGCCGTGTTGTGGGTGGCTGCGGATGCTTGCCGAATTGAACCACGCTTTTACAGCGCTGACGCAAAGCGGTTGCCACGCAATCTGCTCCAGTATCTCCCCCTCCAATAACAATGACGTCCTTTCCTGTCGCTGAAATAGCCTTTTCCTTTAAAGAGCGCTCATTCAGCAGTTTCTTCGTTGCATTCGTTAAATAATCCATTGCAAAATGAATCCCAGCCAGCCCCCTGCCTTCTATCGACAAATCACGGTGTTTTTGAGCACCGGTGCACAGAACAATAGCATGATATTGTTCTTGCAGCTGTTTAACGCTCATATCTTTTCCTACTTCCTTATTCGTAACAAACTGAATCCCTTCCGCCTCCAGCAGTCGCACTCTGCGGTCTACCACTTCCTTTTCAAGCTTCATATTTGGAATGCCGTACGTAAGCAGGCCGCCAACCCGGTCAGAACGCTCAAAAACAGTAACAGAATGCCCTTTTTTATTTAACTCATCAGCACAGGCAAGCCCCGCGGGACCGGAACCGATCACTGCAATTGTTTTTCCTGTTCGAAATCTTGGCGGCTTCGGAATGATCCACCCTTCTTTAAAGCCTTTATCAACAATCGCTTTTTCAATACTTTTGATCGCTACGGCCGAATCACTAATGGCCGCTGTGCAAGAACCCTCGCATGGAGCGGGGCATACTCGCCCAGTAAATTCCGGAAAATTATTCGTCTTTACCAAACGATTCAGCGCTTCTTGCCAACGCCCTTGGTATACAAGATCATTCCATTCCGGGATTAAATTGTATAGAGGACAGCCAATTGTTGAATGAGACCATTGGACCCCCGTATGGCAAAAGGGAGTGCCGCAGTCCATACAGCGAGCCCCTTGTTTTTGCAATGTTCCCTCTGGCAGCGATTGTTGATATTCTTTCCAATCGCTTAGCCGAGCGCCTGGATCCCGTTCGCCCGGCACTTCACGTTTATACTCTATAAATCCTGCCGCCTTTCCCATATCATAGCTCCTTTCCGTGGGCTCAGTCCTCCAGATGCTAACGCGTCAGCGCAACAGGCGATTCCCCATCTTCGATCATTCGCTTATATTCTTTCGGAATGACTTTCACCCATCTTGTTAAATGTTTCTCCCAATTTTGCAGAATACGCCAGGCACTTGAACTATTGGTATAATGATAGTGGTTCAAAATAAGCTGCTTTACTTCTTCTTGTTCTTCATTCACTTGCAGCGATTCAAGATAAACAAGTTCCTGATTGCAGTTTTTCAAGAAAGTGGCTCGTTGTTTTACATAGACGTAAGCCGTTCCTCCCGACATCCCTGCTGCAAAATTTTTGCCGACAGATCCAAGTATGACGATCCGCCCTCCGGTCATGTACTCACATCCGTGATCGCCTATCCCTTCAACGACTGCACTCACACCGCTGTTTCTCACCCCGAAACGCTCGCCCGCCAAGCCGCCGATATAAGCTTCTCCTGCTGTTCCTCCATAAAAAGCAA
Organism: Pseudobacillus sp. 179-B 2D1 NHS; assembly: GCF_045370945.1. Lineage (NCBI taxonomy): Bacteria > Bacillati > Bacillota > Bacilli > Caryophanales > Bacillaceae > Pseudobacillus > Pseudobacillus sp. 179-B 2D1 NHS. The sequence continues at coordinate 197,493 of NZ_JBIQDP010000002.1, forward strand.
CATTGCCAATAATCGTATTTTGTTCAGGAACAAAAATTGATTTTTCAGATGTTTTTACAATGATTTTTCCGCCTGACAATCCTTTGCCAACATAATCATTCGCTTCCCCCACCAGCGTCATCGTGGCGCCATTCGGCAGGAAGGCCCCAAAACTTTGGCCAGCTGATCCAGTAAATTTCAGCTGTATCGTATCTGCGGGAAGCCCTTCTTTTCCGTATCGCTCTGTTATTTCACTGCCTAACATTGTCCCCACTGTCCGGTCAACATTTTGAATGGAGAAACTGGCTTTGACTGGCCTCTGCTGTTCAAGAGCTGGCTGACAAACTCGTAACATCTCCCTGTAATCAAGCGACTGCTCAAGACGATGATTTTGTGTACGGCAATTGTGCATAGCAACAGCTTTTGCAGAAGAAGGGGTATAGAGAAGCGCTGATAGATCAAGATCTTTCGCTTTCCAATGAGTGTTGGCCCTTTCACTTTTTATTAATACATCTGTCCGGCCGACCATTTCATTAATCGTTCGGAACCCCAGCTCTGCCATGATTTCCCGGACATCTTGCGCAATGAAACGCATGAAGTTTTCAACATGTTCTGGCTTCCCAAGAAACTGCTCACGCAGGGCAGGATTTTGCGTCGCAATTCCAACTGGGCAGGTATTCAAATGGCAGGCACGAACAAGTACACAGCCAAGAACGACGAGAGGAGCGGTTGCAAAGCCATATTCTTCAGCACCAAGCAATGTGGCCATTACGACATCTCGGCCAGTCATTAACTTGCCGTCCGCCTCTACTACCACCCGATCGCGAAGATCGTTCAACAGCAAAGTTTGATGCGTTTCTGCCAATCCAATTTCCCACGGTATGCCCGCATGTTTAATACTCGTGCGCGGCGCCGCTCCCGTTCCGCCTTCCGAACCGCTAATCAGGATCGCATCCGCTAATCCCTTTGCCACCCCAGCAGCGATCGTTCCCACACCTGCTTTGGCTACAAGCTTCACGCTGACCCTCGCATAAGGATTTGCACTTTTTAAGTCATGAATGAGTTGGGCAAGATCTTCAATCGAATAAATATCATGATGGGGAGGGGGAGAAATTAACCCCACTCCAGGTGTAGAGCCGCGCACCTCCGCAATCCACGGATACACTTTACTTCCCGGCAGCTGTCCACCTTCTCCTGGTTTGGCTCCTTGGGCCATCTTGATTTGAATTTCATCCGCATTCATCAAATAATGGCTCGTTACACCAAACCGGCCGGATGCAACCTGTTTAATTGCGCTGCGACGCAAATCACCGTTTTCATCAGGAACAAACCGGCGGGCGTGTTCGCCACCTTCTCCACTATTGCTTTTTCCGCCAATCCGATTCATCGCAATAGCCAGCGTTTCATGCGCCTCTTCACTTAATGAACCATAGGACATCGCGCCTGTTTTAAAACGGCGGCAAATCGCCTCAACGGACTCTACTTCATCAATTGGGATAGGGGAGGTTTTTTTGAATTGGAGCAATCCGCGAAGAAAAACAAGCTGCTCTTCATTCGCCTTCTCTGCATACTTTTTGTACAACTCATAGTCGTTCGCCCGACAAGCTCGCTGCAGCAGATGAATCGTCGTCGGACGAAAGGCATGAGCCTCACCACCATGGCGCCATTGAAAATCACTCCCGGATTCAAGCGTTTCACTTTGCTCTCTGCAAAATGCTTTTTCATGACGCATGAGTGTTTCTGCGGCAATCGTTTCTATTTTGATTCCCCCAAGCCGGGCGGCTGTACCTGTAAAATAGTGCTCAATAACAGACTTGTGAACACCGATAGCTTCAAAAATCTGGGCTCCCCGATAACTCTGTATCGTCGAAATCCCCATCTTCGACAGCACTTTTACAATCCCACTTGTAGCTGCTTGAATATAGTTCTCAACAGCCTCAGTGCAGCTAATCTGTTGAATCTCGCCCTGCTTTACCATTTCTTTAATAGAGGCATAAGCGAGATATGGATTAACCACATCTGCCCCGTAGCCAATCAGCAGGCACAACTGATGGACATCACGCGCTTCACCGGTTTCAGCTATAATACTGACCTTTGCGCGCGTCCCCCGGCGCACTAAGTGCTGGTGCAGCCCGCTAACCGCCAGCAAAGCCGGAATCGGTGCTAGATTTTTACTAACAGGCTGATCGGATAAAATAACAAGTGTTATTCCTTTTTCAATTTCCTGGTCTATAGAATGAAATAGTGTGTGTAATGCCTTTTGTAATGTTCCTGTTCCTCCTTCTGCTTCAAATAACATCGGGAAAGTTTTGGCCTGAAAGGACTTCATCTTGTTATCACGCAGCTTTGCCAATTCCTCATTTGAACAAATAGGTGTTTTTAGGCGGATATGACGGCAACTTTTCGATTGCGCTTCAAGCAAGCTTCCCTCCGCTCCAAGAAAGGTCATTGTAGAAGTAACAAACTCTTCACGGATCGCATCGATAGGGGGATTCGTCACTTGAGCGAACAGTTGTTTAAAATAGTTATATAAAAGCTGGGGGGCGTTTGAGAGTACGGCTAAAGGAGTGTCATTGCCCATGGAGGCAATCGCCTCTTTCTTTTCAACTGCCATTGGAATTAAGTGTTTGACCAGTTCTTCATACGTATATCCAAAGACCTGTTGCAGTTGTAAGAGGTCAGCTGTAGACAGAACGGGCTGCTTGCGAGGGGCCGGTAGCTGTTCTATGTTGAGACATTCCTTATTAAGCCATTCACGATAAGGACCACTCGCCGAAACTTGTCGTTTTACTTCCTCGTCCTCTATAATCCGCCCCTCTGCTAAATCAACAAGCAACATACTCCCCGGGCTCAGTCTTTCTTTTCTGCTAATCTTCTCCTCTTCTATTTCAATCACACCGGCCTCCGAAGAAAAGATGATCATATTATCTTTTGTTATATAGTAGCGGGCTGGACGCAGACCATTACGGTCCAGCATCGCTCCAATCTGAAGCCCATTTGTGAAAGCAAAGGCGGCCGGGCCATCCCACGGCTCCATTAAATGGCTGTGATATTCGTAAAAAGCTCTTAATGCGTCATCCATGGACTCATCTTTTTCCCACGGCTGCGGAACCATCATCATGGCAGCATGCGCGAGGGAATGGCCGAATATGGTTAAAAATTCCAGGCAATTATCAAAGGCAGACGAATCGCTTCCATCTTCATCAATAATCGGTAAAACTTTGCTTATATCTGTGCCAAACGGGTCTGCTGTCAGGAGCTGTTCACGCGCTCTCATCCAATTTACATTGCCTGTTAACGTGTTAATTTCACCATTATGAATCAAGTAGCGGTTGGGATGGGCTCTTTCCCAGCTCGGGAACGTGTTTGTGCTAAAGCGGGAGTGGACAAGTGCAAATGCTGATTGAAAAATAGGATTCTGTAAGTCCAAGTAAAAGGCAAGAAGCTGATCCGGCGTCAGCATGCCTTTATAAACAATTGTCCGGGCAGACAGACTGGAAAAGTAAAAAGTTTCGTTACAGGGCATTTCTTTCTCCCTAACAGCTTTTTCTGCTCTTTTGCGAATTACATACAGCTTGCGTTCAAAGTCCTGCTCATTCATTTCGCTGTCTGATTTTTTTATAAAAACTTGTCGAATAGCGGGCTGGCTTCTCTTTGCTTTTTCTCCAAGCGCAGTGCCATCAGCAGGTACCGTGCGCCAGCCAAGCACCTCCTGCCCTTCTTCTGCAACAATGTCATTCAACATGTTTTCATATTTTCTCTTTTTTTCAGACTCTCTTGGCAAAAAGAGCATTCCAACACCATATTCTCCTTTATTCGGTATGCTCAGTTGTGAACAAGCTAGTTGAAAAAATTCATGTGGAAGCTGGACCATGATCCCTGCTCCATCTCCTGTAAGTGGATCACTTCCCTGGCCGCCACGGTGCTCTAGGCGGCAAAGCATCGATAAACCTTGTTTAACAATACTATGGGAAGCCGTTCCTTCAACATGGGCAACAAACCCGATGCCGCATGCGTCATGTTCAAAGTCTGGGTTATAAAGTCCTTGTTTTGGTGGGAGCACGATCCATTTCACCCTTTCCGCTAGTTAATATTTTATTTTCTTTTCTGTTGGATTATTTCAAACTGCTTTAGAAAATATTTTGTCTCTTCTTGATAATTATTGTATGTGCTAACAATCAATCCAAACAATATATTGTTTGGATATAATTAATCTATTTTTGAGAATGATTAATAGAAACCCTTCTTTTAAAAAGCTCTCGAAAATTTTGTGATCCTAGATAGAAGCCTTAATTGTGCCACATTCACCTCAAACCTTGACAAGCACGCAGGCCTGATACACATTCATTAAAATTTTTTAAACAAACAGAAGTTTGTTTCCTGATAATCTATCAGAAAAACGGGAATATAGATAAAAAACAAGGAGGAGTTTTCAAATGAAAAAAAATAAACTCATTCAGAAAGCGAAAGATACATTCAGTCAGGCGGCAGATTACGTAAAAGAAAAAGCAATAGAGTTAGCTAACCCGCCCGCTACTTCTATTGCCAAACTGGAAGAGTATATTTCCACACATCCTGAGACGAAAATAACTACCAAAACATGGCTAGGAACCACATTTAGCTTTTATAGGTTAGAGGACAAACAGGCCTCCTATTATATGGAGAAGAGAGATTCCTACCTCCTGCAGCTGGATGTTACTAATCGGAACGGTGAACTTCTCGCCTATCGCTCGTACAAAAATCGTCCTGATCTGCATACATCTATTCCTTCTATTTCTCAAATAATTCACTTTAAAAACAATAAAAAAGCAGGCTCATTTGCACAATGAGCCTGCTTTTTTAATTCACATGGACTTGGGACTGTTCAATTGTGTGCTCCAACAGGAAAAAATCTTTAACGAGCTGAAACTTGCATTTCAGTCATTGGAAAATATAAATATACTACGCCGATAGCGGAGAATAAGCAGCATTCTTTTTGCAGCAATACCCTTTCACTTCAAAGCCATATTTTTTCAGCTGTCGAATGCTTAAATTACGGAGCACTTTATCCGATACAATAACGATTACTGCTTTTTTAGAAATCTCCCTGTGCTGCCGCGCTAAATAAGGCAAAGGAATATGAACAGCTGACGAAACCGGGTTTCGATTGGCTTCGTGAAAATCGCGAACATCAACCAATAAGACATTCTCGTTTTTAGTACACTCATTCACCTCTTCTGTTCCGGCAACCGGTACGTAACGCTTATATAGTACAGGCAGCATCAGCAACATGATCACGCCTAGAAAAATAACCATAGTTCCCTCCAGCTCAGTTGATACGTATATTTTAAGGGAATGTTAATAGCCGTTCAGCACACCGCATACCCCCATATGTATGTTAAGACAAATGAAATAGTTCGTCAAGAGCTTTGCCGTTCTTCTATTTGGCAGCTCATAATAGCGATATAAAATAGACACCAAGCATTAAAACGAGGATGCTGACAGCAACAGTGACAATAGCAATCATTATGGCTGATGAGCGAAAAGAGGCCGCGTTAATTTCTTTCCGTTTAATAAAATAGCTAAATGCCCCCGTAAACAAGATAGCCAGGCCGACAGTTATCGAAAATATCATCATAAGCAAAGATATTTCATCAGTTACTTTGCTCACCTTCGCTTCATAATTAAAGTGCAGTGTTACCGCCAAAAAACCAATGCCTACCACAGCAATGCCTGTGCGTAGCCAGGCAAGAAAAGTCCGTTCATTAGCTAAGTGCTGCTGAATGTATTTAGACTCATCCATTTTTTGTCTTGTCATTATGATCTCCTTACGATTAAATTTCTTTCACTGCCTTGCCTCCTCTTTCTCTAATTCCATTTTACCTTTATGAAATTAACTTGCAAACTCTCTGCCTGCTCGTTTTTCTATAGAAAAGATCATAAAGAAAACCTGCTCTAGCAACAATTAAGAGCAGGCAAAGCTTGTAAGCGGGGATATAAAAAACAAGTAAAACAATAAATGATCCCTTTCCTTAGCTAGTGAAGATCACGGCAGGGAATTGAGCTTGACTAACCAAGGACTCTATTTATTTTTAAACTTTTAAGCCGATTTTTTATGCTGCTGCACTTTCTGATTGCTTAAGGATCGTTCCTGCCGAAACGATTTAATTAAGGCATAGGACATAAATAAAAGGACAATACCTAAAGGCAGAGCACTGACAATGATAGCAGCTTGCATTCCAGCTAGCCCGCCTGATGCAAGTAAAACCGACGCAATGGCCGCCAGAACTACTCCCCAGCTAAGCGTGACAAAGAATGGCGGATTTAAACTGCCGTTCGTCGTTTGCATACCAAGAACAAACGTGGCAGAATCGGCCGACGTGACAAAAAAGGTTAGAATGAGAACCACTGAGACAGCTGATAGCATTCCTCCGAGAGGCATGTGATTATATACAAAGAACAAAGAAGTTTCAATACTTTGAGCAGCTACATTCGCTCCTTCTACAAAATCAAAGTAAATGCCTGTTCCTCCAAAAACAGCAAACCATAGCGAGCAGACAACTGTCGGGACAATCAAGACAGCCATAATAAACTCACGGACAGTGCGCCCTTTAGAAACACGTGCGATAAATGTTCCTACAAAGGGTGTCCATGAAATCCACCAGGCCCAATAAAAGATCGTCCAATCTTTAATCCATTGATTGCTTTCCTGATCAAACGGGGTAAACCGCAGCCCCATGCTCGGAAGATTTTGCAAGTAGCTACCAAATGTAGTAGAGAACAATTCTAATAAATATTGAGTTGGCCCAAGAAAGAGAAAAGAAACAAATAAAATAACAGCCAGTGCCATATTCGTATTACTTAAATATTTAATCCCTTTTGAAACACCTGTTCCAGCAGAAATAATAAATAGGATGGTTGTGAAAGCGATAATAACGAGTTGAATATTAAAGCTGATAGGCATACCGAATAAATAGTGGAACCCGCTATTTATCTGAGAAGCGCCAAGCCCTAGTGACGCAGCAACACCAAATACAGTCGCAAATACAGCAATAATATCAACCGCATGTCCAATCGGCCCTTTCGCTTTATTGCCAATGAGCGGATACAAGGTGGCACTCATTAAGCCAGGCATGTTTTTACGGAATTTATAATAAGCTAAGGCAAGCGCTACGACTGCATAAATAGCCCAAGCATGAAATCCCCAGTGCAGATACGTATGTTCCAAGCTTATTTTTGCGGATTCAATCGATTGAGATGTTCCATATGGAGGAGAAGCATAATGAGAAATCGGTTCAGAAACTCCGTAGAATAACAGCCCAATTCCCATTCCTGCACTAAATAACATCGCAAACCAAGTAGGTGTACTGAACTCGGGCTTATCATCGGGTTGCCCAAGCTTAATGTTTCCGAAGCGGCTAAAAGCAAGGCATAAAGCAAAAATCAAGAAAAAAGTGGCTGAAAACTGATAAAACCAGCCGAAGCGGTCTAATAGAAAGCTCTCTGCTGAAGTCATGACAGCCATTAAATGATCCGGTGCTGCTACACCCCATGTGACGAATAATAGACTAATTCCTATGGAAATCCAAAAAATAGATGTTGTTTTTTTCACGATCTTCCCCCTTATATTTCCTAAATAAAAAAACGAATCACACAACCTAGTCCCCGCTCACCTATATAAGTGTAAACATACTTCGTTTACTTTTTCAAACCCGCAGAGAGAAATGATTTGGCAAAAACCCTTATCAGATCATTGAGAATCAGGCAGAGGCCTTCTCTATTTTCTCTAATAAGCTTCCTTATAAAAAGCAAGCAAAAAAGCTTTCCTAAAGCGGCCTATTGGCTCACTTTTGGAAAAGCTCCCTGTTAAATCTATACACTGTTTATTCGATACCAACTGCTGTTTTAACATATGCAGCAATAACACCAACGGACAGCTGCAGGTTGTTTGTTAATAAACTGTTCTTTATATAGGACAGCTTATCCCCTTCCACTGCATAGGACTGGATATTTAAAATGTTGTCAATATAAAGAATCCCTTTGTGGGTAATCATCGGTTTCGTAATTTTATCTCCACCGTTTTCTACCGGAGCAGAAGGAATGGCATCTGTTCCATTTAGCAGTCCTTCTCTCGTCAATTGCTCCATTATGGATGGGTATGAGGGCATCCCCTCTGTCATAATTTTGTGCAGTTCCGATATATCATTTGGATCATTTCCTAAATAATATTGAACATAATAAGCGAGGGTGACTTGTTCTCTTTCTGTTAATGTTTCCATTTTCATTTCCTCCTTTATCCTTTTATTATTCGACAAAAAGAGAAAGATTCCTGCAAGAACCCCCGGTACCTTTTTCGCTATATTTCATAGGACGAAAGAAAGAGAGAAATGTTTCCGCCCCTTAATCACCTATATAATTTCCGCTCTTATTCATCCACCTGTCGTACGTTGCTCTTTTGGCACAACTGCTGTCTCCAATGCGGCTTGCTTGTGCAGCCGTACGGATAAAATAAAACTTAAGAGCAGCAATCCACTGCAAAGCATAAAGGAAGAGGGAATTCCACCAACATGATCAACCATCCATCCGCCAAGGCCTGGACCAAGCAGCTGGCCAAATGCAAAATATACCGTTACATAGCCAAGGGCAACAGGTGCATAAGATGGATGGATTTGCTCCGTTGACAACGCTTGAATAAGCGACAGCATGCCAACAACTGTCGTTCCCCAAAGAATCTGGCTGATGATAAATCCGCCGTAAACAGGTAAAACAATGGGAACAGCCATTGAAACGGCGCCGATCAAAAGAGTGATAAGCAAAGACTTTTTCCTGCCAATCCTATCTGAAATCGCTCCCCACAGCGGCCCGCTAAAAATAGAAAGCAAGCCCCCGACAGCCATGATCTGGCCAGCTGTATAATCATTAATGTGTGATTCTAGCATAAAGCTAAATAAAAAACTTTGCGGGATTAAATATGCAAAGCCTATCAATCCGTAAATAAAGGCCACTAGTAAGACTCTCTTATGCAAATATACTTCCCGGAAAAGCGATTCCTCTGCCTGTAAATTCTTAGGAGCAGAAATCGGCGGATCACGCAGAACCATATGAGCCACAAGAGCGGAAAGCAGAGAGAGAAGTCCATACAGCCCCCATAGATATCTCCAGCCATTCATCGAAAACCAGGCAGTAAAAAGCGGGATCAGTGCACTGGAAATCAATGTGCCTAATCCCAGACCGCTGACGAGAAAGCCAATCATCATGCCTCTCTGCTTCGGAAACCACCCTACGACAATATTCACGAGAGGCGTATATGTAAAAGCAGTGCCGATCCCCAGGCTAATCATTCCCGCCATACAGGAAAAGAAGTCCCGTACAAAGGACAAATATAACAAACCGGCGGCGACAAGCAGTATCCCCATCACTACTAACCGCTTTGATCCCCACTTTGCAGCCATAATGCCAGCAAAGAGCACCAATCCCAAATATCCTACCGAAGTAGCCGTACCAAGTATTCCTGCCTGTTCATATGTAAGCGATAAATCTTCTTTCATAAAAGGCATCAAAATCCCATAAGACATTCGGCCAAAGCCCAGCGTGCTAATAGTTACCGCTACACATGTGAAGGCATATTTCCAAATCTGCCGCTCCTGCTCCATACGCTCCCTCCTTCATTATTGCTATTTCCTGGGCATGTCCAGCTATAAAAAGATTAATTATGAAGATCTACTAGCGCTTGCTGCAAATCAGCTTTTGTCTGGATAGTTTTAAAATCAACCCCTAGAGAGGCTAATGTATGAGCAGTTTCTGGCTGGATACCGGTGATAATTACTTTCACTCCAAGAAGCTTTAAGGCGCTAACAATTTTAAAAATTTGATCAGCTACCATTGTATCGACGGTCAAGACACCGGATAAGTCTAATACCAGATGGGAAAGCTGCAATTTTTTCGCTGAAATGAGAGCTGTCTCCATTAATAGCTGAGCGCGCTCCGTATCCACGTTTCCAATCAACGGCAGAACCGCAATCTCTTTAGTGACAGGGACCACTGGTGCAGATACCTCTATAAATGCCCTTTTCGCTTCGTCAAGCATCCGCTCATGAAATTTGACAAAGGTTAAACTAACATAGTAAACCGCTTCATCTAAAAGCGTATCAATAATGGCACTGGCTTCAAAAACCGTATTGATGGCCATCTGGTGTTTTTCCACTTCTTCTCTCACTGCTTTCCAGATAAACGTCCGATAAAATTTAGTATCTCTCAATGCTTCATCAAGCGGTATACCCATTTGAAAAATGATTTCCCCTATTTCTTTGCCCCAATTAGCCATTCTTTGTTGAAGCGATGCTTCATCAAAAGAATTAAGAAGAGCTTCACCAAACAACTGGATAAACTCAGCCCGCATTCTTAAAATTTCAGCTTCTACAAACGCCAACTGTTCTCTTTCAATTTCACTTATCCCCGCAAGCCTTTCATTATGTATTTCCTCGGCAAGTGCCTTTGTTCTTTCGATGATGGTCTTTCCGAGAAATTGAATCTCACTTTCCATATTTCTCCCTCCTGAAACTGTTAACCTTTTATATGTTATATATATTTACCTCGGTAAATTTTAGTAATATAAATTTTGAGGGTCATACTCCATTAGTGTAACACGAAAATTTTCTAAATTGTCAAAAAACAAATTATTTTTCTAAACGAGAAAAAGCTGTGTTGGACTATCCAACACAGCTTCTCCTTATTATTGCACCGCACGTAAGCACTCTTTGAGAGTTTGAGCGATAAAAGTAAAATCTTCTTCAGTGATGCTTAATGGCGGAGCAAGCTGCAATATGTTATTGTAACCGGCTACAGTGTCGCCGTTTTTGCCGATGATTAATTTTTTCTCCTTGCAGAGCCCGATCACTTTATTTACCAGATCAGAGTCTGCTGGTTTTTTCGTTTGTTTATCTGCCACTAATTCAATACCGATGAGAAGCCCTTTTCCCCGTACATCTCCGACAAATGGCAAATCCTTAATTTCTTCTAACTCTTTAAGCATCCGCTCTCCAAGTACTTGCGAACGTTCAATTAATTTCTCTTTTTCATAGATTTCCATATTCTTTAGCGCCAGCGCACAAGCTGCCGGATTGCCGCCAAATGTGTTAACGTGACGGAGACGATCGTACTGGCCGCTGCCACAATAAGCCTCATAGATCTCTCTTTTTACCGCTGTGGCAGATAACGGCAAATACGCGCTTGTAATTCCTTTGGCCATCGTGATAATATCGGGCTTTACGTCATAATGCATAAAACCAAATGGCTTCCCTGTCCGACCGAAACCGCAGATCACTTCATCGCAAATAAGCAGGGCACCATGCTTTTCGCAAATTTCCTTTACCTTTTTCATGTAGTTTTGCGGCGGAATGAGGCAGCCTCCTCCGGTGATGATCGGCTCCATAATCATAGCTGCCACGGTTTGGCCTAACTCCCATGTCATCACTCGGTCCACTTCTTCTGCACTCTCGAGCGTCTGCTCATCATCAGGGCGGCGATACATATCCGGCGGGTTCACATGGATAAATCCGGGAGCAAGCGGCTCGTACTTATATTTTCTTTCTGCCTGGCCTGTCGCTGCAAGGGCTCCCATTGAGTTGCCATGGTAAGCACGGTAGCGAGAAATAAACTTATACCGACCGTGCTCTCCTTTTTGCTGATGATATTGGCGGGCAATTTTAAAAGCTGTTTCATTCGCTTCAGAACCGCTGTTGGAGAAAAAGATGACATACTCTCCACCAAGCCATTCATTTAGCTTTTCAGCTAATTTAATAGCAGGAATATGACTTTGGGCCATTGGAAAATAAGGCATTTCCAGCAATTGCTCGTAAGCAGCTTCTGCTAGTTCTTTCCTCCCATAACCAGTATTTACACACCATAGTCCAGATAAACCATCCAAGTATTTATTGCCGTCTATGTCTGTCACCCAGGCTCCTTCCGCTTTCTGTACGATCAGATTCGCGGGGGCAGGAGCTGATCCTCTCATTGCGTGCCAGACAAAGCGCTCATCCTTTTTTTGTAAATCCTGTTCTTTGTGTGTTACCTGCATGCCTCTTCCCCTCCTTTTTTATTCACTTGACTTTGTTTTTTCACTGCAGGCGGACGCTTTCCGCGATCCGTCCTTGAGCCTTCCCGTCGCTTGCACTTCTGCGGAGTCTCGCTAGGACTCGCTCTTCCCGCTCGAGTCGCCGCCTTCCGTTGCGATCAACCATTGAAAAAACAACATTCACTTCAACAGAGCCATTCACTTAATAACGGGCGGTCATCATCTTTTTACGTGTATAAAACTCCACTCCATCTTTCCCATTCGCATGAAGGTCTCCATAGAAGGAATTTTTATAGCCGGAGAACGGAAAGAAAGCCATTGGAGCTGGCACACCTAAATTAATACCGAGCATGCCCGCGTCGATTTCTTCACGAAATTCCCGGATCGCTTTTGCACTATCTGTATACAGACAGGCTCCATTCGCAAACTCGGATTCATTTGTGATGGCAATTGCTTCTTGAAGGCTCTCGGCGCGAACGATAGAAAGCACTGGAGCGAAAATTTCATCCTGCCAAATTTTCATGTCTGTTTTTACGTGATCAAAAATCGTCGGACCAATGAAATACCCCTTTTCATTCTCTCCTTCTTTTCTGCCGTCGCGAACAAGCACAGCTCCTTCTTCTTCACCGCTGTCAATATAGCCAATTGTCCGCTCCTTATGCGCTTCGCGGATCACCGGTCCAAGAAACACATCTTTGTCCATGCCGTTGCCCATTTTAATTTCATCAGCTTTTTGTTTCAGAAGGCTGACAAGCTTGTCGGCACTGTCACCAACTGCTACAACAACAGAAGCGGCCATGCACCGTTCACCAGCTGATCCGAAGGCAGCACTCGTAATGTTAGCGGCCGCATTCTCTAAATCAGCATCTGGCAAAACAATGGAATGATTTTTCGCTCCTGCCAACGCCTGCACTCTCTTACCATTGGCAGCTGCCGTTTTATAAATATATTCAGCTACCGGCTGAGAACCAACAAAGGAAATCGCCTTGACATCTTTATGTTCTAGTATTCCATTGACAACATCATGCGCCCCATGAACAATATTTAATACCCCATCAGGGAGACCTGCTTGTTTGAACAGCTCAGCTAGACGATTCGCCAAAAGCGGTGTCCGCTCCGACGGCTTTAAGACGAACGTATTCCCACAGGCAATAGCAAGCGGAAACATCCAGCACGGCACCATCATCGGAAAGTTAAACGGCGTAATACCGCCGACTACACCGATCGGATAGCGGTACATCCCTGATTCGATTCCCGCAGCGATATCCGGCAGCTGGCTGCCCATCATCAGTGTCGGCGCTCCAGCAGCAAACTCTACACATTCAATGCCACGTTGAACTTCCCCATACGCTTCTGTGTAGCTTTTTCCGTTCTCAAGCGTCACAATTTCGGCTAGCTCTTGCCAATGCTCAACTAACAACTGCTGATAGCGGAACAAAATACGGGCACGCTGAGGTACCGCTACTTTCTTCCATGATTGAAAAGTTTCTTTAGCGGCTGCCACTGCTTGATCGACATCTTCCTTAGTCGAGACTTTAAGTTTTGCAATCACTTCTCCCGTTGCTGGATTGGGCACTTCTTCTACTTTTTGACTCGATGACTCTATCCATTGTCCATTAATAAAATTTTTTACCGTCTTAACATCTTTCATAACTACCATCGCAAGCCCTCCTGAATTTTTTAAACTATGTGAGTAGCTTCATTATAGAGTCATTAGGGAACGCTTTCATTAGACAAAAAGTAAATTATTTAGAATATTCTTTCTACATTTTGACTGGTTGTCAGTTTCTTTCTTACATTTTGTCTCTGCTCAAGCTTCTTGATTGACTGTTTCAAGATATTCATAGGCAGCAACAGCAAACTCAATCGCCTGGCGTTTTGGCGGTTCCATAAAGTCCTCTCCGAGCAGCTCATATAACTTTTCCAGCCGGTGATAAAGTGTTTGTCTAACAATATACAGCCGTTCTGCTGTTTCTTTTTTCGAGCCGTTGCACTCCAGGTAGATTTTTAGCGTGTTCATCAATTTGGCTTGCTGAAAGCTGTCGTACGCAAGAACCGGCCTGAGATAATCCGCCACAAATTCATGAAGCATTCCCTGTTCTTGGACTGCATAAATCAATCTATATATATGTAAATCTTCATAAAAATAACCAGGTATTCTATGAGAAATTTTTTCCTTTATAGCAGCTGCTATTTTTGCTTTTTCATAGCTGCGTTTTACCTGCGTCAATTTATCAACGATCGTTCCGGCACTGATTTTCACGGGTACAGATGAGTAGTTTATAATATAATCTGATTTTTTGATATGATCGATGCCCATCTGTATTCGTTGTTTACATGTATCTTCTTTTCTTTTATCGAGCAGGATAAAAATTACTTCGTTTTTAGAGACTGTCGATAGCAGAAAGAAACCTTGCTCTTGAAAAATAGACTGCAGCAGCATCTTTAAATACGTCATGCTCGAACTTTCCGTATCAAGCTTATTTGCCTGAAGCAAAAAGACCACTGCTCTTTTCGGTTTTAATCCCGGCTCAATCTCTTTCAAAAACCGATTAACCTGCTCTTCAGTGTGCTCTCCGTTCAACCATTTCTGAATCCAGTCAGCTTCCTTTGCCTTCCTGCGCTCCTCGGTCCATAACTCGCGCAAAATAACTTGGGCAAGAGCGGTAGCTGTACGATCTAGAATAAGTGTTTCAAACTCGGTCATTTCTTCTTTTTCAGAAACGATGATCAATTCTGCGAAGCTTTGGCTCCATATATGAATAGGCTGGCGTGCATGGTGATAGCCTGTGCCTAATTTATTTCGGCTCACTGCTTCAAAAAGCTCGCGCTCCTCTCTTTTTGTCTTATTAGACACAATCTCCGGTTTCCCTTCTCTTGGAAGATAAATGACAGGCAGTCGAATTTGTTTATGCATTAGCCTAAGCACTTTCTCTCTTGGCTCTGTTTCCAGCAGCACTTCATTTATTCGGCGAGAATAGTCTTCTAAATCTGCAATCATTTGATATTGCTTCTTTACAATAAGTGTATGGACACTCTCTGTAATATCGACGAACCGCACCTCTTCCTGAAAGACAACAATGGGAAAGTCATGACGGTCTGCAAGCTCGAGAATTTCTTCAGGAATTTCATCCATATATTTCCCCAATTCTATGCAAAGCCCTGCTGCCCGGCAATCAATTAGCTGCTGTACGAGCAGCATCAGCGTTTCTTTCCCTGCCTTCCACCCTACGCCTGTAGAAAGAATCAATTCATCCCCATTAAGAAGGTTGCTGACATCGGAAACTTCCATGACGTGAACCCATTTCACTGCCCGATGCCGGCCATTTCTTCCAGCTACCATATTTGCCTGTCGAAAATGGTCCAGCTCCAAAATCTCTTGGACTGATAATTTAATCTCATTCTTCACTTCGCCACCTCGCACTCCCAAAAATTGATTCTATTTTTATCCAGTTTAATATCAAATCTAGCAACATTCAATTATATGGAAGAAGATTCACACAGCCCAAAAAACCTGAAAAAGATTTTTTCAGGTTTTGAGACTCGTATACAAAATAGTTTTTACCAGAACATTTTAGTAGTTACACTTAACGATTCATTACAATGTAAACTGTCTTACCAAACCATTCAATTCACCGGCGATAGTGGCTAATGTGTCCGCCTGGCTCTTTACATGTTCCATTGAGCTATTGACCTGTTGAGCTGCAGCCGATGTTTCCTCAATGCCGGCAGCCGACTCCTCAGATATAGCGGCGCCATTCTCAATGATCAATTGAATATCAGCTGTTTCTCCATGTATTTGCTTTAAATTAGATGAAATAGTGCTGATTTTTTGCACGAGAGCTGAAATGGCTTCTGTTATATCCTCAAATGTCATACCCGTCATTTGGACTTGGCCTGCTCCCGCCTCTACCTTTTCAAAGCTCGCTTGCAAGGATTCCACAACTTCTTTGGAGCCTTGCTGGATTCCATCAACCGTATGCGTAATACCGCTAATAGAATCCGTAACTTGTTCTGAAAGCTTGCGGACTTCACTAGCGACTACAGAAAAGCCCTTTCCATGTTCTCCCGCTCTTGCCGCTTCAATTGCTGCATTGAGTGCCAGGAGATTGGTCTGTTCTGCAATATCCTGAATAACTTTTACCATTACCGAAACATGCTTCGCCTGTCCGTCTAAGTCTTTCACTTTAAGCACCGATTCTTTAACAATCTCGCGGATTGTATGCATATCCTGCACAGAAGCATCCATTAATGACTTTCCTTCACCTGTTAAAGCTAGCACCTGCTCAGTTGTCTCAGTCATTTCTTCTCCATTATGGTAAGCAGCCTGGATGCTTTTTGAAAACTTCTCCATCTTTTCGGCAAGCCCTGTAGATGAATGCACCTGTGTTTCTGCTCCGCTGGATAGCTCTTGCATAGTAGCTGCAATTTGGCTGCTTCCTTCACTAACCTCATTAGAAATGTTCTGCAAAATGCTGCTCTGATTTGTAACGATGTGCGTAGTATCAGAAATGCGTGTCACCATCTCTTTAAAATTACTTTGCATGGCAACAATAGAGTGCATTAATAGCCCAATTTCATCTTTTCTCTTTTTCCCTTCAAATGTTACATCTAGCCTGCCTCGAGCAAATTCATCCATAAAATAAGCAGCCTGTTTAATAGGCTTGGAAATAGAACGACTGAAAAGAAACGCAACCGTGATTAAACATAACAATGTAATTCCACCAATAATTAACGTTAGAAAAATCATTCGTTGATCTGCTTGAGCGATGACGGATATATTCTGAGACATCTCCATCATGCCAATGACTTCCGTTTTTGTAGGATCAAATATCGGTATGTACATTTGCAAGGACTCTCCTTCCTTTGCGGAAGCTTTCTTTCCCGAGAGCACTTTATTCATAATTTTTGGTTCATCAAATTGCCCGCCAATGTTATCTTTGACAGATGAAACAACAATTTCACCAGACGAATTATATAAATTAAGCTCAACACCTTGAGCCGTCTCTGTTAATTGCTTTAAAAAGCTCCCATCAATCCCCATCTGAATTGTTCCTACAATCTTATTATCTACTTTAAGAGGGGCGAATGCTCGAACGGCCAGGCCGCTGCTGCCAAATTCAAATCCCGATACTTCTTTCCCATTTAAGGCATTCTGGACAGCGGGAAGACCACTTTTATCATCTCCATATTTTTCGGGACTATGGCCTCTTAAAAAGACGGTGCCATCCTTGTTTCCAAATTCAAGTACACTAATGTGATGTTCTTTTTCCAGGCGCTCAAAGACCGGCAACACTTTTGCCGAAAGGATTTCGCGGTTATTCGTCTGAAAAGCACTGATTAGCTCTTTATCCTCGCTGTATCTCTTTGTCAGATCCAACAGTTCAGTCGAAGTAAGCTCCAGGCTACGGACTACCGACTGTTCCATCGACTGCTGGCTTTGTTGAATAAGCGTCGAAAAAGTTTGAGTCGAATGATAAAGTAAAATAGCACTTAAAAGCAATAATGGAATAATAGAAACTGCCAATAAAATAATAAATAACTTAGTGCTTAACATCCTCAGCTTAGACAAGTCTTTTTCCTCCTCGTTCCCCCCAAGGAACAATTTACTAGTATAACAAACCGAAAA
Organism: Pseudobacillus sp. 179-B 2D1 NHS; assembly: GCF_045370945.1. Classification (NCBI taxonomy): domain Bacteria; kingdom Bacillati; phylum Bacillota; class Bacilli; order Caryophanales; family Bacillaceae; genus Pseudobacillus; species Pseudobacillus sp. 179-B 2D1 NHS. Next base: position 215,153 of record NZ_JBIQDP010000002.1, read on the forward strand.
TATTATAACTTAAGATCTAGAACATTCATATGTATAGGTCTTTTTATTTACAAAAACTTAATAATCCACGTATTGCTTTGACCAACCAAAAAAAGAGCTGTAAAAAAACAGCTCCCTGACAAGTAATAAATGATCTTTCATCGTTATCTCTTTCTTAAAACAGCCGATAAACGTTTTCACATTCTTCACCCGTTGGTTGGTAGAAACAATGAAGCTTGAAACGGGCAACTAGCGGTTGATCATACCACGTTGGCGGGCAATCTCCTTCCGGCCTGAAATACCATAAAGCATATTTAGAAGGCCAAATTCTCTCTCCAGCTATAGCCCGTCGTGCTAACCTTCGCTCACTTTCTCGCGGCCTTTGGTAGAAATATCCTTTTTGTACCGCTTCAAATGCATGTGGTTGGTACACCATTTGTGGAATCGTGCGCAATCCTTTAAAATCAGAACAGTTCGCCCTGATTCTGTTGATTCCAACGTTTCCAACCATCATCATTCCCTGTTCACCCTCTCCTTCCGCTTCCGCCCGCAGAAGCCTCGCTAGCAAATCAACATCCGATGATCTATGTTTTACGACTGCCATCTCTTCACCTCCGGCAACTCTTTCTTTGTATTATATTCTTCATTGCTCAAATGATGAAAATCAGGCGGTAAATAATGCTTTTCCAGGTAAAGCTTCTTGATTTCAATGGTACCGGCCAATAAAATAACAATATGTTAGAAAATAAAGAATAATCGGTCACACTAAGTGTAAGGAGCGAAACGATGAGCCATCCGGAATTTTTAAACCAAGAAAATATAATGATAAAGCCACTTGGCGATACAGCTATGACCGTTCAGTTTGGAACTGATATTACACCTGACTTGCATCAAAAGGTAAAAGCGCTCTCTTCTAAATTGAACAATCATTCATTCCCAGGGTTTATTGAATATATTCCTGCTTTTGCAAGTGTCACCATTTTCTACGATCCTCTTGTCGTTTACCAAGCTTTTGGCGGCTCTCCTTCTCAAGCTGTTTATTCTATTCTTGCAGATATGGTGTCGCATTTGCAGAAAGAAGATGCTCCAACACGGCAGATTAGGGAAATTCCCGTTTGCTACGGTGGTACACTTGGACCTGACTTGCAATATGTAGCAGATTATCATCAGTTATCTGTGGACGAAGTAATTAGTATTCATTCTAGTGTAGAATATTTGGTTTATATGATTGGCTTTGCTCCAGGCTTTCCATACTTGGGCAGTCTTTCAAAAAAAATCGCCACTCCCCGGCGCTCTTCTCCCCGTGTGTCCATTCCTGCCGGTTCAGTCGGTATAGCTGGAAGCCAAACAGGCGTGTATCCGCTTGAAACTCCCGGGGGCTGGCAGCTAATCGGCCGGACTTTCCTTCCGCTTTTCACGCCGAATAGCGAACCACCTACCTTTCTTCAAGCAGGAGATATAGTAAAGTTCATCCCTATTTCTGAAAAGGAATACATGTTAAGGAGGCGATTTTATGAGCTTGAAAGTAATTAAAGGCGGCCTGCTCGCCAGCCTCCAAGATCTGGGAAGATTCGGCTTTCAAAAGCACGGCGTTGTCGTTGGCGGAGCAATGGATCCCCTTTCCCTCCGTCTATCTAATCTATTAGTCAGCAATCAGGAAGGCGACGCTGCTATTGAAATAACGATGACGGGAACTTCACTGCAATTTGAAAAAGAAGCACTAATAGCTATTACTGGAGGAAACTTATCTCCTCAAATAAACGGAAAGACAGTACCAATGTGGCGGCCGGTTATGGTTAAAGAAGGAGCGCTACTCGAGTTTAAATCTTGTCAGTCCGGCTGTCGAGCCTATCTAGCTATTGCCGGAGGCTTCCGTATTTCAAAAGTTATGAACAGCAAAAGCACCTATCTGCGCGGAGCTATCGGTGGATATAAAGGGCGCGCACTCCGAGCGGGTGACCGACTTATATTTGAACATTCCCTTGCCTGCCCTCCGCTTTCTAACCATACGGATACTTTTCCATTTGCAGCAGCTGGTTGGCGGATTGCCGCAGCTCCCTTCACAAATGCAGATCACGTCGCTATCGTGAGGGTAATGAAAGGACCGGAGTTTGATCAATTTTCAGACAACAGCCGAAAGCAGTTTTTTAACAAGGAATTTGTCGTTACACCACAATCTGATCGGATGGGGTATCGATTGGCCGGCCCGACTCTCGCACTTGATGAGCCGTTTGACATGCTTTCAGAATCAGTCACAAACGGAACGATTCAAGTGCCCGAAAATGGTCAGCCCATTATGCTGCTCGCGGATAGACAAACAACAGGTGGCTATCCACGTATTGCTCAAATAGCTTCTATCGATTTGCCGGTTGTTGCTCAACTAATCCCCGGCAAAAGGCTTCGCTTCCAAGAGATCACATTAGAGGAAGCCGAACAGTTATACATCAAACGAGAAAATGAGATTCGTCAGCTACAGATAGGACTAGCATTAAAATTGCATAGAGGAGAAGACAAATGAAAATTGATTTAAATTGTGATATAGGAGAAAGTTTTGGGATCTATTCTCTCGGCCGGGATGAAGATATTATGCCTTATATCTCTTCAGCAAACATTGCATGTGGTGCTCATGCTGGTGACCCGGAAGTGATGAAACGCACAGTCGGCCTTGCTATTAAGCATGGTGTTTCTATTGGCGCTCACCCAGGGTATCCCGATTTAGCAGGCTTCGGAAGGCGAGAAATGTCGTTGACGCCAGAAGAAATTTATTCACTCGTTGTCTACCAAATTGGCGCGCTAGCTGCCTTTGCGAAAGTAGAAGGGGGGGCCCTCCATCACGTAAAGCCTCACGGAGCGCTCTACAACCAGGCGGCAATGAGCAAAGAGATTTCCCGGGCAATCGCCACGGCAGTGGCCGATGTCGATCCTTCCCTTGTTTTGTACGGCCTTGCGGGAAGTGAATTAATTGCAGCCGGAAAAGCAGTCGGCTTAACGACGGCTAATGAGGTCTTTGCCGATCGCACATATGCACCAAACGGTACTTTAACACCACGTCGTCTGCCAAATGCACTTCTGACAGATGCGGAAGCCGCTGCTGACCAAGTTATTCGGATTGTAAAGCATAATGCCGTTCAGACAACAGATGGCACTGATATTCAATTGGAGGCAGATACCATTTGCCTTCATGGTGATAGTGAGCAGGCAGTCGCCTTTGCCCGTTTTATTCACCGAAGGTTGCAAGCGGTTGGCATTAACATTGCCACTGTCTAACAGCTTTATCCAGATGACTTTTCATTTAAAAAGCCACTAAAAGATCCCTATCTTGCGACATTTAGTGGCTTTTTATATTCACGTTTGATCGTTCGATTGTTATGTATGAATTCCTTCTCTTCATCATACTGATTACTATGAGGCAGCAAGGAGTTGATGTAATTTGTCCTTCATCGGCTTTGAGTTAATATCCTTGAGATCGTTATCCATATTGCCTAATGACACTTTTCATACGTCTATTTTATGGAATGAAAAAAAAATTTCCTCTTCCATTGGGAAAGACCGCTATCATGAACAGGGACTTATCCTGCCCAATAAACCCTTTGCGGCAACTGGCAGGATCCATCACTTCCCTACAAAAACCAGCATGCCTTTTCAGTCTTGGCAAACCTCCCCCTGTCTGCTTATCCAGTGTCCTGCTGATCGTCCATTCTCTCTTCATCTTGAAGTCTTCTTATCAAATAAACGGTTGATGGGAGTGCTTGAACAAAGCATTAGCTTGTGCTTCTTACGAAAAGACGACCATTCTATCGAACGAATCCCTATCTATTTAGATCCCCAATCTGTCAAAAAAAAGCAACCATGCAACCTTTTGATCGACCTCTCTTTTCTCACTAATAAACACTGGTAATTAAGCAGCATGGAATTAAGAAGGTGCAAAGCAGAAAGAAATTCATGCACCTTCACTCTTCTCTATAATACAACTCTTCTTCGCCTGTTTCTTAAGTTAATATGGGAGTCAAGAAATAAACAATTAGAAAAGCAGTTACGATTCGCATCGCAATTCCTAAAACAGCAGCCCCCAATGCTTCCTTTTCACTTAAGTCGGAATGAGTCCCCCATATAACTGGAACTTGTCCCAATACGGTAGCTAAAGGCAGCCCGGAAGAAGCCAAAATAAACGAGCCAATGACAAGGCGAGGATCGATGGAAGCAGCAGTTTCAGATAGCTGGGCCATAGCAAGTGTCGGGGTAGCCAGAATAGAAAGAATGCCTGTTTCAGGATGAATGCTTAAAGCTAGCAAGACTGTCGATAGCCCTGATTCAACAGATGACCAAATACCAGCATATTCTAAAACCCCAATCATAGCAAAAACAACAGCGACAGCCGGAATGATCAGAAGGAAAACGAGTTCCGCTCCTTCACGAGCAGCATTGAATACTGTCGGCAAAGCGCCGGTATTAGGAGTAAACTTGGGTAAGCTCTCAAGTTGAACAGCTTTCGTATCACGGTAGAGAGTCTTAGAGAGGATGAAAGGCACGATAATGACCGGCATAAATACAGCTAACACTACTACTGCAAAAGCATTTGCTCCAACGGCAGTTAAAGCCATCATTCCTAACATAAATGTAGAAAATGATTGCTGGGATTGCACCATTGTGGCCACAGCAATTTTTTGTTCATCCTTTGTCGCTCCGGATCTAACCAAGATTGGACCAGCGATCTTCCCGGCTGCATTAATATCACCTAAAATATTGTAAATGCTCGGAATAACAACGGCTGAGTTGATTTTTAACAGCTTAGTAATTGGCACAAAGACTCGAATCAATGCATCGGTAAACCCCAGTCTTTCTAACGTCCTCCCTATGATTACGCTGACGATAATAGTAACGCCGACAGTCCCTGTTAAAAACACATTGACAACAACTGAAAATACTTGATCAACGATAGAATTAAACAGACCCGATAAGGTGCTTGGAGACACTAGCATGACTAGCAGTGAAGCAACGACTAAGGCTAAGCCTATAAATTCAATTCTTGACCATTTTCTCCTGTCAGGAGTGGGAATGACTGTTTCAGCATCTAAAGCGATAACATCTTCAGCTACTTTTTTTACTTCACTCACATCTTCATCTCCTTATCTTACTAAGATAATTGCACCGATTTTTTATTTACAAGATACTTGCCGGCCATTTGTTTTGCGTATTGTTTCATTGGCAGAGTACCCATTTCATGCAAGGCAGTACTCGTTACTCGCTCCCGAAAAACGACTATTTCTACATCCGTCAGCAGTTGATCTAAGGCATAAGCTAACGGCAGGCCATTTTCAAGTATTTCTAATACGTGGCAATTCCCAATGATAAAATTCAGTCCGAGTTCCTTTGCCATCTCAATCAGTACGTGGCCATCATAAACCCGGCTGATGGAAGCGAGAATTGTATCTGCTTCAGGATGTTCTTTTGCTGCTTGCCGCAAATGTTCAGGAGAAAACCCTGTGTGGGGAAAAATATGCAAAATGTTGTTTACCGACGTATGTTCATCCCCCAATATAATCCTTCCTCGCGTAACGACACTCGTTTCAGTCAATGAGGGAGTATCGCGTACTTCTTTTTCTGTGAATAAAAGATCCTCTTCATGCTGCAAACCCATAAAATTATCTAGTCGATTTAGCATATCACCGAGTGTCTGTACTTCAGGAAAAGCCTTTCCTACAAATAAGACGTTTCCATGAATGCCCCCATAATTGATTTCGGTCCGATAAACTTCATGTCCATGCAGAAAAGAGATGCCTGGATGAAGCCCGTGAAAAGCTTCGTGCAATTCGAATGCAGCCACATTGTAGAGATCCAAATAATTTTTTAATGTAACCCCACCTGAGTTGGCCGCTTCTGCTATGGGATGATGAGCAACAATCGCATCTACTCCAGTAGCTCCAGCCAGTTCAATGCTTCCTTCTGTCATTGTCATGGTTACAGCAACCTTTTTTACTTCTCTTTCTAAATCACCGTAGACAAGGCCTGGTGTCTCAATTACTTCTTTCCCTGGGAGATTAGAAGATTTCATGACAACAAAAGGATGCTCTCCCCTCGTAATGTCTGATAATGACTTTACTACTCTCCCTCCAGTCATCTCATCCAAAGCATGCAATACGTCTTTTACTGTTTTCATTCCATTGCCCCCTCTAGTTTTTATAATAAAAAAACCGCCAATACAAATCATGCAGACCTAAATCTACATGAATGTACTGACGGTTTTTATGCGCTCTTAAGAGTTCACTTTACCAGTCATCCTATTAAACTGTTTATTTTGACATGTAAAAACTGACATCTTGGTCAAGGATAATTACTGTAGCTGAAAGTTCAGTGAAAGGATCATAATCTTTTAAAATGGAAAGTACCTTCATTCCGTACTTTTCTTCAATGATTTTTTTCAGGTGCTCCTTGTAAGCATCAATGATAGCCATATCTGTCATCCGGGTAATCGAGCGATTGGTCTCGTCCAAAAATTTAAGAGTTGGAATTCTCTTATGATAGGCGAGAATCAATACTTTATCCCCCATAATATCAACCTTTTGACGTTTAACTCCAATGTCAAACATCCGAAGATTAATATTGTTATAGTCTTTGATGAGCTCCTGCTTAAAGGGACCAGCCGTCCAGATCATCTAACTACTCATCCCTTCTTTTTCGAAATAATCTGAATTATTCGATGGTTTTAATTTAGCACAGTTACACAACAATGTAAACCCTTTCATAGAAATTATTCAAATTCTACTATCATCTCTACTTCTACAGGCGCTCCTCCAGGCAATGAGGACATTCCAACGGCTATACGCGCATGCTGATTTTCTTCTCCGAAAATATCGTTCAGCAAGTCAGAGGCTGCATTAATCACTAGGGGATGATCTTTAAATTGGCTGTCTGCCGCCACATATCCATTTACTTTAAGTACTTTTGTCACTCTATTCAAGTTCCCGAGAATTTCCTTTAAGGAAGCTAGTAAATTCACTACGCATATCCTTGCCCCATCCTGCGCCTCCTCTATGCTGATGCCTGACGTACCGACCACCCCAACATATTTTTGACGGCCATCTATCTTTGGGGTTTGTCCTGACAATATAACCGTATTTCCTGAAATTACACCAGGAATAAATGGGTGTGGATTAGATGGCGCATCAGGCAGTTGAATATTTAATTCTTGCAATCTTTTTTCAATGTTACTTTTTACTCCTTTGTTCATCATGACAATTCCGCCCTCCTGCTTTCATTACTCGAACTTGTTTGGATCCCCGTCGAACGATGCATCAGAAATCCGAATAGACTCCGTTGGACAGCCATCAAATGCATCTTCAAGCCCTTCGGTTAAATTATCTGGTATGGGAGTTGTTCCTTGATTATCGTCTAACAAGACGTAGGAGATTCCTTCTTCATCATAATCAAAAATTTCTGGTGCTTCTGCCCCACAAGATCCGCATGCAATACAAGTTTCTCTATCCACAATTGTATATTTGGCCACCCTTAATCTCCTTCCCTTTATCTATTTTCCTATCAGGACTGCTTCAGGCAGCCCTATGGATGTGCTGTGAAGCGGCTGCACTCTTGCCTGTGGATCCATATAAGCCTTTGCATTATTAACTGCCGTCGGAGCCTCACCAAAACCTACTGCTATCAGCTTTACTTTGCCAGGGTATGTGCATATATCTCCTGCTGCATAAATCCCCGGAATATTTGTTTCCATTTTGGAATTCACAACGATACTCCCCTTTTGAATATCAAGCCCCCAGTTCTTTATTTCTCCCAGACTTGATATAAAGCCAAAGTTTACGATTAAATCATCTAATTCTATTAGTCTTTCTTCAGATGTTTGGTTATTAGCAACAATAATTTTTTCCAATTTTCCCTTTCCTCTTAACTCTTTAATCTGATAAGGAGTTAAAATATTGACACTCGATTGTTTCAATTGATTGACGCTATGTTCATGAGCACGAAACTTATCTCGCCGATGAATAAGAGTTACTTCTCTGGCAATCGGTTCAATCATTAATGCCCAGTCTACAGCCGAGTCTCCTCCGCCATTAATGACAACCTTCTTATCAGCAAACTGATGAAGATCGTTAATAAAATAATGAAGGTTTTTCGACTCATATAAACCAGCTGATTCATGCGGCAAGCGTCTCGGTTCAAAAGCTCCTGCTCCGCCTGTAATAATAATTGTTTTTGAGAAGTGGACGGCTTTATCCGTTGTAATTTTAAAGCCATCCACTTGTTTTTCAACATGTAGCGCACACTCTTCAAGTGCAACAGCCGGATTGAATAAGAGAGCTTGCTCCTTTAAAGCATCAATAAGCTCTTGAGCACGAATTTTCGGAAATCCTGCTACATCATAAATAAATTTCTCGGGATAGAGTGCGGCTAATTGTCCGCCTAATTTAGGCATGCTGTCAATGATTTTAACGGAAGACTGGCGCATTCCTCCATAGAAAACAGTAAAAAGTCCAGCAGGCCCTCCGCCAATTACCGTGATATCATATAATTTGTTCTGGTGATCGTTCACCGAAAGATCCTCCTATAATAATGATTTGAATGACTGTTTACTTCTTATTAGTGTTTATACTTTAAAAAAACTTTTCGAATGAACGTTCATCGCTGCCTAATTAGTATGTTGACTCTGTTCTACTTAATTGTTGATTTTCCCTGCAGCAATCCATCATCCTCTGTGTCACGTGCGCTCCTATAGGGGCAATGGCCGCCTTTCGCTCCAATGATCTGTTAAAAAACGTTTATCTTTAACAGGGACATTATTTTAAACAGATTGTTTTGGCTCACTTTTTGTTAAGTAATAGAGTGTTTGCTTGCGTTTATAGCTAAGAGGCTCATGTGCATAATAGATTTTGGCCACTGCGCGATCATTGCAAAGAGAACATTTAATTTGATAAGGAGTTTTACTGATATGAGGTGCTTCTAATAATGTTAACGCTTCTTTCATATGACTATTGCAGACCCACATGCTGTCACCTCTTATAAATTGATTTTGTCAGGGATTCTCAAGAAGTAATTGGATAAAAGCATTTATTTAGTCGTGGATACTTCTTTTTTCAGTTTATCTGGTTTTCTCTTTTTCACTTGTTGAGTGACTTCCTCATCCCAGGAAACAGCAATATCACCTGTAGTCACAAATGTCTGGCATCCTAATCGATAGCCTTTTTCCAGCCACTCTTCTCCTAATTTTCTTCTTTCCTGTATTTTTACGTTATCGAGAAATTCGACCCCTTCTTCTGTCTTAAATACACAGGTACCACAAATTCCGCCGCCGCAGCGATTTGGCAATTCCCCATCATAGCGGAGAGACATTCTTAAAATATTAGAGTGTTCCGGAACTTCCAATGTTTTTTGGCTATTAATAAAATGAATGTTAGGCATTTTTTCTTCCTCCTCTTTTGTTTGGTATACAATATACCATATTACGAATTTTCTAACAATATAAAAATGTCAGAATTTTTACGTATAAACTGTCTATACACTATTAGTTTTTCGTTCTTTTTTCTTTCACTTGTTGAATATAGCTGATATATGCTTTTTTAGAGTTTTCAATGTGTATTCTCATTAAGTATTCAGCCATTTCTATTTCTTTATTGCGTAGAGCCTTCATAATATCAAGATGTTCTTTTAAGGACTCCTTTCTTCTTCCGGGCGTTTCATACCCCATATTTGCTGACATATGAATATAATCTGTTAAACCCGATAAGATCTCGAATAATTTTGGACTCTTGGCTGCCTTATTAAGAAGATGATTCATCTGGATGTGTTCACTATTAAAATCTTCTTCCCCTTGTTCTTCTAGCTTTAATAACTGTTGGATTTTTTCGTCTAATTCTTTTTGTGTCTCTTCATCCATCCTCTGTGCGGCTAATTTTGCTGCAAGCACTTCTAATGAAGAAAGAATGGTAAATACTTCAATAACCTCTTCTTCAGAAATCTCTGAAACGACAACACCTTTTCTTGGCACTGTTTGAACAAACCCTTGAGATTCGAGACGAAATAGAGCCTCACGGATCGGTGTACGGCTAATGGCTAACTTTGCAGCAAGCTCTCTTTCAATTAGACGGTCCCCTGCTTTATATTTCCCTTCAAGAATCCGTTCTTTTAAATATAAATAGGCATACTCCCGTATGGATAAAAAACTTTCCTCTTTCCAATTCATCTCCATATAATCACCCGCTTTTTATTTCAAGCTTCCTTACTCTCCATCATGATAAAAAAAATCCCCCGTAAAAAAGAGCACAAACGATGACTAATGACGGATGGACCTTTAGTTTTCCAAGTGTCAAATAACTGGCTAACGTCAATAATAAAAGGTGGAATACCCCGCTATCTTCAAAAGCCGTTAAAAAAAATTGATAAGCCATCACTGCGAGTAATACAGCAATAATTGGCTGAACTGATTTTGTCATCAACTTAACCTTAGGGGAATCTTTAAATAAGTTTATAAACTTAAATAAAATAATAACGGCAATAGCAGAAGGAAGGATTGTCGCCGCTAGTGCTATCACGGCACCAAGAACACCCCCTAAATCATACCCGATAAAGCCTGCCAGTTTCGTTGCGATGGGGCCTGGCAGCGCATTGGCAATCGCTAACACATCGGCAAAGTCTGATAATGACATCCAGTCGTAATTTTCAACCACTTCATTTTGAATCAACGGAATGGTTGATGGCCCGCCTCCGTAGCCAAGCAAATTAGCAATGAAGAATGCCCAAAAAATATCCCAATAGATCATAAGCTTTTTTCCTTTCTTTGCATGTTGTTTTCATTCGCACGAGCTGCTTCCTTTTCCTTGTAGGAGGCAATGAAGAAAGCGGTAGCGAGGAAAACAGCGATTAAGATACCGGGATGCAGGCCAAGCGGTTCTACAAATATGAGGGAAGCGATAGAAAATATAAGCATTCTTGATAGCCCTAGCCCCTTGCGTCCATTTTCAAAAAAACGATAAGCCATTTCTGCAAGCATAAATCCAATCACTGGAGTCACGCCTTGAACCATCCCGCTCACTATTGGCGACTGTCGAAAAGTATACAGTGCTCCCAATAAGAAAATCATCGCCACAATAGATGGTACAATATGCGTAAGAATCGCCACAGTTGCTCCTAAATTTCCTTTTACTTTAAACCCGATATAGGCTGCCATTTTCGTAGCGATCGGTCCAGGTAACGTGTTAGCAAGCGCTAGTATTTCTCCAAACTCCTCTTCTGTCACCCACTTGTACTTTTCTACTGCTTCGTACTCAATTAGCGGAATAGTAGAAGGACCGCCTCCATAGCCGGTTACACCAGTTCGGGCAAACCCAATAGCTAAATCCACATAAGCTTTCAAATAAATCTTCCTTTCTCTCTAATAAAAATGAATGGGGCCTTCAGCCATTGGCGAATAAGGACCTCATCCACCCTGGACAGGTACTATGAATGAGGTCCCCGCTATGTTTATTTTTTTATATCAGCTTCTGTGATTACCTCTAAGCCGTCTTTTTCAAGGTGCTGCTGCAAGGCTTGCAAAGCAGCGGTTCCAACCGCCGTATCCTGTTCTCCATTCCCTCCGCTAATGCCGATTCCACCAATTACTTCACCGTTCACCACTATTGGAAAACCACCGACAAATACAGCAAACTTACCCGGGATCATCAATTGAATGCCAAATGCTTCATTTCCCGGAAGAGCAGGTCCATTTGGTTCTTTATTGAATAGATGGGTAGACCGCTTGTGACCGGATGCCGTATAAGCTTTTGCGATGGCGATTTCCGGTCCAGTGATTCTCGCTCCATTCATCCGTTCAAGGGCCAGAAGATTCCCTCCGTCATCAACTATGGCAATGGTTTCGAGCACCTGTATTTCTTCTGATTTTTGTTTTGCTGCTTCAATCATTAATTTCGCTTCTTCTAATTCTAGCTTTAATACTTTTTTCATTTATGTTCTCCTCTACTTTTCTTTATTAATAGCCGATATAAACTGTTTTCACTTGAGTGAAAAATTCTAACCCCGTTCTACCCGATTCACGGAATGTAGAGGTGCTTGATTTTTTCAAGCCTCCGAAAGGAGCATTCATTAAGTTACCGGTGGTTGTTCGATTTACTTTGACTGTTCCCGCTTGAATTTCTTTTGTAAATTGATGGGCAATCTTCAGGTTATTTGTGACGATCGATGCTGATAACCCATACTCGACATCATTGGCAATTGCTATAGCCTCTTCGTATGTTTCTACTGCTATAACCGCCACAACAGGTCCAAAAATCTCTTCTCTTGCAATTCGCATATCCGGCCTGACATCTGTGAAAACAGCCGGTTGCACATAAAACCCATTACGATATTCTTTTCCCGTCAGCTGTTCACCGCCATACACTAAAGAAGCGCCGTCTTCTTTTCCATAGGAAATGTATTTCAAAACATTTTTAAGCTGCTTTTCATTGGCGAGCGGTCCAATTTTTACTCCATCCTCAAAACCACTGCCAATTTTCAACTCACTTGTTTTCTCAATTAGCTTTTGAATATAGCTTTCTTTCACGTCCTCTAGAACAATCACTCGGCTCGTTCCAGTGCACGCCTGTCCGGTTAAGGAAAATCCACCATTAATCGTTAAGTTCACTGCTAGTTCAATATCGGCATCATCCATAACAATAATCGGGTTTTTTCCTCCCAATTCCATTTGTGTCCGGGTAGTAAAGGATGATTTCCGGTGAATATCCTCTCCTGCAGCCGTTGATCCTGTAAAAGTAACCGCCTTTACCGAAGGATGGGTAACAAGCAGATTGCCTATGTCCGATGACTTTCCTGTAACGAAGTTAATAACGCCTTCAGGAATGCCGGCATTATGTAATGCCTCAACGAGACGCAAAGCAATGAGCGGGGTATCAGATGAAGGCTTGAATACAACCGTATTTCCAGTAATCAAAGCTGGCGCAATCTTTCTAGCGGGAATAGAAAGCGGAAAGTTCCATGGAGTAATCACACTAACCACACCAAGCGGTTCCCTTTCCGTTGACACGTTCATATGAGGATCATCGTTCGGAAAGGTTTCTCCGGTAAAGCTCTGCCCCTCTACCGCATAGTAGCGAAATGTTTGTGCGGATCTTATGACCTCATTTCTGGCATCCTTAATATGCTTTCCTTCTTCTCGGGTTAACTCCTCCGCCAGCTTATCTGCATTTTCTTCCAATATACTTGCTGCTTGATTCAAGATAGCTGCCCGCTTGGAAGGAGCTGTCTGTGCCCACTGCGGAAAAGCTCGGTTGGCCGCTTCAATAGCAAGCTGTATATCTTGATCGTTTGAGGCTTGAAACGTACCAACGATTTCTTCTTTATTAGCAGGATTAAGACTATCGAATGTTCGGCCGCTTGTAGACTCTGTCCACTGGCCATTAATGTAATTGCTGAACGTAATTACTTTGGTTGTCAACACAATTATCACCTTTTCTTCTTAATGTCTTTCCTTTCTTGCGAAAACAAATTCCCTAAGAAAAACGGACCGTCACTCACAACCTCGATTTCACAAGATTAAATTTGACGGTCCGCTATAAATGCTCATCCAGTTAAAACCTCTTTATTGAGCTGATTGTTTAATTGTTCATTAAGATTGGACTAATGCTCCAAGATCTTTCTCCAGATACTCTCTCCATAAGCCATCCATATACATCCGCCGCATCTTTGCCCCTACACGAACGATTTCTAGGCAACGTTGCTGGAGTTCAGGTGTATCGGCATGGTCGAGTACAATTTTGTAACCGCGCTCTCCATGAATCTCATCCGATACAATATGCAAATCGAAGAATTCAATTTCTTCATCTGTAAATCCGTATGCCTCACGTAAAGCTGGTGTTTGCTTTCTATAAATATCAGGAACTTGAGATTCTAAACCGACAACTAAAGCTGCAGTGGCAACAACAAAATGTTCACGAGCCGCTACTGCATAGCACCAGCTTTGGAGGCCCAATGTAGTAGGTGCCATATTATTTGGATCCATTACGCGTTCGCCCGTTGTTCCACAAGCTTCTGCAAATCGAATGAGCAAATCAGTATGGCGATCAGCAGCGATTTCTTCTTCATACATGTTTTGTAAAGTAAAGTCTTTTGCAGAAGTGTATTTGGGATTATCAGGAGTATTGTGATAAATGTAGGCCAGGTAATCCGCGAACGGCCCGACGTAATGGTAGTGATTTTCAGCCCATTTAGCAAAATGCTTTCTTTCCAATTTTCCTTCAGCCCAAGCAATAGTGAATGGCGCCTTTTGGCTGTGATTGCCCTTGATCGCTTCTTCTAACTCTTTCCGAAATTCGTCTTTCGATAACAAACCTGTCATAATGAATCTCCTCCTTAGGTTTATTGGTGCACTTAAATTGGTATTTGATATTTTGTATACCAAATATGTTTAAAAATAAAAAGATTGGCTCTTCTATCCCTCTCTTTTTGAACTATATTAAACTATTTGGTATACCTCTAGAACTGATACTAAACTATTTCACTTTATTTGTAAACATAATATTTCAAATTTTTTTAAAATTTAACTCATTGATATTCACTCTCTCTAAATCTAACAACTCCAAAAGCTCTTCCGTCAAACGGTTAAGCGCCTCCTCGACAATCTTTTCTCCTATTTCACGACTCGCCTCCATGGCATTTCCAATACAGCCGTTTTTTGTCATCTCCTCATAACGATAAAAGCCTTGAATAGCACCGCCGGGCCTTAGCTGCCGCCACCTTCCCTCAATTTGAATCTCTCCCTTTGTTATCTTATCTTTACGTACAAGTTCTGGAGCTAAATAAAGGGCTTCGGACACTTCTCTCTCACAGCTGTGTCCAAATAATGGAGAAGAAATATAACTTTTTATAGATTCTTTTGCGGCAGCAGTCGTTTTAGCATAATAAACTTCCACTTCAAATTCTTTAGACAAAAGTGCGGATGCTGTATTTAGGGTAGCCATATTTCCACCATGCGCATTTAAAAACAAGAACTTTTTAATACCGTGATGTTGTAAAGACGAGACAACATCTCTTAAAATAGCGATTAACGTATCTGGCTGCAGAGAAATTGTCCCAGGAAAATTCAAATGATGTGGCGATACGCCCATACTAATTGTTGGAGTAATCAGCACGTAAGGAAACATCCTATCACCGAGCCGCTCAGCCATTTTCTCTGCCAGTACAGCATCGCAGCTTTCTGTCATATGCGGTCCATGCTGTTCATGAGCACCAACAGGTACAACTGCAAGCTGAACAGTTTCTAACGCTGACTCCACTTCTTCCCACGTCATTTTCGTTAAGTTGTAACACTTCATTGCCAATCAACTCCTGAACAGCTTTTGACTTTTGGCATTTTGTATACCTTTATTGTTAAAAAATAAAAACTACTTCATCGTAGCAGTGGTTCGTTTTTTGGGCGGCTTTATTGAAATGTTTTCTTGCGACAATTCAACATCACCTGTGATTGTTAACTGACAAGTTAGCCGGTAACCCTCATTTACTTTGTCACCGAGCATTTTTTCTTCTTTCCAGTTTGGCGGTCCGAGAGACTCTGTACCTTCAATCACTTGACAGGTGCATTTCGTGCATCTACCCATCCCACAACCATACTTTAATTTAGGAAATTGTCTGATCGCTGCCAAAACGACTAAATTAGCATTGTCCTTTACTTCTTGTTCTACAATGGATCCATCTACATGAAGTTTGACTTTCGGCATAGCACTGCTCCTTTTCTGTTTATTAAATGAAAATGGATATCTGCCCAAATTATAGCCTTTCCAAAGAAAAAAAGCAAATATATATTAGAATTATTAAAATATTTAGAATACATCTTGAACTTTTGAAAAATATCGTTTAGACTGGGATATAGAATTATTTGGTATACAAAACACCAAAAAAAGATAGTTACCTTTCTTTGTCTTCCTTTCCAAGAGTAGTTTAAATTAATTAATCTAATGAAGGAGTGTTGAAAGTGGGAAAATATGTAGTATTAACAAATAAAGATACGTTCCAAACCGTACTCGATAATGAAGGATTAAAACCGGTTGAAACTTATCACTTTTATTTCTTTGATAATCTAAAGGCTAAGTATACCATTGCGGAAGTGTTAGATGACGATATGAAAATTCAGTTGTTTGAAGAATATGAAGGAAAAGAATACGTCAATCACATTGGCATTAAATTTTTTGAGAAATTTGAAAGCATTGAAGCAGCGCGTGAAGAATTAGATGAAATTGTTAAAGCTTCTGGGAATAGTACCGATTCGATGCATTCTAAACTTGTTAAATCAGAACATGTAGCTGTTTAGCTAATCGTGTAGACAATCGGCTTCCCAGTCGGAGAGAAAAACTATTCTCTCCGACTTTTTTATTTACCTTCTTTTGAAGCATCTATGTATAAAAATAGGGCTATTCAATGGAATAGCCCTGCAATTCTTTAGAAATTAAGTGTTTTTCTCAATCTCAATAATTTTTTTTCTGCTTTCTCCATTGCTCTTTTAGAACCAAATAAAAAGTTATACATTTTGACCCCTCCACTGATTAATTAGTTTTATTATACTATGAATATTAAAAAAAAAAATAAAATTGTATACCAAATACCAAAATTATTATATAATATATGAAAAAACTAAGAAAACATTGCTTGAACAGCCCTTTTTGGTATACCTTTTTCTATAAAAGAACGTTCCACGATTAAAAGAGTGGTGTTTCGAATTCACATTACACCGGGGTCCGCTCTATTATTAAAGGCTAGGTGATCATATGCTCAGATTTTTGTTTTTGGTTCTTATCACTTTCTATTTATTCTCTGCTCTCTTCCCCCAGTGGGATATCCAGCCGCTTCTCTCTGTTCTTTGTCTTACGGCGGTGGCAATTACATTTTGGGCAACCAAAAAATTCGTTCAAATATTGGGAAGTATTTTTCTAGCCTCTGGCCTATGGCTGCTTTGGACAAGCGGGGCATCTTGGCAGGAATACCTTCTCTCTTTCGGTCCGATGCTCGACTTGCTAACCATGTTTGTACTTATTCCTATATTAGGCATACCTATTCGACTTGGTGAATATGGAAGCAGTATTCAGTCTCTTATTCAGAAGAAGGTAAAAACATCTGGACACCTTTATATGCTTACTTCTGGTATCTCTTATTTTTTTAGTATTTTTATGAATTTAGCTACTTTGCCAATGACTTATCATTCCATTAGGCCCGCCCTCAGCATTTTCCCTGTTCAGCATAAAGAGCGCTTTATGAGCCGGGCAATTACACGCGGGTTTGCCATGCCTTTAACATGGGCACCAGTAACCCCTATCGTTGGAATTGTAATTGTAATGACAGGTGTAAGCTGGGTTTCTGTTCTTCCTTACCTTATTCCATTAAGCTTATTTGGATTGCTGATGGATTGGTACATAGGCTCCCGCAAAGCCAAAAAGATGCCCCTCTCTTCTGACAGTATCTCGATGCATGAAATGGCTGTCAGTGTAGAACAACATCCAGCGAGTCGTGCGGGCCGGGTATGGCAAATTTTGATCGCTATTCTTATTTTCAATGTAACTATTTCTATCGCTGAACTGCAATTCTCTTATTCCTTTTTAACTCTTGTATCATTAGCAGTTATTCCCTTTGCGTTTGTCTGGTCGCTCTTATTAAGGAAAGGAAAAGCATTTGGCAAACAATTATTGGAGCATTTTAGAGCTTTTTCTATTGGCATGAAGGATCAGTTTTTTATTTACCTGTCTGCTGGTTTTTTCATTTCAACCATCAAAATCTCTCATACCAATGAATTGCTATATGATTGGATTACAAGCCTGATCAATGTCATTGGCGTAGAATTCTTTTTAATATTGCTGCCTCTTATCCCTTTGGCTTTTGCCTTTATCGGTTTGCATCCTGCTGTTACGCTCGCTCTAATGGCAGAGGCTTTAGCTCCTGATGTCATTGGAATTTCTCCAGCCGTTCTGACTGTTGCCATGCTTGCTGGGGCGGTGTCTGCATTCTTAGTAGGACCGTATAATGCAACGATTGGTTTGATGTCCAATATTGCAAAAGAAAGCTCCTACAAGATATCTAATTGGAATCTTGGGTTTACCTTCCTTTATATTGGGTGTGTGGCGATATACCTATTTATGTTGCAGCTACTGACCCCCTAAATATTCAAAAAGACTGGCTCGTATGCAAATAAACTTCACATATGGGCCAGCCTTTCTTTTATGCCTTCCCTTTTATGTCCTGTCGAGAATACTTCTACGCTCCCTCTGCAATTCAGCTGCGACCTCTCTCCCGAAATGACCAAGTGTTCCTTCACTGTAAGAACGCAACACTTCGGGAGCAATGGAAGTTAACGCTCGTTCGACATATTTTATATCAAGTTCTTTCTTTGTGAATTCACGTTCAATGTCTAAGGCTGTTTTAACTGCATGATAAGTTGCTAATTTATTCACTTGAACTAGCCGCTCTTCACTATCCTGCTTGATTTCACCGAGAAATTGAAATATTTTTTGGATGCTAGATGGCAATGGGGACTCTGCAATAAATAGGCCATTCCCCCGCTCCAGTAACTCTCTGCTATGGCCCATAAACTTTACCCCATAAATGGATAAGTGGGGAAATTTGTGTTTTACTTCTTTCGTATAAAGAGTGGTAGCCATGTTAACGACATGCATGCTGGAAGTACCGATTTCTTTAGCTATAAATTGCTCAATAAACGGAATGACCTCTTTCGCCGGCAAAGCTAGAACAAGAATATCTAAGTTTAGAAGATCTTTCTCCATGAGTACCTGTCCGTGTTGATAATGTTGAACAAACTTTTCTGCTTTCAACTTGTCTGGGTGATATACTGCTACTGTTTGATTGCTGTCAGACCAATGCTTCATCATGGCCATGCCTAATTTTCCTATCCCTATCAAACCAACTCTCATAATCTCACTCTCCTTTCTTTCCTACTTTAAAACAGGACGATCCAAAAGAACAGTTGGTTTCTGTCTTTCAGGTCGTCCTGCGTGCTAAACAATCGCCTTTGAAGCTGTCATTACCAAATTACAATAGCCAGCAATGTCGCAATGAATAACCCAACTATAACCGGGATAAAATTCTTTCTGGCCAGTTCAATCGGCGACAATTGAAGAAAGCCTGCTACAGCTACAAGTGAAGACCAGGCAACAATGGTTCCTCCTCCCCAGATCGCTCCCATTTGTCCAATCGCGGCCATCGTTGACGGGTCCATCCCTACTCCATCTGCTAATGCACCAGACAATGCCCCTGTTAGTGGAAGACCAGAAAATCCAGAACCATCCAATCCAGTAATTAAACCTACAATAAGAATACCAATCCCAGCAAATAGAGCGTTCTGAGGAATAAAAGTTTGACCTGCCTGTACCATATCAAAGAGAAAGGCTGGCGTAGCAGCTCCTTCCTTTAAAGAGAGGATCGAGCCTGTGAATTCTCCACTACCCATAAAAAAGAAGCCAGCAATCGGAATAACAGGAGCCATCGCTCGAAAAGCAAAGACAAATCCTTCTGTTAAATGGTCACTAATTTTATCAAGCGCATGAATGCGATTAAAAGCAATCGTAGCTAATATTAATAGGATAGTCGCTACCCCTCCGACAAAAGCCGCTCCGTCTGTTCCTTCAAATCCAGAACCGCCAACAAGCTTTGTTGAAAACATATAAATCATAACCGCTAACATTGATAAAGGAACGATTACTGCAAATACTTTCCCCCATGTTTGTTTTCGTTGAACGATTTCTGCATTTTCATCTACCGTTGCAGCTAGTTCATCAGCGACATTGAAGTAAGCCTTTTCCTCTTCATTAAAATCAGCTTCCGATCTAGCAGCTGAATTTTGTGAAATCGCTTTTCGGGCTTTCATATAAACAATGGAAAGGGCGCTCAAGCCAGTCACAAGGGAAAGAACCAACACTTTATCAGTAACCAATAGTTTATCAATTCCCGCTGCCTTTGCGCTGAGCATAGGGGCGACCTGGATAATATAATCGGAAGAAAGCGCCATTCCTTGCCCTGCAATGACAATAACCATTCCGGCAGTCATCAATGGAAGGCCTGCCCGGACAGCTGCTGGTACGAGCAAAGCACAAATGAGCGGCACAGCAGGAGTGGGCCAGAAAAAGAGTGAAATAACATAAGTGATAATAATTAAAATAAAATAAGAGACATGTCCGTTTACCATTACTTTTTGTATAGGAGCAATTAATTTCTTATCAGCTCCTAAGTCCTTTAAAGAATTGAGGAGAGCAATCATTAAAGAAATGATAAGAAAGATGCTGAAAAGTTCTTTAGCTGCTACAAGATTCGCGTTAAAAACTGCTTGAAATCCAGAAATAACATTGCCTTTATATACAATAGCTACTAAAAATGTACCAATGATAACAGGCAAAACAACCCCTTTTCTAAAGAGCATTGTAGAAATAACTGCCACAGTAACAAGCGCATAAAGCCAGTGAGCTAATGTTAGTTCCATATCTTTCCTCCAATGTTTAATAAGATAAAAAGCCAGGCAAATCAATGCTTTATTTCATACTCATTGGCAAGAAGGAAGAGTTGAGCAGCAAAAAATACTTGTACAAAAGCAACTCATTATATTTTCCTTTTATAGACAAAAACAGCAAATAGAAAGCGCTTTTATTTTTTTACAGAGATAGTATTCTCTCTTTAATCTTGTTTTTCATCTTTTTGTATACTGTGCATTGTATACCAATATCTCCGAAAAATTATTTCTTGCCATTTTTCAGCCTAATCTCCAACAGGCTGATGGACAAGAATTCCCTCAATCGGCTTTTTATTCTCTGTCTACTATCCAAATCCCTTCATCTTATCCCTCCTTCTTTTAGTATCTCTAGTAACAAGTCAAAAAGATTAAAATCAATATATCACTAAAGATAGTTTTTAGTCAAATGATTTTAAAAATTTAGACAATTTCAACAAACTATTCCTGTTCCTCCGTTTGCAAGTCTGATAGTCCTCATACATTGGCTATATAATAGGAATGATGTAGCTTCTCCTCATTTCAAATGAATGAAAAAAGAAGGACTTCTATGTCCTTCCTGATCTTTTAGAGTTTTTCTTTAGCTTTTTTGTCTTGATTGACTGCCTCTATATAAGCTTTTTTTGAATTTTCAATGTGGATTTTGGTTAAATACTCTGCCATTTCAGCTTCCTGATTAATGATTGCCTTCATAATATTAAGGTGTTCTTCCATAGATTGTCTGGGTCTTCCCGACTTTTTAAATCCTGTTTTTGCAAAAGCCCTTATGTAATCGGTTAAGCTGCTTAGCATTTCATGTAGTTTGGCATTTTTTGCAGAACTGTATAACAAGTAATTTAATTCGGTATGCAAGTCCGAAAAATCTGATTCTTTCTCATCTTTTAGCTGTGTTTCTACCTCTTCTATATAATGAGCAAACTTTTGCTTCGTTTCATCGTCAAGCTTTTGAACAGCTAACTTCGCAGCCAAGACCTCCAAAGAAGAAAGGATAGTGAATACTTCAATAATCTCTTTATCTGAAATATCTGCCACAATAACACCTTTTCTTGGCACTGTTTTTACAAAACCCTGTGACTCTAATCTGAATAAGGCTTCACGGATCGGTGTGCGACTAATATTTAGTTTTTCAGCCAGCTCCCTCTCTACTAGACGATCTCCCGTCTTAAGCTCACCGTCCAATATTAAGTCTTTTAAGTACAAATATGCTCTTTCGCGTATAGAGAGCAAATTCTCCTCTGACCAATTGTTTGCCAATTGTCCATCCCTCTTCCCTTTATTGTATATCGTATACCTTATAAAAATTATAACTTACTCTTTCTGTAAAGATCAAACCCCTTCTATTACACTGGAAAAGTACAGATAAATAGAAAGAATAGCGATTTTGCAGAGCCAAAAAATTTTTACTTTTTATGTTAATGAAATCCTTTCAGTAGAAAGTGTCTTAGTGATCACTTTCGTAATTGCTTTTGCAAGATTGATCACTGTGTAAAGCCGGGTGTTATTTAAAGACTGTGCAGGTGATAGCGGATCTAAATAATTCACTATTGCCCTCAAATGCAAATCCCCTACTTGAGGCAAAGCTTTATTAAGAGCGTTTCCCGGGATAAACGGTTCTTCTTTAAAGAGAATAAAGCCAATTTGATGTTCATCCCCTAAACAAGCATCAATTCCAAACACCAATGGATCACTATGTGTTTTATAAATTTCCTTTAAAACCTTTTCTAAATTTAAAGCGTGGACAGGCTCTTCCAGCGTACCGTATATAGGATAGGGAATTTTTTCTTTTTTCAGCATCGTTCCAACGAGAGGGCCGAGCGAATCTCCTGTCGAACGATCGGACCCGATGCATAAAAAAATAATTTCTTTATTAACTGAATGCTGCAGAGCCCATCTTACTTTACTAGACAAAATCTCTATTTCCCTCTCATCGATTTGGTCTTTGGCAGCCATGTAGTATCCTTTTTTTGCCTTTACTTCATTCTTTTTTCGCTTGGGAAAAGGCCACATATTCATCCCTATCCTCTCTATCTATATAGGTGTCGTAGTAAAAATAATCAAAATCTTATGTTCTATTCTATCAGGTATTTGTTATTTTTCACATCCTTCCTCTCCTTGTTCAACGATTGTTCATCTTATTCTTATGATAGAAAGGGGGTAATAAAAGAAAATATCGGCTGCTTTAAATTCTTTTCAATTTTTGCAGTGCCTTTTCTTCTGCAGGGATTCGTACGAAAAGCAATAACAGTGCATTTGCAACAGAAAAAATTAATGCTGTTCTCCATGCTCCGAAGATGAGCGGAAGTGTGACAATCTCAGTAGCTACTACTACATAGTTTGGATGGGAGATCCAGCGGTATGGACCACGTTTTACTCTCCATGCTCCTGGAAGAACAAGAATTTTTGTATTCCAAAATGGACCAAGAGACGCAAGAGACCAGATACGAAGTACTTGAGCAATTAAAAAAACAGTAAAATACCACTGCCACCCCCATGCCAGCTCTGTTCCCAAATAAAGGGCTTCTGCTAGCCAAGAAACAAAGAATAGGATGTGGAGCCATACAATCCATTTATAATGATCCGCTCCTATTTCTATAGCCCCCTGAGCTCTCATTCTCTTTTCATTGGAGCGAGCATAAATAACTTCCAACAGCCGTTGGATAACAACAAAAATGAATAGGATAAAAAAAAAGTTCATGATTGCTTCTCTCCCCATTCCATCCAGATCATCTCTGAACTAAACCCCGGTCCAAGCGCCGTGAGTAGTCCCTGTTCACCAGAAGCAGGCTGCTGACTCATCACTTCCTTTAAAACGTATAGCACTGTCGGAGAGGACATGTTCCCGTGAGAGGCTAACACGTTTCTTGATGGGGCCGTTTTCTCTTTTGGAAATCCTAGTGACTTTTCGTAGGCATCAATTACTTTTTTTCCACCTGGATGGGCAATAAAGTGGTCGATTTCAATTAATTCTTTGCCGAGCTTACCTAAAAAAAGAGCGGCATTGGGCTTTAACCAGTTTTCAATAATATTCGGAATATCCCTAGAGAAAACGACGTGCAGCCCTCCTTCTTTTACATCCCAGCCCATAACGTCTTCAGCATCAGGCATTAGTGTGGACTGTGTATCTTTAGTAAAGAATCCTGCTCCCTCAACTTGTGCCTCTTCACCAGTAACTAGCGCACACGCTGCACCATCGGCAAATAAGGACGTGCCGATCAAATTGCTTTTTGACATATCAGCATGCTGAAAAGTTAAGCTACATAATTCGACGCAGAGTACGAGCACTTTAGCGCCCGGATAAGCAAGACAATAATCATGTGCCCGGCTGATCCCTGCTGCACCACCTGCACAACCGAGTCCCCAAAGTGGGATTCTCTTTATATGAGCAGGAAATTTTAGTTCATTCATAATACGGGCATCAATAGTCGGTGTCGCCATTCCCGAGCTGGAGACAAAAATTAAGGCATCAATGTCCTCTTTATTGATCTTGGCTTCTTGCAAGCACTTTGTGACAGCTCTGCTTCCGAGACGGACAGATTCTTCAATATATTTCTGATTTTTTTCCTCTAATCCTCTCTCTTTCTCAAACCATGATAATGGAGCTGCAAAATATCGGCTTTCAATTTGTCCGTTACCGAATACCCGCAATAGTCGCTCAATATCGGTGTAATGCTCTCCAAACAAACTCCTTACAACTTTTACTACTTCTTTTTGATCAAAACGATACGGCGGATTCTCAGTCACTACACTCCGAATAAACGGCATCTCTTTCTCATCCCTTCTGCCAACTAAATAATTTACTTGTATCTTTCCCTCTTTAAATGGCTCATACACCCGTCTGTATTGGTTTTTGAAGAGTTTGTTCATCCTCTGTGCCGCCACATTAATTTATCCTTCTAGTGTATAAATTCAATGTAACACTCTTTTTACGATCGTTCATTTAATGTTAATGCAGGAGATCTAGCATACGTTGACGAATAGTTTATTTATTGTTTTGAAAGCGCTTATTTATATAGGAGGATGGATAAGAATGATTAAGACGATTAATTTAAATGAAGTGATCCGCGGGGAAAGTGCTCCACCGGCCTGCGATACAACACTTGGTGTAAAAGTAGTGGAAGCAGGGGAAGGGTATTCAAAAGGAACCTGGTCGATTGAGGACCGGCTGCTAAATGGGAATGGTGTCATCATGGGAGGTTTCGTAGCAGCGGCGGCTGATATTATGATGGCTTATGCCATTACTCCGTTATTGCATGAAAACCAAACGTTTGCGTCAATTAACTTGCAAACAACTTTTCACCGCCCTACCTTTACCGGCGAAGTGGACATCGAAGTCAAGGTAGAGAAGTTCGGTCGCACGGTTTCCTATCTGACTGCAGAATTAAAACAAAATGGGAAATTGACTGCAAGTGTGACTTCTTCTGTTATGATCATGGAGAAAAAGTGAAAATCAATTACCTATTTACCTGCTACTAGCGATATGATTTAAACAAGCGAGGTCTATTTCTACGACATAACAGCCCCTTTGACGAAGCTGTCAGAGGGGCTGTTCCTTGTTCTTTTAATAAGAAGAAATTACATTCGATCCATGTAAACCGTTTTAACCTGTGTATAAAACTCAATTGCCGTTTTGCCTTGTTCGCGTGAACCCGTGCTGGATGCTTTACAGCCGCCAAACGGAACTTGCGGCTCAGCACCAGCTGTTTCTGAATTTACATGAATAATCCCTGCTTCAATGTCATCCGCAAAGCGATGAGCAAAGGTAAGATTATTTGTACAGATAGCTGCACTTAAACCATATTCTGTATCATTAGCCATATCAATTGCCTGTTCATAGCTCTTTACTTTGAATAAGGCAATGACAGGTCCGAAAATTTCTTCCCTGGCAATTCGAGCATTCCGAGATACATTTTCAAAAATGGTTGGCTGCACATAAAAACCGCTGGCAAGCTCTTCATTCGCTGCCATCTCGCCTCCGCACAGAAGAGTCGCTTCTTTCTTGCCAGCTTCTATCATAGCTAGCACGCCGTCTCTTTGGTTTTTTGATACTGCCGGTCCCATAAATGAATCTGCTTCAAGGGGATTTCCCACTTTTAATTCTTTCGTACGTTCAACTAAACGATCACGAAATGCTTCATAGATTCCCTCTTCGACAATCACACGACTCGTTGCCGTACATTTTTGTCCGGTAGATTTAAAAGCGCCATTTATAGCAATACTCACAGCTTTTTCTACATCAGCATCTGCGAGTACGATCAATGGGTTTTTTCCACCCATTTCTAACTGCGCCTTTTTCCCATTTGCTGTTGCTTGATTTTGAATTTGCAAACCAACCTGATTAGAGCCGGTGAAAGAAATAGCTTTGATTCCCGGGTTTTCTACAAGCTCATTGCCGACTACCGACCCTCTTCCGAATACACAGTTTACAACACCCGCTGGCATCCCAGCTTCGTCAAAGGCTTTCATGACGTGATAAACAGACTTCGGAGTAAGATCTGCTGGCTTAATCACTATTGTGTTTCCATAAATAAGAGCTGGTGCGAGTTTCCAAACTGGAATAGCGATTGGAAAGTTCCAAGGAGTAATTAATGCAATTGGGCCAAGTGGGACACGGTTCGTATATAAAAGTGTGTCTGCATTGGCAGATGGAATCACGTCACCGATTGGCTGAAGACCTTCTGCTGCGTAATACTCTAGAATACTAATGGCACGCTGTGTCTCTCCAATTGATTCTGCAAGTGTTTTACCTTCTTCAAGCGCCAAGTCCCGCCCTACTTCTTCTATATTTTCACTTAAGATCGCTGCTGCCTTACGCAGATAGGATGCCCGTGTTTGGGAAGAGCATTTTTTCCATGACAAAAACGCTTCCTTCGCTGCTGCTACTGCTTCTTGAACATCCTCTTTTGAGCTAGAAGGAAATTCCCCTAGAATTTCTCCATTATGAGGACTTGTATTTTCTTTGTATTCCCCTGTAATTGGTTCTTTCCACTGTCCATTAATGTAATTTAAATAACGCATTGTTTCTCCTCCTCTTTCAACAATAATCACTTATACTGCTTTATCAAAAAAGCAATCGGGCATCTGTTCCTATCAGTTTGTCTATCTATCGTTCACTCGCAAATGAGTGGCAATGTTTCCCCAGACTATGCCGAAAAGTGAGAGGGAATGCGGATTCTACATTTGGTAAAAGTGTCGTGAATAGTGGAACTTTTTTTAGTTTAGCATATTTTCAGTTATTAGAAATAGCGAAATGGTTGTCTTGCAATCAAATGTTAGATGATTTTTCAGAGACCTGTACTTCATTCTGATTTCCTTCCTCTTCAGCTATGTATGAGCTTTTTAAAAGGAATGCTTTTATTAAGATAAACCGTCTCACCATGTAAAAGAATTAACTCTTTTCTTCAATATTCGCAATTAATTTTTGCGCCTCTTGCTTTAAGGTCACTTTATCCACTTTTCCTTGAACTAAAGGAATATCTTCCAAAATAAAAATCTTATCCGGAACCTTGAAACTGGCCAAACGGTCTCTACAATAATTGTAAATCTCGCTTAATGGAATTTCTTTCTTTTTGATAATAAAAGCAATGACTTGTTCGCCAAAGATGGCATGAGGCATTCCTAAAACCGCTGCTTTTTCTACTGCTTCATGCTTCGTTAGCATTTGTTCAATTTCGCCCCGGATAACCTGTTGTCCGCCTTTCTTGATCATATCTTTTTTTCGACCAACGACTTTAATTTTTTGCTCACTCGTGATTTTCGCCAAATCTCCTGTACTAAACCAGCCTTCTTTATACAGTTCTTCTGTTAGCTCCGGGCATTTATAATAGCCAAGAAATTTACAAGGTGTTTTAAAATGTAATTCACCTACGCCTTCTTTGGATAGATTCTCCAAATTATACGCCACTCCAGGTGTTAACGACCATTCTACTCCCTCCCGAATATCAGACTCTGTGTACATAAGGGCTCCTAATTCCGAGAGACCATACATACTAGTGATTTTACAATGATGTAAGGGGTCAAGTCCTTCAAAAAATTCGGCCGTAATCATTTCCCCAGCCAAGCTTACTTCCGTTAGCGATTTAAGCACAGATATATCACTAACTTTGTCAAACATACATAAAGCTTTGAATAACGAAGGACTGGTCACTAGTTTATTCGCAGGATTCCACTTCATTAGTTTTAAAATTGCCGGAAAACTAAATGATTCAGTAGCAACAATCGTGATTTGAGAATGAAGCCCCGCCAGCAGCCAGCAAAGCCCATACAACACCGATGTTGGAACCACCAGGAAAACCTTGTCTTCTTTTGAGAGGCTAGCCCCCTTAGTTAGTGCCCTTTCGGCAAACTCAAAAAAGGCTCTATCAACTATTATTCCCTTTGGTGTTCCCGTGCTGCCGGATGTGCACCCGATGATGTAAGGCGAGTGGTCCGCTTCCCTTCGTTTTGGTTTCCCAGCAATGATCTCCGTTTTCCATTCATGACCATCGGCTGATTCAATGATCGCAACCTCCTCACCCACAGAGCCTGCCCATGCCCGCACAGTTTTTTCTAAATAGAAACCGTTGTGTTCCTTGACTGTAAAGACGATATGCGGATCAATAAAGGATAGGATTTGAGTTAAATCTTCTTTTCTTAAGAGTGGGCTTATCGGGACAACTGTTCCGCCTAACTTGTTCACCGTGAGTAAGATACTTAAAAAAGTAGCCACCCCTGGTACAATGATCGCTACTTTTTTCCCTTTGATATCACCCATATCTTTCAAAATTGAATGATATTCTTTGACACTTTTCTTTAGGTCTCCTAACGTGTACGTCCCTGTTTGTGTAATTAGAGCTCTTTTAGATAAATCTGCTTCTTCACAAAAAATCCAATTATATAAATCCGTCATACGGACCTTCCTTTCGTAAGAAAACGTGCCATCTTTTCTAACATGTATAGCATGTATCAAAAAGAATGAACGCTGCTTTCAATTTCCTTTAAATTTAGACCATCAAGCACATTAGACAACTCTTGTTTTACGTTGAATTTTTATTAGTAACATAAGTTTTAAGCAAGCTTTCTATAATTAACTTTAACAGAGCAGCTTAACAAAGAGGGCGCCTTTTAAAAAAACATATTTTTTGATGCTTCGATAAATAGTTGCATGAACGCTTCTATTCTTAGAGAGTTTTTGTTAACTTATCTATTAAAAATTAAATTCCCTCTTAATATTCCGCATCTTCCCCCTACAATTTAGTGAAAGTCATACAAAAAGGCCTGCCAAAGATTGGCAGGCCTTTTTGTATCAGGGTACTCTCATAAAGAGCATCCCTGATTTTTGCCCAATCCTCTTTCTGTAACCAGGAGGCCATAGCTAAAAAATAACCGCAGGCCCTTAGCTTTGCGTCCTTATCTCTGGACAAGCTTTCCATCCTCGTTTGTAAATACAGCTTATTCCTGACAAATCTTAAGTCACAGAGCCTTCTCATGGTTATGATAATCGTTCTAAAAGTAAATGTAAACATCAATGTATAAATTAACCATTTCTTGTTCATATTTGACGAAAAGACCAATTATAGTTATTGCTTACTTCATATTTCTTCGTAGCAAGCTCTTTTATCATCGACGCTCACTTAGCTTATAAGCCCCCAAAATACATAGGCTCTTTCATTAACATTCATTAACGAGTGATGAATGGTAGAAAGAATGAAAAACTCCGGTACGTCTTCTCAGCCTATGAGTGAGCAGTTTCCTGCACACTCTCTTTTCCCTTTACTTTGTCAATCTTATCGATGAACATTTGAAACACTTTTTTCTTTTCTTCCAAATCCTTGATTTCTTCCTTTAGCTGATTAAACCTCTTTTCAAAAGGGGTATGATAAAGCTCACGGATATTGCGAATAATGTCTTCGTTAATTGTTGACTGAATCACTTGTTTAGTGATGCTGAATTTATAAGAATACACCTGTAGTTCCCGCTTGATTTCCTCGTATTCCTTATCTATATCTTTTAACAATTCGCCAATCTCGCGTTTCCATTCTTCTAAAGACTTCTTTACATGTTCCTCCATGTGTGGACTCCTTTATCCGTCATAGTATGTATCTTATTTATTGCTACCTTTCATTGTAGCAATTGAACTTTTCATCTTCTTTTCTATGAAATTACATGGAAATAAAAAATGAGTAACATCTTTTATTTTTTACCGTAACAGAAAAAAAGATTGCTGTATTTTCTTAAATCTTTTTCCTTCTATAGTAGAATGGACCCCTTATCTTGTTCTTTATTTTCTGTTACGATTAATCGGTAGATGAAAAACTATCATATTATGGAAGATTACAAAAATCATAGGAAGTTTTTTGAAAGAAAGGAGTCTATTATGAGAAAACTAACTGCGTTTTTCCTCACTCTTTTGTTGGTTCTCCCGATTATACCCTCTCCCTCTGCCGCAGATGACATCAGCGGTGCATTAGAAAAAGAAATGAGAGCGATGGTTGAGAAAGGAATTGTCTCTGGCTACGGAGAAGGACGCTATGCCCCAAAGGAAAAAGTAACAAGAGGACAATTCGCTGCTTTCTTAGCGCGAGCTCTTCATTTAAGTGGCGGAACGACAACATTTTCTGATGTTCCCCCTACATTAACACTGGCACCAAGCATCAATGCAGCAGCCCAAGCAGGGATCATTTCTGGTTATTCAAACGGGAAATTCGGTCCTGATGACTTTATCAACCGGGAACAAATGTCCGTCATGATCGACAATTCGCTTGATTTTCTTAAAGTATCGAAAATAAGAGGATCGCTTGATTTTACTGACGCCAATGAAATCACCTCCTCTATGTTCCGGTTAGCTATTGCTCACATGGTAGGACTTAATATTACCGCTGGCATTCCAAATGTTGATAAAAACAATAACAATCTCGGAACCCTTAGGTTTGAACCGAAAAGCCACACAACACGCGAACAAGCGGCGGCTTTTATTTATCGAATGCTTAAGGTTGCTGAAAAAGAAGAAGAGCCCGAGCCGGATGGGCCATTTAGAGTGGGAACAGTGGACGCAAACGGCAACCTGAATACCGGCGCTAAAAGCTTTGATACATACGAAAAAGCCGCAGCGGCTATGGCAAATGATCCGGCACAAGTTATTATGTCCGGCAACCAAATCGTTAAAATGAATGCCGGCATCGTCGTTGCTAAACCGACCGTTGAACATGCGGCCACATTAATCTATGATTCTTCATTAAAAAACTTTTATTTCAATGTGGACGCCGGAGCTTATGGTACTCCTCCAACTGAATTGGAATACGTCACATCGGATGCAGAAAAAATAGAAATCAAAATTGCTGGAAAAACAGGTTTTGTCAAGCACAGCGATGCCTACCTTTTGCCTCAACCAATGATTAAGCGTCGAGCTTATTATTCAAAAGAGAACAACGGCCAATTGGTTCATCATTTATATAACTTTAATACAGATAAGTTTGTTACATACAGCGTAGGCCCTGCCCCTTCATTCATGAATTCTGGGGTGGAATATTACAGCTGGGATGGTGTTCATTTTAGAACGAAGCAAGGGGAAGCAGGAGCAGCTTATCAATATTTCAACATGCTATCTGCCCGTGCTAAAACAAATTATACTGCAGCTGACTTAGATCGGTATATTGATCAGGAGTTAGCAAGAAGAGAACAACTGCCAGGCTCTACATATAAGGACGCCACAAAGCTTAGCAAACTAAAAGGAATGGGCTCTTATTTTAAAGCAGCCGAGCAAAAATACAAGATTAACGCCCTGCTAATGCTTGGTATCTCTATTAATGAAAGCCAATTCGGCATGAGCGGCAATGCGTTGCAAAAAAATAACCTGTTTGGCCTGAACGTAACGGATAATAATCCGGAGAACGGCGATGCGTTTAAAACGCCTCAAGACAGCATCAATAGTTTTGCCAATAATTTCTTGAATAAAAAATATATCCCTATCCCACAAGATGGCCGGTTACTTTATCAAAATGGCGCTCACCTTGGCAATAAAAATAGCGGAATCAACGTAAGATACGCTTCTGATACAAACTGGGGCTACAAAGCAGCCGGTCATATGTATACACTGGATAAGGCAATGGGCGGCAAGGATTTTGTTAACAATCCTGCTCCATATTCAATCGGATTGACCACACAGTTGGTAAATGTGAGAAGCGGAGCTGGAACAAGCTTTGCCAAGCAGTTCACTTACCCTTCAGCCGGCTATTCAGTCGTCATTGTTGACACGGTTAAAGGAACAGATGGATCAACCTGGTATAAAGTTCTATCCGATAGTTTGGAAAATGAATTTTCCTATATTCATTCGGACTATATTAAAAAAATTAATATTGCCCGTTAAATAAAACAACGGTACGCTTTTCATTTGCGTACCGTTGTTTTGCCATTATCGCTTCTTTGTAAATGTT
This sequence comes from Pseudobacillus sp. 179-B 2D1 NHS, assembly GCF_045370945.1. NCBI lineage: Bacteria > Bacillati > Bacillota > Bacilli > Caryophanales > Bacillaceae > Pseudobacillus > Pseudobacillus sp. 179-B 2D1 NHS. The sequence goes on from NZ_JBIQDP010000002.1 coordinate 247,031, forward strand.
TTATTGGAGGCTTTCCTTCATTATTACGATATACCTTTTGTTCTAGATAGAAATTGAAAAAGGAACTGAACCATTTTCCAAACAAAAATAGCGCTGCTCAATTTGAACAGCGCCTTTCATATATAAAGTGCCTAAATTTGATCGCCAGCATCATTTATAGCTTTTTTTCATTGCGTTTAAAATACCGATAAACTTCATCATCAGACCAGGCGAGCCGCTTTTGCAAAACGGCTGTGTATAGCATTAAAAGGAGCGGCCCATCCGAATTACTTTGAAATTCGGTCCCTCGCTTTTGAAAAGCTTCCATTAGCGGAAGAGCAAAGTCCATTCGACCGTTTCGATAATAAAAATCTACTTCTGCATGTACTTCTTTAACAAATTCCAAAAGTTCAGCCTTTTCTAAAAGTGGAATTTCCTCCTCTATCACTTGGTAAGGTACATCAAATAACAAATCAATGGTTTCATTTGTAAGTTTTTCTCTACCAATGAATAGCCGGTTCACATCTTTTTCCAAATCACGAATCAGCTTAAACTCCCCTCTTCGTGGCTTAAGCTGTTTTACAATATTTGAATAGTACCAGTGTTGATTGCTTTTTCCTTGATTAAAATGCTCCCATGCTTTCGCTCCTTCTTCTTCCATTACCTTGTGAATGCTGCGGACATTATGAATCTTGTCACAGACAATAACTTGAAGTGCCTCTTTCGACATAAACGGCAAAGCAGCAATCGTTGCCTGTTTTCTCTCTTCCCAAGATAAGGATTTATCCTGCTCTGAAGCTGCTCTCACAATATCCGCTACCCGTCTACCAAACTCTGTGACTAGCTGATCATACGTGGTCTCTGTGTCCTCCAGAGTATCATGAAGGATTCCTGCTGCAATGACTCCCTCAGAGCAGCCTGCTTTTTGCAGCATCATCCCCACGGCAAATGGATGAGCAATGTAAGGAATAGCAGCCGCTTTACGCACTTGCTCCCTATGAGCGATTGCAGCAAAGTTGATAGCTTTTTCAATAAGTTCCATTGTATTTCCCCCACCTTTTGAAAGATTTCACTTTTCTATTCTTATACCCTATTCAATCGATATTTTTCAGGAAGAAGACCTTGATCTATTCATTATAAACCTTCCGTTTCAAAGAGACAGATACAGTTCAGAGGAATTTTGAAAATACTCTGCGAGGTGAATGGAGAAGAAGAAGAGAGGTAAACGGCCGCTGACAGACATGGCAGAACAACTATTATCATTGCCATGCCTGTTTCAACAGCTCACTTTAACAAACAGCTGACAGATTATCATTTAAACAGCTGCCTGTGTCCAAACTGATTAATTAGTGAGACGAAGTCTTTAATTCTTTTGGGCCTTTATAGCGAGTAATCTGATCCGGCGTCTTTGCATGAGGAAAGGAAAGATTTTTATATACGTCTGCATTCTCAATGCCGTTTCTATAACATTCGTCCACATTACATCCCTCTTCTTTAAATTCCTTTAACATTTTTAGAAAACCAAACATCCCGCAGGAACCATTTTCTCTCACACGTCTCACTTCCTCTAAGTTTAAGTGAACGAAAGTAAAAGACTCCGCAATGCCTAACTCTTCAATGATTCTTCCTTCTGGATCAACTGCTACTGAATTCCCCATCCCAACCGGTGACGGCTGATTAATGCTGACAACAAAACACTGGTTTTCAATTGCCCGGGTAATCGCCACCGGTGTATGATTTCGCAACCCGCCAATCCACTCTCCTTGAAGAGTAGGCTTAATAATCACTTCTGCTCCCTTTAAAGCAAGGTTACGCGCCGATTCTGGATAATGACCGTCCGCACAAATCAAAAAGCCGATCTTTCCAATGTGAGGGATTTCAAATACAGGAAATTCGTTGCCCGGAGAAGACGGCTCTAACGGGTAAGGAATGAATACCTTTCTATACTTGGGAACAATCTCTCCCTGAGGAGAAATTAATATCATTGTATTGTACACTTTTTCATCTTCACCCAGCTCAAAGAAGGAACCTGGAACGAGCCATTTGTTTATCTGTTTCGCTTTTTCTATCAGCTTTTGTACAATCGGGCCATTTGGTATTAGCTCTGCCATTTTTCTCCATTTTATAGGTTCTACTCCACTCAAATACAGTTCTGGAAAAGCGATCAGATCAATAGTCGGGTTTATAAAACAAACTTGATCGATGTGCCACATCATTTTTTCTAGATTTTCTCTCTTTTTCTCTCCTGGATCAGAGCTCACACTTGGTGAGGCTACTTGAATGATTGCCATATTTAAATAACTCATTCTATCCTCTCCCTTCTTTTTTATCATAAAATAGATAGAATAGTATGAATATTATTCGAAAGTGTAATATTCCTTCTGTTATATCAACAACGGATTTAGTAGGAATGTACAGAATTTAACGAGGTGAGAACATGGGAGAAATACTGTTCAGCACTTGTAAAGATATGCTGCTTCAGTTGGATGATCTGGAGACACTCTCAGAATTCCGGGAACAGGTACTATTTTTATTCGATAAATATTTTGGGCTCGAACGCTCAATTTTCTGGCTATGCAGGGAGGAAGGAGAGATTTACAGTCCTGTCACTAGAAATACACCCGAACAATCCCTTCGCCAATATATGAGTGACTATTCCGACAAGGACCTTCTATTGCCTATACGTGTATCTTCCCTGCTATCCAATACAAGAGTGCTAAGAATAGAAGATATGGTATCTAAACAAGAATATGAAAATAGTCTTTTTTATAATGACTTCATGAAGCCCGGTAACATTTATCATGAAATGGGCGTTTATTTGATGAATCAAAACAAGCCAATCGGCGGAATCTCTTTTGTAGGAGAACAAGAAAACGCGGGCTTTAAGGATGAAGCGGCCAAAAGCATCGATCTCCTTTCACACTTTATCTCGATGAAGCTTTACTACATTTTGAAACACCCCTTTAGGAATATTCCGATGGAGGATGTACATTTAACACCTAGTGAAGAAAAAGTTTGCAAACTTTTACAAACGGGTCTCACGAATCAAGAAATGGCTGACCATTTATTTGTCAGCTTACATGCGATAAAAAAGCATCTGCAAAATATTTATAAGAAGCTCGGTGTAACAAACAGAACAAGCCTTTTATCCTTTATCATGCATAAAAGTTTATCATAGGGATATTTTCCTTCTATATGAATAATGACAATCGGCTAAACCGTCCTCCTGTAGAAAGACGGTCAAGCCTTCAATCTCACTATTTCACCTTGACAATCACGAAATTTTCCTTGTAATTACGAAGCGTCACCTCTTCAATTGTTTTCTGCGCTCATACATTTGATGTTCAGAAAAACAATTAAGATCTAATTTACTCGTGACTGTAACTGTCAGGCTCCTATCAAAAACCCCCGAAAGAAAATGTCTTCTTTCGGGGGTTCTTTCAATTAACGGATGAAACAGATTGTTCAAACCTGCAAAAAACGAGAAGCCTTCCTCTGTCTCCATCCTTTACACTTTAAACCTCATAATCAACTGCTGCAGTTCTTCGGATATCTTTGCTAGAGTCGCAGAAGCTGTGGAAATCTCATCCATCGAAACTAATTGTTCTTTTGTTGCTGTTGAGACGCTTTCATTGCTTGCCGCTGACTCTTCAGCTACATTTCTAACGACATTCATTGAATCGGCAACTTGAACAGTACCTGAAGATAGTTGGTTAATCGCGCTAGCAACATCTTTAATTTGGGAGACGACTTCATGAATGGAAATTTCGATTTTCTCAAATGATTCTCCGGCTTCCTGCACTACATTAAGGCCTGCTTCTACTTCTGTTGCCGCAGAGGTCATAGATTGTAAGGTTTGTCCTGTGTTACTTTGAATGATTTGAATCAAATTTGTAATTTGCTCGGCTGAGGCTGCTGATTGTTCAGCAAGCTTCCGTACTTCATCAGCAACTACAGCAAACCCTTTGCCTGCTTCTCCTGCTCTTGCTGCCTCGATGGCAGCATTTAAGGCAAGAAGATTGGTTTGAGCAGCAATCGCTGTAATCACCTCATTAATTCTCCTAATCTCACTTGAGCTTTCGCTAAGTTCTTTAATCGAAACTCCTAACCCTGTAACATTTTCATTGATGGAATTCATCTGTTGCATAACTTTTTCAATCGACTGCTTTCCCTCAGAGGACATATCAGACGTTTGGGAAACTTTTTGTGACACTTGCTCAGCATGAACAGTGATTTTCTCTGCATAACCTGCCATCTCATTAATAATTTTTGTGCTCTCTTCCACACTTCTTAATTGGCGGCTTGATCCTTTAGCCAATTCTTCAATATTAGTAGATACGCTCTCGCCAGCGCGGCTGCTTTGTTCGGCGCTTGCGCTTAATTCTTCAGAAGAAGCCGCAACCAACTCAGATGTTTCGCTCACTGTTTTAATAATTTGCTTTAAGCCATTAATCATGTTGTTAAAAGAGGACACCAGCTGGCCGATTTCATCTTTAGAGCGATAGTTTCCTTCAACCGTAAAGTCTCCGTCTTCCGCCCTGGACATTAAAGATTGGATTTGTTTGATCGGATTGACGATAATTTTCGTAATCATGAGCCCAATGAAAATCGAAATAACGATTCCCAACAAACTAACTGTAATTAAGATCAGCCTAGCTGTTCCCAATTTCTCGTTGTTTTTCTCTTTAATTCTCTTCGCTAATTGCTCATTGTAATCTTGAAGGTCATTAATTGCCTGATTGATTTGCTGGCGTTTCTGAGAAGCTTCTCGATTATAAAGAGCATATGCCTGATCGTTCTTATTTTGAGCAGCCAAATCAAGCACTTTTTGCCTCAGCTCTCGAAATTCAAGCAATCTTTTCTGAAAAACTGCTAATCCTTCTTTCTCTTCGGAGGATAATTCTGTTTTTTTGTATTGCTCCATCCATGCATTATTTTCCTTTATTGCTCGATTAATGCTATTCATCAACTCTTCGTATTTGGCCGGGTCCTTAGTGACCATAATTTCCAAGGTGAAAGCATCGATTGCACGGTTATTGGCATTTATCCTCCCAAGCCAATCAAGCGGCTGCAAGTGCTCCTTATACATTATCTCTGAACCATGAGCCATCTCTTTCATATTTTTATATCCCACTACACCGACAATGCTTGTAATAACAGCAAAGAGAATAATCAGGGTTAATAATTTCTGTGATATCTTCAAATCATGTAGAATCTTCATTGTCTAGCCCCTTTTTTGTAAAGTTTTTATTAAGTTATATCGGACATTTATCATCTAAATATAGAGCTAGTCTCGTCTATAAAAAAAATTTTTTTGGGAATGTTTAAAACATGACACAAATTCAGTAAAAGACATCTAAAACAACTAAAAAAACGCAACTAGAAAAGTTGCGCTTGATATTTTCATGACTGCCATGCCATCCAGCTTTGCAAGGAATGAATAGAGAAACCTTCAAAACTTGAAAGATTGCCGTAATAAGACTTAACGATCGCTAATTGCTCCCACATATATGTCTCGCCTTCTTCAGAAAAAGAAACAAAGTCAGCTTCCGTGGAAGGAACTGTTTCCACTCCAACAGAAACTTTTTTATTCTTTGCTGCAGCGTTATTCATCTCATTTCGAACGAGCTCCATTATTCCGTTCGGGCTGCCAGCAGTATCCCGATAAGCCATAATGGTAATGGCATCCGTATTTGCAATGACCCACTCTGATAGCTTTCCTTTTCCTAAAGTGTTGCTGTAATTTTTTTCATCAAACCAAAATGGAATATCTACTGCAAGAGGCAGACCTAAGCGCTGGGCGGATTGATGGGCCTCTATCAAAAGTGTTTGATAAGCTAAAACTGTTTTTTTATATTGACTGTTCCATCCCTCATATAAATACGGTTCCACATCTAAATGAATTCCCTTAAACTTTTCTTCCGGCAATGCTTTCACCTGGTAATTGGTTACCCAGGAGAAAAAACTTCGCTGCTGGGCAAGCCCCTTGCTGGAAACCCAGGAAGGAGCACCGTCCAGCGCATGCACTTGAATTCCTTTTGCTGCTGCCTGTTTAATAAATTCTTTATAATGCTCTGTTGAAATGCTCTGATCAATCTGCAAATATACTCGTCCCACTTGACGATCCTGCATAAACGCAAGCAGTTTATCTTTGCTTGTAACAATTTCCTGTGTATCCCATAGCCAAGTTGACCGCGGCTCCGTCACTTCATTTGCTGCCGCTCTGTCACTTGTCATCAGAAATACTGCACTTCCTGCCATGAATGCCATCACTATCAACAAACACACATTCTTTACGCTGTACACACCGTTCTCCCCCTTTTGTTGAAAGCCATTGCTCTTCAATGCTGAGGAGAATGGCAGCCCGGCGGCCATACAGTCTCTGCTGCTTAGGTCCGTAGCTTTGCGTCCCTGCCTTTCGCCAGGTTTGCCTTTTACACCTTTATTATCGGTGGAGAAGAAAGGAATGTTTAAGAAATGTAGCAAAAGCAATTAGTTATCTAAAACTCACTGTGTGACACCCACTTTAGACAAGCTCTGTGCCTAGAGGAGGCGACTTTCGCAACGGCTCTTCCCGATGATTGTCTAGTTTCTGATCCCCCCCTATTTGCTGCTCCACCTCCCGGAGGATGTCGGCAAGTGGCGTAACAACCCCCTTATCGTCTTTGTATGCAACATGTTGAGGTTTAAAATGTACAGGCGACTCTAAGCCGGCAGCTGCTGCAAGACGGAATAATCCTTCCCGAAGGGTGATCAAATAGTTGGCTGTCCGGTATTTTTTCTCATCAATGACAAGTGCTTTTTGTAGATCTGGATCAGTGGTGGCCACTCCAACCGGACAAATATTCGATTGACACTTCAATGTTTGAATGCATCCTACTGTAATCATGAATCCACGCGCAATATTAACGAGATCAGCCCCCATCGCAAGAGCAATTGCAATCCGGTCAGGGGTAAACAGCTTGCCGGAAGCGATAATCTTTACCCGGTCACGCACCCCATATTTCTGAAGAGTAGCTACAAGAATAGGCAAAGCGGATTTAATCGGCAACCCTACACTGTCAATCAGTTCCTGGTACGAAGCTCCTGTGCCCCCTTCTCCTCCGTCCACTGTAATAAAATCAGGTCCTTTTCCGGTTTCCTTCATATATTTAACCAATTCTTCTACACTGTTATTGCTGCCGACGACAATCTTCATTCCCACTGGTTTCCCAGTATGGTGGCGAATTTTCTCAATGAATTCACATATGGAGGGCACATCGCTAAATTCCCGAAAACGGTTTGGACTATCAATTGATTTATAAGGTTCAACTTTACGTATAGCGGCAATTTCGGGTGTTACTTTTTCGGCATCAATATGTCCGCCTCGCGCCTTTGCCCCTTGTGCCAATTTGATCTCAAACGCTTTAATTTGCGGAATTTCACTCTTTTTCTTTAATTCTTCCCAGTCGACTGCTCCTTGTTTATCCCGTATGCCAAATAAACCAGGACCGATCTGCATAATAATATCGACTCCGCCTTTTAAGTGATAAGGGGATAATCCGCCTTCTCCCGTGTTCATCCAAGATCCTTTTCCTAAAGCTAACCCTTCGGATAAAGCGGTAATAGCCTTGTCTCCCAATGATCCATAACTCATGGCTGACATGCCAATCTGTCCTTTTAAAATAAACGGATGCTTAGTAGTTGGGCCAATCACCACAGCCTCCTCATCATCCAGCAAATAAGCGAGTGCCTCTTCATCCTCCCGCTTTTCCTCTCTTTGCATAAAAAGAGGATCTTTTAATAAAATATATTTTTTTGTTAACACTTTTTCTTTTCTGTCTACTTTCAGTTCCTCTGTCAGCTTCGGAAACATATCATTTCGTATGAAAAATCCCTCTTCCTCAAAGTCACGTTTTGATCCAAATCCGACAACATCACGGCTGTATTTTGCACTTTTAACAATATGTTCGTAATCCTCTCTAGAGAAAGGCCGGCCTTCCGTATCACTATTGAACCAATATTGTCTCATTTCCGGTCCAATCTTCTCAAAAAAATAACGAATTCTTCCAAGAAGTGGGTAATTCCTTAAAATGGAGTGGCTTTTCTGATTCCGATCAAATAACATCATATACACTAGAAAAGAAATAAATATAATGAAAATAACGGCCAGCAGCACGGATCCTAAAATAATTAAAAAATCTGCAAGGTTCATTATTATTCCTCCAATTTATGACGGTTCAGGTTTCCTTAATTTGCACGTACGTCGAGGAATATATGCAGGGAAGAGAATTTCATCAGACGCTTGTTATTTCAGTAAAGAAAAGAGCCTCCGAAAATGGACCATTCCCATGTTTTTTCGGAAGCTCTTTTATATTAATTGTTATTTATTAGCGACAGCGTTATCACGTAAAAAAGCAGCCCCAGCAATGCCTGGCTCAGTCATCTCAAAAGGATTTAAAATAAGCTCAATCTCTTCTTCTGTTAAAATTCCCTGCTGCAAGCACAATTCACGAACCGATTTTCCGCTCGCGATCGCTTCTTTGGCAATTTGTGCAGCTGTTTCATATCCAATATGAGGATTGACCGCTGTAATGATTCCCACACTTTTTTCTACGTATTCTTCCAAGCGAGCCACATTGGCCTCAATGCCAGAAAGACAACGGTCTGTAAAGGTACGGAATCCATTCTCCATGATATTGATAGATTGAAGTAAATTAAAAACTAACACAGGTTCCATAACGTTCAACTCAAACTGTCCTGCTTCAGAAGCTAAACAAATCGTGTGATCATTACCTATCACTTGAAAAGCGATTTGATTGATCACTTCTGCCATGACCGGATTGACCTTTCCAGGCATAATCGATGAGCCAGGCTGACGTGCCGGCAGGCTAATCTCAGCAAGCCCTGCGCGCGGACCCGAAGCCATCAACCGAAGATCATTGGCAATCTTAGACATATTAATCATACAAATTTTTAATGCGGCAGACACTTCCGTATACGCATCCGTATTTTGAGTGGCATCAACAAGGTGTCTCGCACTCATTAAAGGAAATCCGCTCAATTCCGCAAGATAGTTAGTCGCGTTTTTTATGTAGTCAGGATCGGCATTCAACCCTGTTCCTACAGCTGTGGCCCCGATATTGACTTCATACAAGTGCGTGCGTGATCGCTGAATTCTTTCCATATCACGTTCTACGACACTGCTATAAGCTTTAAATTCCTGGCCCAGGCGAATAGGAACAGCATCTTGGAGATGGGTACGGCCCATCTTTATCACATGGTCAAACTCCGCCGCTTTTTCCTCAAATACTTTATGCATCTTGCTCATTGTCACAAGCAAACTTTCTAGTGATGCCAATACAGCAATGTGAATAGCAGTAGGAAAAGCATCATTTGTTGACTGCGACATATTTACATGGTTATTAGGACTTAAATAGCTATAGTGGCCTTTTTCGTACCCTAACAATTCCAGGGCACGATTGGCAATCACTTCATTGGCGTTCATATTGATCGAAGTACCGGCCCCGCCTTGAATCGGATCTACAATAAACTGGTTATTCCATTTTCCTTCTATTACTTCTTCCGCTGCCTGTGTAATGGCCTCACCAAGCTCTCTATGTAAACGGCCCGTTTCCATGTTTGCCAAGGCAGCGGCTTTTTTCACTATTCCTAATGCTTTAATCAAAGATCCATGAATGTGATAACCAGTAATAGGAAAGTTTTCGGAAGCGCGCATTGTTTGAATGCCATAGTATGCATCTGCTGCAATCTCTTTTTCACCTAAAAAATCTTTTTCAATTCTTACTTTATCTTTTATCATTATCATTCCATTCCTTTCAGAAACATTTCTCCTGACATGCTGTACCTAGAGTAGTTCTCATCATTGATTCTAAAAAAATGTCTGAAATAAAATATACATTCTTTACATCATAAACAACCTTCTTTTTTAGAACAGTCGACTCACTACCATTTTAAGGAATTATTCCTAAAATATTCTTAATTAAGAATACAACCGGATTATGTATAAGTCAATGTTCCTAGAAAAATATTTTTGGGCTTTATGAAAATTTCGCTCCACATCCAACTATAGCATATTCTTATCTATCTATATCATTTAAAAAATATAAAAAGAAGGAGCTGGCCACTTGCAAGAGCCTGCCCCGTTATAAAACAAAATGCTATTATCTGTTAGCGGCTTCGCTAAATATTCCCTCTTTTATATTGTTTTGTGATAGCTCTCGATCTATGTTTATAATACCTTGTAACATTAAGTTTCCTGCCTTTTCAATATCTTCAGCCAGGCTATTTTCCTCGGGACAATGGCTTTTTCCGTCTATGCTCTTTACAAAAATCATTGCTGACTTTGCAACAGCAGCCATATGGGCAGCATCATGAACGGCCATACTTGCCATGGTGATATGTGGTTCATTTGTTTCCTCAGCAGTATGCTGTAAGATTTTGACGATACTTTGATCCAGATCAATCGGATTCTGATCTAGAAATGTATTCTCGTCAACCTCGACTTGCCGTTTTTGGGCAATCCCCCGCCAACTTTCCCGAATACTTTCTACAATTCCCCGAACTTTTTTGCCGTCTTCTCCTCTAACTTCAAAATTAAATTCAACCTGCCCTGGGATGATATTTGTAGCATTCGGGAAAACCATCAACTTGCCAACTGTACCGACTAAATCTGTTTGGTCTTCCCGGCATAACCGCTCCACTTCAAGAATCATTTCAGCAGCAGCAGTTAGGGCATCATTGCGATGTTCCATCATTGTTGTACCCGAATGATTTGCTTGTCCGCTTACTCGGACGGAACTGCGATACATGCCAACAAATTTATTAATCACAGCTACAGAAAGATCTCGGCTTTCCAATCTCTTGCCCTGCTCAATATGGAGCTCTATAAATACCTTTTTCTCTTTTGCTATTTGCTTCATTTCAGGGAATTTATCCAACCCTCCGCCAACCTTCTCTAATTCTGTTTTAATAAGGACTCCATTTGAATCACTCACGTTCTCCAACATATCGGCCGTTAATTTCCCGGCAAACGATCGACTTCCGAATGTGGATAAATTAAAGTCGTTTGACTCTTCAGCAGTGAATGAGACAATTTCTAAGTCATGATTTAAAGTTATATTATTTTCTATCAAAGTCTTAATAATCTCTTTCGCTGTAAGGACTCCTAATGGACCATCATATTTTCCGCCGTTTGGAACAGAATCTAAATGTGAGCCAATCACAATCGTGCCTTGTTTTTTTCCTGTTCCTTTTTTTCTTCCCCAAATGTTAGCGGCTCCATCAATGGTGACAATTAGTCCCATATCCTTCAGTTCTTTAATAAATCTTTCTCTCACTTCATAATCAGCCTTTGAAAAACTCGGTCTCGTGATACCTCCTTTGTCGTTTTTTCCGTATTCGGCGTATTTTTCGATATCGCTTAATAAGCGTCTTATATTTATTTTCATGTTCGTTCTGTTCCTCACTTTCTTTTTCAATTGAATATGTAAATCTTTTTATTTGCATAAACGCCGCAAATGCTGCTGCCATTCTTTTGGGCTTTCTAGTCTCTCTTTTGCCTGTTATCCGCCGAGCCAATGAAAATATGCTGTCATCGGATAATTATCACCGATTGCTGATGTAGTCTTTTTTCTTTGTTTTCGCAACAATAGGGAACTTCCGTATTCCTCTTCAAACCTTGCGATTACATCAGGTAATCATACAAACTGGTATTTGTAATCCGTTCCATCTAAGTGCAAAGACAACCGGTGTTTTGTCGCCTCATCAATCGATACAAACAGTTGTTTAGCAGAGGACTAAAATTCCTTTACCGATTTTACATACCATGAACCTGCCCTACATTTACTTTTGGCGTTAAATTCATCATATAATTCCTTATTTGATTTATTGAGATACCACCCTCTATCGAAAATCATCTCACTTCTTATTGTTTTTCAAATAAATGAAAGAAACCGCAAATCTCTATATTTTAGAGTATTGCGGTTTTGCTATTCCTTTTGATCAGGATTACGTTATCCTATTAGCCTTCATTGCTCTCTTCGCTAATCACAGCCTCAACATCAATTTCCATTAACATTTCGGGCATCGCAAAACCGCTGACAATCAAACCAGTGCTGCAAGGATAAACATTTTTGAAGTGTTCAGCTATTACTGGATAGACTTTACTGCGGTCTTCTCGCTTGAGTAAATATACAGTAATCTTGCAAATATCATTAACCGTGCCGCCCGCTTCTTCAATCAGTTGTCTGACGCACTTACATGCCTGGTCTGCTTGCTTCGCCACGTCTCCAATTCCATGGAAGTTTCCCTCTAAATCAAAGCCAGTTTGTCCTCTTAGGAAAATACGATTTCCCGCCCGTACAGCCATACTAAACTCATTTTTAATATGATGCTCCGGCTTCCCTAAAGTGGAAGGATAATATTGGTCTGTTTTGAACTTTCTAAATCTTTTAATCGCTGGGCTTTTTACCTCTCCTTGTAATGACATAACTGCCTATCCCTCCTGATTTAGTTATTAAGGAATTTTTCCTTAAATGAACCTTATTTAAAATATACTATCAATTCATCCAGCGGTCAACAATGTTATAAAATATTTCAAACAATCAGAATTCTTAACTTTTAAAAGTATTCAACGATCTAAGGAAAAGGCAATACAAAGATTGAGAAATAATACTACACCTATGGCTAATATAACTCCCCGACCAGCAACAGCCGCCGCCAAGCCTATCTTTCTTTTTAGTTGTTTAGTAATCCTCCCATTGTTAAACAAGACTTTTAATACGTTACTCAAATATCTGCGTTACTCTATGGGAAGTTTTCATTGAATCAATTATGTTTCACTTAAGCTGAAAATCTGTCCGACATTTAGATATCAATTGCTTTTTTTACGTTAACATCTATTTCTTTCGTTTGTTCTTCTAATGGCAGGCGGTTAATCTTTATATTGAAATAACCAAAAATAATTGCTACGAAAGTACTGATATAGCAAAAAAATGCATAAGGGGCATATTCAACTGCAGAAACGCCAAGCACAGAGAACATAAAAATCCCGCAAGTGGTCCAAGGCATAAGACAGGCTGTTACTGTTCCGCAATCTTCTAACGTACGTCCAAGCAGCTTGGGATGCAGCCCTCGCTGTTTATATTCATTTAAATACATGCGTCCCGGAATAATAACAGACATGAATTGATCGCAGCCGACAATATTGGAGGTAATACATGTACCTGCAGTGGCCGCTATTAGGCTGCCCGTTCGCTTGACTTTACTAAGCAGCGGGCCGAGAATCGCTTCCAATATCTTTGCTTTCTCAAGTACGCCACCAAATGATAAAGCAATCAGAATAAGAGAAACCGTATACATCATTGCCTGAATGCCGCCTTGGTTTAATAATTCATCGGTTATATCATATCCTGTATCGGCAGTATAACCGGAATTCATGACGGTGATTATATCTCCCAGTGAAATGTGCTGGACAAAAAGAGCACAGAATGTACCAACAAGAACGCCGACAGTTAGACCAGGAATAGCTGGTATTTTTAATACAAAAATTAATACAATAACTAAAAGCGGAAGCAATAAAAACGGTGAAATAACAAACTGATCAGAAAGAATTTCTCTGATTTTGACAACTTGTGTTAAATCGGTACTTTCTCCACGAAATCTAAATCCAAGGAATGTATAAATTAAAAGCGAGATAATAAGAGTAGGAACTGTAGTGTTCATTAAATTCCGAATATGTTCAAAGAGGTCTACATTTACAACTGCTGAAGTGAAATTTGTTACATCTGACAACGGACTCATTTTATCGCCAAAATATACACCCGAGACAACTGCTCCGGCAACCATCGGTAAAGGAATCCCTAAGCCATGACCAATTCCCATCAGGGCTACACCAATGGTGCCAGCGGCAAACCAGGCATTTCCTGCTATACTGACAAGCACTGAAATCAGGCAGGCAGTAACCAAAAAATACGTTGGAGACAGAATCCCTAAACCATAATAAACCATTGAAGGAACAATACCAGAAGCTACCCATGAACCAATAAACGCTCCGATAATCACCAGTATAAGCAAGGCCTTGATTGATACACTAATTGTTTTTGTTAAGTGCTCTTCAATTGAATTCCATTTATGTCCTAGCCTTAAAGCAACAATTACTGCAACCACCGTACTTAATAGAAGAGGAACATGCGGATCAGTGCCAAAAACTCCGATCCCTATTGCCAGAGCACAAGCCATAAATATAATCGGTACTAATGCGATCCAGACAGAAGGGTCCTTTGTCGTGTTCTTATTACTTTCTTGATTCATTGTTCTCACTCTCCATTTATTTTCATTGTGCTCCTGGCAACCGTTTCTTCAGAAAACGCTCCGTTTGGAAAACGTTTCCATAATAATTAAACGGGATAAAAAGCTGTTTAAAGAACATCTATCGAACAGTTCTTCGGAACAGCTTTTTCCATTTCATACTCTTTCCATAAAATTGTCTTATCCAATTTATCTTTTTATTAATCTAGACTTACCCATACACTTTTTACTTCTGTGTAATTTTCCAGTGCATAAGAACCCATCTCTCTTCCGAATCCCGATTCCTTATACCCGCCAAATGGAGAGGCTGGGTCGATCGCATCATAGCAGTTAATCCAAACACTTCCTGATTTCAATTGATTCGCTATATTATGGGCTGTTTTTAAGTTTTCTGTCCAAACACCGGCACCTAGCCCATAGGCTGAACTGTTTGCCCGTTCAATCACTTCTTCTACCGAATCGTAAGACATAACAACAACGACCGGTCCAAAAATTTCTTCTTTGGCAATCGTCATATGCTCCTCTACATCTGTAAAGATTGTCGGTTCAATGAAGAAACCTTCTTCCCTCTTCCCACCGCCTGCAGCTAATTTCGCTCCTTCTTTGATTCCAATATTTATATACTCAAACACCCGGTCTTGTTGCTTTTTAGATACAAGAGGTCCCATCGTTGTTTCTTCATCAAGTCCGTTTCCAAGCTTAACCTCTTTCGCCAAAGCAACCATGCCAGAAATAACTTCTTCATATTGGCTTTTATGAACATATACTCTTGAACCGGCACTGCACACTTCTCCCTGATTAAACATAATTCCGGTAAATACACCTGGAATCGCTTTTGAGAGATCGGCATCTGGAAGAATAATATTAGGGGACTTTCCACCTAATTCAAGCGTCAAACGCTTCATCGTGTCCGCAGCCTGTTTCATCAAATGCTTGCCAACAGCAGTAGAACCAGTAAACGCCAGCTTGTTTACATCTGGATGTTCTGCAAGCGCTTGTCCGGCTATCTGGCCAAATCCAGGGACGATATTCACTACACCAGCTGGAAATCCTGCTTTGTGAACAAGCTCGGCAAAATACAGAGCGGAAAGTGGTGTTTGTTCGGCAGGCTTCAATACAACTGTACATCCTGCTGCTAACGCTGGAGCAATTTTCCACGAGAGCATATTAACAGGGAAGTTCCATGGAATAATCTGCCCGACTACACCAACAGGTTCATGTCGTGTATAATTTAAGAAGTTTCCGGAAACAGGAATAGTCTGTCCCATGTTTTTTGTTGTCCAGCCTGCAAAATATCGGAACATTTCGAATGTACCTGGTATATCAACTGTCCTGCATTCACTAATTGGCTTTCCATTGTCCAGCGTATCCAGCTGTGCAAACTCCTCTTTGTTTTCTTCAATAAGATCAGCTAGTTTAAAAAGCAGCTTAGCTTTTTCAGCTGCACTCATTCTTGACCAAGGACCTTCTTCAAACGCCTTTTTGGCTGCTTTCACAGCAAAGTCAATGTCTTTTTCGCCCGCCTCATACACTGTTGTCAGTACTTCACCTGTAGCCGGATTAACTGTTTCAAATGTGCGTGAAGACGCAGATTCCACAAATTCCCCATTGATAAATAGCTTTTTTGTTCCCTTTAAAAATTCGCTTACTCTGCTGCTTATTTCCAACATCTGATTGGTCATTTTAACCTTTCCTCCTTAGTTAAAAAATAAGCATGACAGAGAGCTGCTAAGCTGGTATATTCTCTGTCATGCTGTCATCATGTATTACTTAATTGTCTTTTCAAACTGAGTTACTGCTGCATCAATAATATTAATCATCTCTGAAACTTCTTCTTTGTTAATGATAAGCGGTGGCGCAATAGCAACAATATCTTTGCCTTTTTCAAAGTCTGCCGCTCTTAAAATTAAGTTGCGCTGGAAGCACTGCTCGACAACATAGGACGCCGGTCTGACTGTTTCTGCAAACGGGATATCTGCATCACGGTCTTGCTGAAGCTCAAACCCGGCAAGCAGCCCAACCGCTCTTGTTTTTGTAAAATAACGATGTTTATCTGTTAAATATTCAAAGCCTTTTTTCAGCTCTTTTTCCATATTGTTTACGTTTTCAAGAATGTTGTCGCGTTCAAGAATTTCGATTGTTTTTAATCCTACGGCACAAGCTGTCGGGTGTCCGCTGTACGTAAAGCCGTGTCCCAAAATCTGGTCGTATTGGACGATCGTGTCTCTAATCTCCTTGTTCACTAATACTCCGCCTAACTGGGCATAGCCACTAGTAATCCCCTTCGCTACGCTCATAATATCAGGAACAACATCCCAGTTATCCACACCAAACATTTTTCCTGTTCGGCCAAATCCGCAAATCACCTCATCAGAAATCATTAAAATTTCATTTTCTTCACAAAGTGATTTCACTGCTTTTAAATAACCATCAGGAGAGACATGAACACCACCTGCACCTTGAATTGGCTCAAGAATAAGAGCAGCAATAGTGTCAGCTCCTTCTTTCGCAATCACATCGCGGATACACCCTTCATAATTTGGATCGCTCGTATCGCCTAGCTCACAATTCGTTAAATGTGATTTCGCTCTTACCATATCAGGGTCTTTTGAACCTGAAAAACTATGGAAACCGTCAATGCGTGTAGCAGTGCCGGCTGAAACTGTAGCACCATGATAACTGCGGCTAATGGAAATGATCTTTTTCTTGGCTGGACGGCCTTTTAAATTCCAATAAAAACGCGCCAATTTAAATGCTGTATCATTCGATTCAGATCCGCCGGAAGTAAAGAAGATAGCTTCTAAATCCCCCGGTGCAAGGGATACTACTTTTTCCGCGAGGCGTACTGCCTTTTCATTAGAATAACCGTAGAAAGAAGAACTGTAGGCAATAGTAGACATTTGATCGTAAGCCGCCTGGGCAATTTCTTTATTTCCATGCCCTAAGTTAACATTCCAAAGCATAGAAGCGCCATCAATATATGATTGGCCTTTAATATCCTTTACACGGATTCCTTGGCCCTCAGCGAAAATAATCTTAGGACCGTTTTCAATAAATGTTTTTGGAACTGTCGTTGGGTGTAAATAATGCTTCTTGTCTGCTTCAATTAACTGTTCAACGCTTGATAATTTTTGAGAAATAACCATGTTTATGCCTCCAGTTCTAATATTAAATAGAATGAGAGAAGTAAACTGCTCTCTTAATGAATTTTAAAGGAATATATAAAGAATAATTCCTTAATAAGAAAATACAGACTTTTCAGATAAGTGTCAAGAGTTTTTTTCCTATATTTCTTATATCGCTTTCTTAATTGATTTCGGTGAAGAATGATCTTTAACCTTCTCAAAAGTGTAATACAAACTAAAGGAGATGAGGATTCCTACTAACCAGGCAACATCTAATCCATCCATCATTTTAGATATAGCCCCTTGATAGATTCCATTGTTGATAAATGGGATCTGACAGGCAATAGCTATTAGATAAATAGTTAATGAGCTGATTTTTAACTTTCTAAATGGCCCTTCTTTATCCATAAATTCATCCGGTTTATGGTCCTGACGCCGCAACAAATAAAAATCTGTTAAATTAATAACGCTCCATGGCACGATGAAGAAGAGAATAAACCCTAAATAGATTTGAAAGTTATTCATAAAGTTCCCCGCCCCAACAGTAGCTGCAAGGGCAAGAAGAACCCCAACGATAATACAAGTAAACACACGTATTTTAATGGTAGTTGCAAATTTGAAGAAGTTACTTGCTATTGATAAGGCAATAATTCCCGCCCCATAAATATTTAATGAATTAATAACAATTAATCCAAGAGATAGCAAAATAACAATCACTATGCCAATGCCATCACCCAATTCCTTTATTTGGGCCATTACGTTTCCATCTGCAACCATGCTTGCCAGGGCTGCCCCTAGAAGCATCAGCCAGACAGAACTCAAATAACTCCCTAAGTAAGTATAGACAAAGGTTTTTTTAGATTCACTCGGGTGCATATATCTGGAGTGATCAGAAACATAGGGACCATAAGTAATCTGCCAAGTAACTGAGATCGAGGTAGCCAAAATAAACTCGCTAAAGGAGAAGCCTCCCCGGTTAAGCATTTCCATAGATACTTGACTGACTACAAGTATCGTCAGTGCCCCAAAAATCACCGTATAAGCAATGGTATACAACTTCATCGATTTCTGAATTAATCGCTGGCCGTAGATCGCTAACAGCACCATTGGAATTAAACTGATGATAACAGTTAAATTAAGAGGAAGGCCAAGCGTCTCGTAAATTCCCTGCCCTACTAATACTGTATTGCTTGCTCCATATCCTAAATACATCGTAAAAATGATCAGCATCGGCAGAATAACCCCAAAATATCCGAACTGTGCTCTGCTTTGCATTACTTGGGGAATGCCCAGCTTTGGCCCTTGAGCGGAATGAAGCGCCATTACTGTTGCTCCAATGGCATGCCCTAATAAAATCGACAGAGCAGCCCACCAAAAATTCAAGCCAACAATAACTGCTAGAGCTCCAGTTATGAGGGTAGTCGAAACTGTATTCGCAGCAAACCAAACAAAAAACAGCTCTTTCGGATTTCCTCTTCTTTCGTCTAACGAAACATATTCATAACTTTTCTGCTCTATTGAATTAGAGTTAGCACTCACCTATCATTCCCCCCATCGCTTTAAAAGCTGTCCACAATATAGAGACACTAATTATTTTAAAGTTCATTCGCACAGCAATTATTACACCTGAACTCGAAGATTACTCCAAAATTCTGACTGAATATCGATAACATGATTGATCGCTTCTTTTTGATGATCATATACTTTATCAGGATATCCGTTTGACCCCGCAATGAAAGGATCTTCTACATTGCTTTGTATTTCACTTAACTCTTCAATAATACGGAGTGTACAAAATGGAACATAAGCATTGCTGTATCCGCCCTCATGACAAAAAACTAATTTTTTGCCACAGTGTTTCGCAGCGATCTCCTTCATTACTTCCGTCATTTTTCCAAATCCTTCGGCCGTCACCCTCATTCTTCCCAGCGGATCAAATATGCTTGGGTCCTGCCCCGCTGAGACAATGACTAGTTCCGGTTTGAACTCGTCTGCTAACGGACGAATAATCGATTCAAAAACACTTAGGTAACCAGCATTGCTCATCCCCGGGGGCAAAGGGATATTCACATTATAGCCGCGTCCTTGTCCCTCTCCGACATCTGTGGCATACCCCGTATTACTCGGAAAGTTTAGGTCTTCGTGAACAGAAATAAACAAAACACCAGAGTCTTCATAAAATGCCTTTTCTGTTCCGTTTCCATGATGGACATCCCAATCAAGAACCATGATTCTTTTTAGTCCATATTTTTCCCTTGCATATTTTGCAGCGATTACTACATTGTTAAAGAGGCAAAACCCGATTCCTTTGTCTGCTTCAGCATGATGTCCCGGCGGACGGGTAAGTGCATAAACATTTTCCACCTCTTCCCTCATAACCGCATCAACTGCTGTTAATGCGCCGCCTGCAGAAAGCAGGGCAATCTCATAAGACCCTCTTCCAACGATGGCATGGTCTCCTGCATCTCCGCCTGTCGTATCGCTCAGCAATTTAACCTTATTTATATAATCCGTTGTATGAAACAATTCAATCTCTTGTTTAGTGGCTGACCGCGGTTCAATTTTATTTAGCTTTTTCATCAATCCGCATCTTTCTAGTAAATTGTTCACCCGTCTCTTCGTTGCAGGATCTTCGGAGAAAACATCCTTCTCTAAATAGCCGCCAGAGGGCAAATATAATGTGCCACTCCCCGTATCGTGCCAGAAATAACTCTCATCATAAATATATCCTGTTTTCATTTTCACACCCCTCAAACCTTATTATTCTATTTAAGCCCACGGGCTCTTTACCCCTTAGATGCGTCCACATATTCTGCTTCTTGCTCCATAGGGGAGCTCTCTGACTGCTTGCTATACCTACTGCGTAACATATAAGCTATCAGAATTGTCGCAAAGCTGGTCAGGCTTAGGAAAACTTGTGAACGTGTACCTGAGATCCATATCATCGCTCCAACCACTGTCAACATCCATGCAATAGTTATATAAGACAAATAAGGAAATAACCACATTCTCAACTGTAATTTCTCAGGTGCTTCCTGTTCCAGTTTACGCCGCAAACGAATTTGAGCAAAAGCAAGTATTAAGTAATAGAACAGCGAAATGGCTCCCGCTGAATTAATCAAAAACAGAAATACAGTTTCAGGAAAGAAGTAATTTAAGACAACACCTACATAGCCAAAAACCGTGCCGGCAAGTATGGCCCTTACCGGTACTCCCCGTTTATTCAATTTGACAAGGAACTTCGGAGCATCTCCTTTCTTAGTTAGAGCAAATAAGCTTCTAGAAGTTATATAAAGACAAGAATTGAGCGAGCTAAGCACAGCAGTTAAAACAACCGCCTCCATAATGAATGGAGCAAAAGGAATACCTAATTGTTCTAATGCAATAGCAAAAGGACTTTGAATAGCAACGCCGGCAAACTTAAAGTTCCATGGCACAATGGCTACAATAAAAAAGACAGAAACTACATAAAAGAAAAAGATACGATACATGACTTGATTAGTGGCTTTTGCAGCATACTTAGCAGGCTGGTCAGATTCTGCAGCTGCAATAGTAGCAATTTCAGCTCCTCCCATTGAGAAGAGCACTGTCACACTTCCAACTAATGCAGCAACAGTTCCGTTAGGGAAAAAACCTCCCGCAGAGTATAAGTTTGAAAGACCTGGTGATTCATCAGGCCATAATCCAAGCAGATAGATGGCACCAAGTGAAATGAAGAAAATAATCGCAAATATTTTTATAGAGGCAAACCAAAATTCAGTTTCAGCAAAAGAACGCACCGAATAAAGGTTTGTTAAGGTAAGAACAACTAACAGTATGAAGCATAGAAACCAAGGAGGTATATTCGGAAAATAGTTTACTAGAATGCCAGCCCCTGCTACCGCCTCAATCGCAGCTACAATGACCCACATATACCAATAAAGCCAGCCGACACTAAACCCCGCCCAGTTTCCTAAACCTGCCCGGGCGTATTCGGAAATAGAACCGGCAGTCGGATAGGCCACCGCCATTTCACCAATCATACGCATCACTAAAAATAACAGCCCGCCAGATAGGATATAACTAACAACTGCTGCTGGTCCGGTGGCATTAATCACTGCTCCGCTTCCAACAAAAAGCCCAGCCCCAATGATCCCGCCGAGCGCTATCATTGTTACATGTCGGTTCTTTAACGTACTTTGCAGCTGTCCTTCTGTATGGAGGTCTTGCTGGATACGATTGTTCTCCATTACTCCCCCTCTTTTCTCTAGCTTATTTAATCAAACAATTCACTCTCTTCATATTCTGCATGGAAGAATCCGCTTACAATATTTAAGTCAAAAAAAAACAATATTCAGTCTAAATCAAAGACAGTAAGTTTCCTGAGGCTCTTGATTTATTACTTCTCTTCTCCCTTCTTTTAATTGAGTTTTTAATAAAGGAATAAATCCTTAAATGTTCCTTATAAAAATCATACATCCCATTTTTAGCGGTGTCAATATTTATTTGAATATTATAAAAACTTAAACTTGCGTATTGTTGTCTCATATAATGCTAAATTTTTTTCTTAAGCAGCGCTGCTTTGGAAATTCATGGTTCAGTCATTTCACAAGGGTTTAAAATAATATCTAACTCCTCGGTTAATTAGGCTCCTCTATTCGCACTTTATTCTCTAGCATCTTTATCCCATCCTGTTTTTTGTATTTTAAAAAGATACTAAAAACAGGGAGCTGGTTTTTCATCCAATATACCAGCTCCCTTCCTATTTAAAATGAGAAGCAGAATACAATAACATGACCGCTTTTCTACTAGATATCTCTTTTTACCGTTCTTCTACCATTGATAGTTTACCAAGACCTCCATCTGCCCCGCTGCCTTACTTCTTTCCCGACTCTTTTATTTTAGCCGGCTCTAAGTATTCACAGCATAGCTCCTAATTATTTCCAGATCTATACTTTTCAATTCTTTAACCACTCATATGGATTCTTTGCAATTATTCGTCACCTTTTACTCCATAAGAAGGTGCGCGTTCCGGCTCAATGGCTCTAATCTTATAATCCATTGCCTGCGGACTGTAAATCTCCCACAGCTTCTTCAAATCCTGAAGCGGATCTTCACTGTAATCCACCCGTAGATCAACATAAGCAAACGGCGCATCTGGATGATAGACTAAAAGAGCAATAGAATGCTCATCATCTAATTCCCCGCCCATATTAAATCCGAGTTCGATCGCCGAAATTAAGCGCTCAGGCAATGGAAGATCTTTACGATCCATAAAGCGCTGGCCCATTGCAATTGGAATAGATGGATCGCTTAACAAATTACCAATGCTTGCTACGTCCTCGGCATAAAACTCTCCATGCACACCGAGCGCTTTTTCACCTGTAAATACACTCGATCCACCTTTTGCATCGACAACAGCCAGCTGTCTGAATTCTGGAAAGTCCGAAGCAGCCATCATCGTGCGGATCGCTGCTTGTGCATTATATCCCTTTTCCATAGCAGATAGCCCGATAGCTGCCAGACGTGGATCGGTTACATTCTGCGTGAGAATAACTCCTACATTCGACTTGACCCAGGGACACCTTGCCCCAACAGATGGACTGCTGGAAGTTACGACCGCTCCTAAGGCTCCTGTTGCTGCACAACGTCCCGCTACAGAAAATGTACTCGTTATCTTCATTTTGATTTCCTCCTTAAAAGATAAGGAGCAACAAATATAGCTCTTCCTAATGTTGCTGCTCCAGCCATGCAATTATAGTGAAGCAAGACTGCTTGGCTTACTTATCGTCGCTGATGATAGCTTCTACATCAATTTCCACAAGCATTTCAGGAAGAGCCAGCCCGTTAACAACTAACCCAGTACTTACCGGGTATACACCTTTAAAATGTTTAGCAATGACACTGTAAACATCTTTCCGATAATTCCGGTCCGTTACATAGGTTGTGAGTTTACAAACGTCTGTCATCTTTCCCCCAGCTTCTTCAAGAAGCTGCTTAATGCAGCGACAAGCGTTTTCTGTTTGGGCAATAACATCGTTCTCTCCATGGAAATTCCCGTCTAAATCAAATGCTGTCTGGCCTCTCATGAATATGCGGTTCCCAGCACGAACAACCATTGAAAACTCATTGGCTACATGATGAGATTCTTCTCCCATATGAGAGGGATAAAACTTGTTTGTTTCAAACTTGCGAAATCTTTTAATTTCCACTGTCTCAGTTTTCATCGTTTTCCTTCTCCTTTGCTTCTAACATAAATTAGTACAAAAAAATGAAATTTGACCTTTATGAATTTGCAACATAAGATTTTTCCAAAATAGATCCATTAAAGCGCTCTTCCCCCAGCAGCTTTGCTGCCTGAGAGAATTTCCCCTGCTTTAACAGGCCGCGTATCCGGGTGGAAGAAATCATTTCTCCTTGCTCACATGTTAACGGCTGTACAATACCTATATTGAAGTAACGGCGCAACACTTCGATTGTGCCTTTTCTATTTTTACCAAAGAGAAAATTTGGGCCCTCCCATACTTCAAGGGGATTCATTTCTTGTATTTCCTCAATAAAATCTGGTACTTCTTGTTTCATGAACGCCTCATTAAACGGGCCGACAATCACATGGTCAACCCTGAGCATGTCAAGCCGCTGCAACTTTTCTTCTACTGTCATTAAGAGCTGGCAGCCTGTAAAAAACACTTTGGGAGGAGGATCAAAGGTATAGACAACAAAAGGTACCTCAAGCTTTTTAGCCCGTTCTTTTGCTTTTAGTAATAAGGCCTGATGTCCCCTGTGAATCCCATCAAGAGCGCCGATTGTCAGAACAGATGCAGGCAGCTTCAACGTACCTGGTGTATGAATATCCAATGAAACCTTCCCCTTTCTATTTTTAAGATTACAAATTAGTAACAGCTATGGAGGGCTTCAAATCGGCTGCTTTACGAACAAGCTCACGCTGGTTTTCTGCATCGAAGTTGCTGAAAACAGCCATTTGCTGAGCGAACGGCGGGCTTTGTGCAAACAATTCAAACGTTGTTCTATGCCCTGCATAGGAAGAATTTAAAAGGTCCCTTGCAAAGTACAGTAATTTCCCTCTCTCTTCCGGACTCCATTCACCAACAGAATAATACTTATCGATATATTCCTGGACTGACGGATCAGCCATCGTTGTTGAATCCGGTGTTACAGCTAATTGCCCACCAACGAGCTCTCTCGTTAAATGAGCCATGGCCGGGAAGTTCGACAAGGCAAACACACGTCCAGTGTAAAGCAGAGATTGATTCGGCATCATTAAACCGCCCGGGCTCACTTCTGCATTGGCCACTGCCGCTGTTAAGTGAGCATTGATACTTTCACGGTAATTGATTAATTGCGAAACTTTTTCCTTTACTGCTTGGAGTTGAGTAAGTCCTGTTTGTTCTACGTTAAGCAAAGCTACTCCAATTAAATAATCAGCTCGGCGCAGCATTCTGAGTGTATAGTTAAAGGCAGAATAACGGTGCAATGTTGAACGGATGTAAGCAGCTGATTCTAAAGAACGGTGAAACAACACATTTTCCCATGGAATAAGCACATTATCGAAAATAAGTAGCGTATCAATTTCTTCAAATTTAGTTGCGATTGGATAATCTGTTTCATTTTTATTGGTGCCGAGCGAAGAACGGCAAATGTGCTTCAATCCAGGCGCTCCCATGTCACAAATGAATCCGCACGCGAAAGGAGCCATTTTTTCTGACCCTGCATTCCAATCCAAGATGGTTGGTTTAACGAAAGCCTGGTGAGCGTAAGCAGCTGCTGTTTCGAATTTAGCTCCTTTTACGACAATACCTCTGTCGTTTTCTTCAACAACATGAAGCAAAGTGCCGCCGTCTTCTCCGCTGAACAGCTTGCTGCGATCGCCCTTCGGATCTGTATTAGCAGAAACATGGAATAAATCCTCTCTTGCCACGCGATCGATATGATAATCAATGTTCTTTGCATACGTAGGGTCAATTTCATTCAATTTGTCCTTCGCATCGTATAAAGACCACATTTCACCGATCGTTTCATCACCGACACGGTAAACGACCCCGCCAAGATCATCCAGTACAGTTTCCACGTGGGTACGGATTGCTGTTAAATCTTCTTTTGTTTTCGGTGTCTTATATGCACGAGAAACAACTTCTCCATCCTCCAGTGTCGTTGTTAAAATATCCTTATATTGCGCTTCACGAGCCATATCATACATTCTGGCTTTCACATCAATAATTGGCTTAAACGATGGATGTTCTGCCACATTTGTAACCTTCTCACCATCAATGTAGATCTCCCGGCCATCATTCAGTGATTCACGATATTGTTTGCCCGTCATTAAGGCCATATTTTTTTCCTCCCTATATATTTAGCTTTTAATCTTCTTTAAAAAGACTTATAGATCCTAAAATATTTAACACACTGCTATTCAGCAGGTTTAAATTTGCCGAACTTTCCTCTGAAATAAGCTAATGGATTTCCGTCTTCTGCATTGGCTTTTTGAACTTCCGCAAGAAAAACGGAATGGGTGCCGCCAGCTACTTCTTCGACTACCCGGCATTCAACTTGTGCCAGCGTGCCATTCAACACCGGATTTCCAAGTTCACCATAGGACATCTCCACACCTTTAAACTTCTCTGTATTTGCTTTTGCAAACTGCATTGCCAGCTCACTTTGCTGCTCTGCAAGAATATTTACAGTGAAAGAGCCTTTTTTAGAAATGGCGTGACATGTACCAGTGCTTCTATTAGCGCAGATAAGCAGCATTGGTGGATCTAGCGAGACAGAACTTACCGCACTGGCTGTAATGCCGTAATCCACTTCCTCGTCTCTTACGGTAATGATCGATACACCGCTAGTAAAATGGCCAATTACATTCCTAAACTCTTCAGAGCTTACTAACCGCTTAGAACTATTCTCTTTGGAAGAAAGTGTACTCATTCTGTTGCCTCCTTTTTAATTAAGGAATTATTCTTAATATGTTCCTTAATTAAAATATATAGAGTTTCAATTAGAAAGTCAACGAAATTTTCTAAAAATTCTATTTCCATTTTCTTTTTAAAATCTAGACTTTTTGTCGAATGTCCAGAAAGAAGAAGGAATAGTTGAAAAGCATAAACGTTTATGCTAATAGTTCCCGTAGTTGTTATAATTAAAGAAGAGTAAATATACATAATTTTGAACGAGGTGGTAGCAAATATGAAACCAAGAGCGGGCATCGTCGGACCGAGCAACTCTGTCCAGCTTATATCTGACATTGCAGAAGAATACAGCGACAAACTCCTTCCTATTCCATTTGTTTATCAAAACACTGAAGAAACCACTCATATTTTACAAGAAAACCAAGACCAGGCGGATCTGTGGGTATTTGCGGGTCCCGCCCTCTATACCCCTTCCCGGAAAAGCGGAGCGAAGCAGCCGTTTTTCTATCTTCATTTGGACGGATCGAGTCTTACGAAAACGCTTGTGGAGATTGGCTATAAAGATAAGAAGAGCCTCGAGCATGTAAGTATTGATATGCTATCAAAGCGTGATGTATATGAAACCTACCGAGACCTTAATATCCCTATTGAGCATGTCTATGTTCATGAATATTCACATGATACTCCCATTGCAGACCTTCTAGCTTTTCATAAAAAGCTATTTAAGGAAGAGAAAGTAGAGATTTGCATTACTTGTTTGCGTTCTATATATGAAGATTTGTGTTTAGAGGGGATTCCTGCCTACTGGGTGACTCCGACACGAAGTAATATTCGCGATACCTTAACAGAGGCGATTCAAAAATGGGAGACTATGCATTTTAAGCAGTCACAAATAGCTGCGTTGCTCGTAAAGGTAGAGATTATGGAGAAAAAAGCAGATTACCATATGGTATCATACGATCAGCATCGCTTAAATTTAGAACTGCAATCGGCCGTATTGAATTTTTCAGAATCGATATCTGGATCATTCATGTCTCTCGGTGTTGGTGTCTTTATCATTTTCTCGACGAGAGGTTCCTTGCAGGATTCAGAACAACAAATCGGTGCCCTGTTAGAAAGGTTAGCATTAATTACGGAATTGCCGTCTAATATAGGCATTGGCTATGGAGACACAGCACTTGTAGCAGAGGAAAATGCCCGGCTTGCCTTAAATCATGCCCAAAATTACGACGCATTTTGCGCTTTTCTCGTTGACAACAATGGGACAATTGAAGGTCCACTTAAGGAAAGAGAAAATATCTCGTTTGGATACCGTACAGAAAACAAGGAGATTAGTGAAAAGCTAACACGCTGTGGAGTAACAATTACTACGTTTAACAAAATTTTGTCTGTACAAAAAAGAATGGGGAATCATTCCATCACTGCTGCCAATGTTGCAGAGTGGTTAAAAATGACACCAAGAAATGCACGTCGGATTCTTAATGGTTTGGTAGATCAAGGAATCGCAGAAATTATTGGTGAAGAAGCCCCTACATCGAAGGGACGTCCAAGAAAAATATATCGGGTGAGTATGGAGTAGAACGACTCTCCCACTCGTCTGTGAACGGAAAAAGGTTTTTCACAAATCTAATCTCGATTTGTGAAAAACCTTCTCTATGAAAAATTTGGATTTTATAGTCTATTTGCCGGCAGAGGATGCATTCATGTTAATCCTCTCCGGGCACGTATACACATTGAACGATTGATTGCGGACAAATCCTACAGCTGTAATCCCTAATTCTTCGGCCAATTGTAAAGCGAGTTCTGTAGGCGCCGACTTTGTCAAGACGACTTCGCAGCCGATTTTGGCTACCTTCGACAAGATTTCCGAAGATAAACGGCCACTGAATACAAGGACTTTATCGCTAATAGAAATTTCATTTCTTATGCAATAACCATAAATTTTATCAAGCGCATTATGGCGGCCAATGTCCATTCGGCTTAGTATTATTCCATCTTCATTACATAAAGCAGCGTTATGAACACCACCTGTCTCCTGAAAGAGAGCGGCCGACTCCTGCATTTCATTCATGAGGCGAAAACAATCCTCAGGCGTGAGAGTGACGTGAATCCCCTTCATTTTCTTAGCGGTTAACGCATCGTTAACAAAAACAAATCCTTGTCTGCTCATGCCGCAGCAGGAAGTAATGTACCGTTTGCTCTGAAAGCGCTGCGAGTAAGGATTTAACTTATCCGTTTCCACATGAACATAGCCTTCCTTCTCTTGGACTCTCATCTCTTTAATGTCCTCGTAACGACGGACAATTCCTTCTGACGCCAAATAGCCAATTACCATGTCTTCAATATACTCAGGAGTACAAACCATCGTTACGAACTCTTCTCCGTTCATCTTGATCGTCACAGGGTATTCGGTCACAATGCGGTCCTCGACTTGCTCTGCCTGTCCGTTTGCAAAACGGAGAATCTTTCGTTTCACCTCTGTTTTGTTCACTGCTTTCACCTTCTAAATAATATTTTTATCAAAGACAAATACAGAAACAGCAATATCTTCTTCTACCTTAATATCAGAAAACAAATGAACGAGCTTTGCTCCAATCAGCTCTTCCAATCCCTCGGGTGGATTAGCTGCGTATACTTCTTGAATCAACTTTGTTCTGGCTGCATGCACCATCTCTTTTCCCTCTGGTGTTTTGGCAATGAATTTCTCTGTTGGCGTCAGATTGCCGTATAAAGTAGAAATAGCCATATTTTCAACGAACACACTATGAATGCGATCTGGTCCTTTTCCCAATAAATCTTTACGCAGCTTGCGAATGATATCATTAAATTCATGGATTTTTTTAGACATACCTTTAATCTCCCTGCCATTCACTTTTTAACTGAGCAATTAATATGCTCCCAATGATCTCGTACAGCCTTCCATCATGCTTTTGTTACAAAATAGTGCATCTTGTTTATTTTTCTTCTAAACACTATAATAGCTAAGAAGGACTTAGAATATTGACAATTGTTCTGGCTCTTTCTATTTTAACATTTAACTGGATTGGCTGTTTAGTAAGAACTGCTAAATAACTATTCCACCATGAGCATATTATGTCTATTAACCAGGCATAATTTCATGGTGGATTTTTTTATTTCTAAGAAAGGGAGGAAACATTATGGTAACAATTATGATCAATGGAAAAGAATACATAACAGAGCCAGGGTCAACTATTCTGGAGACTGTTAATCAACAGAATATCCCTCACCCACAAATTTGTTACGTCCCTGAAGTAGATCCTATTCAAACATGTGACACTTGCATTGTTGAAGTTGATGGAAAGCTCGTCCGCTCCTGTTCAACCGTAGTGCAGCAGGGGATGAAGATTGAACTTTCCTCTCCTCTCGCTAAAGAAGCTCAAACAGAGGCGATGGATCGTATTTTAGAAAACCATTTGCTCTATTGCACGGTCTGTGATAACAATAACGGTAATTGTAAGCTGCACAATACAGTCCAACAGATGGAAATCGAACATCAAAAATATCCTTACGAGCCAAAAGTGCCTGCTTGTGAGGTCGATATGTCTCATCCGTTCTACCGCTATGATCCGAATCAGTGCATTGCATGCGGACAGTGCGTGGAAGTATGCCAAAATCTGCAGGTAAATGAAACCTTGTCGATTGACTGGGAAGCTGAGCGGCCACGTGTTCTCTGGGATAAAGGAAGCTCAATTAATGATTCCTCCTGCGTTAGCTGCGGGCAATGCGTAACCATCTGCCCTTGTAATGCTTTAATGGAAAAATCTATGCTCGGCGAAGCCGGCTTTATGACCGGAATGAAGGAAGAAATCCTCACTCCGATGATTGATCTCGTCAAAACGGTTGAGCCAGGATACAGCGGTATTTTTGCCGTGTCTGAAGCAGAAGCGGCCATGCGGGAAACGCGCACGAAAAAAACGAAGACTGTCTGCACGTTCTGTGGTGTCGGCTGTTCATTTGAAATTTGGACAAAAGGGCGTAAAATCCTTAAAGTTCAGCCGACTTCTGACGCACCAGTAAACGCTATCTCTACCTGTGTAAAAGGAAAATTTGGCTGGGACTTCATCAATTCGGAAAAACGTCTGACAATGCCTTTAATCCGTAAAAATGATGAGTTTGTGGAAGCAACATGGGAAGAGGCATTAGAACTCGTTGCAAGCAGACTCGGCACCATTCAGCGGGAGCACGGCCCGGGTTCTGTCGGATTTATTTCTTCTTCTAAAATTACAAATGAAGAAAACTATCTTATTCAAAAACTAGCTCGGCAAGTATTTGAAACGAACGATGTGGATAACTGCTCCCGTTACTGCCAATCCCCTGCGACAGACGGATTGTTCCGGACAGTCGGCATGGGCGGCGATGCGGGCACGATTCAAGACATCGCTAAAGCAGGACTCGTCATTATCGTTGGGGCCAATCCTGCTGAAGGACATCCAGTTCTTGCTACACGTGTGAAACGTGCCCACAAGGTTCATGGTCAAAAGCTTATCGTAGCCGATGTACGCAAGCACGAAATGGCTGAACGCTCGGATATTTTCATTAGCCCAAAACAAGGAACCGATCAAGTATGGCTAATGGCTGTCACAAAGTATATGATCGATCAAGGTTGGCATGATCAATCATTCATTGAAGAAAATGTTAATTTCTTTGACGAATATAAAGAAGTCCTCCAAAAATATACGCTTGAGTATGCAGAAAAGGTAACCGGCATTGCAGCGGATACTCT
Source organism: Pseudobacillus sp. 179-B 2D1 NHS (assembly GCF_045370945.1). Lineage (NCBI taxonomy): Bacteria > Bacillati > Bacillota > Bacilli > Caryophanales > Bacillaceae > Pseudobacillus > Pseudobacillus sp. 179-B 2D1 NHS. The sequence continues at coordinate 278,092 of NZ_JBIQDP010000002.1, forward strand.
TATCCGTGTAGCCCAGATGATTCGGGATGCAGATGGCACCTGTGTGTTATGGGGAATGGGTGTCACGCAAAATACAGGAGGTTCCGATACATCTGCAGCGATTTCAAACTTATTGCTCGCTACAGGCAACTATCGCCGGCCGGGCGCTGGCGCTTATCCGCTCCGGGGCCATAATAACGTTCAAGGAGCCTGCGACATGGGTACGCTTCCTGGCTGGCTTCCTGGCTACCAGCATGTTACAGATGATGCCGCCCGCGAAAAGTTCGAAAAGGCTTATGGGGTGAAAATTTCCGCTGTTCCGGGGCTTGATAATATCCATATGTTAAAATCTGTTGAGGCTGGCAACATGAAAGCAATGTATCTTGTAGGTGAAGATATGGCGCTTGTTGATTCCAACGCCAATCATGTACACGACGTTTTATCAAAGCTTGACTTCTTTGTTGTTCAAGATATGTTCCTTTCTAGAACAGCCCAGTACGCAGATGTCATTTTGCCGGCTTCCCCATCTCTGGAGAAAGAGGGAACGTTCACCAACACCGAACGCCGTGTCCAGCGTCTGTACCAGGTTCTCCCTTCTCTCGGCCAATCCAAACCGGACTGGTGGATCGTACAGGAAATTGCGAACCGCCTTGGCGCGAGATGGAACTATAGCGGTCCAAGCGATATATTTAATGAAATGACAGGCCTCGTTCCCCTTTTCAGCCAGGCAAGCTATGACAAATTAGAAGGATGGCAAAGCTTTCTTTGGGGAAGCCATAGCGGAGCGAGCACTCCTCTTCTTTATACAGATGGCTTTAACTTCCCTGATAAAAAAGCGCGTTTTGCTTTATCGGATTGGGTGCCGCCTGTTGAGTTTCCAAAGGAGTATGACCTTCATATTAACAATGGCCGGATGCTAGAGCATTTCCATGAGGGCAACATGACGAATAAATCAACTGGTATCCAATCAAAGGTACCGGAAATTTTTGTAGAAGTATCCCCTGAACTTGCCGACGAGAGAGGAATAAAAGATGGAGCGCTTGTACGTCTTGTTTCTCCTTTTGGAGCATTAAAGCTGCCTGTTTTAATTACCAGCCGTGTGAAAGCAAATGAGTTATTCTTGCCGATGAATTCTGTTGATAAGGACTCAGCCATTAACTTTTTGACAGGGCCTGCTGTTGACCAGCGTACAAATACCCCTGCTTATAAGCAGACAAAAGTAAGAATGGAAGTGCTCACCAACTGCGGGGAAACACCATTGCCAAGAACAAATCCTCGCAACAAAAAGCGGCATCCTCAAAACGGTGTGGAAGTACAGCGCAAATGGAAACGCCCTGGATATGTTCACTTAACGACTAACTAATAGAAAGGAGATACATTTATGGCAGCACCGATTACTTCGATCAGGAAACAAGAGCAGACTGAAGAAGAACGCGCCCAGCAGAAATTGACTGACTTGCAAAAGCTGTTGGCAGAGAATGAAAATGCCTTAAACAGCATTCTGAACATTATCAGTGAATTAAATGACATGGGGGCACTGGAAGCAGCCAACTCCCTGCTGCAGGCAAAAGAACGCGTCGCTAGCATTGCCATTCATCAAGTCTCCCGTGAGCCGGTAACCAATCTTATGAATCACTTTCTCAGTGTAGCGGACACACTGGCCAGCACAGATCCTGACATGATAAAAAAGCTGACAGGAAGCATCACAGCTGGCGTGGAGGAGGCCAACGAACATCTTCACAGCAGTAAAACAATTGGTGTGATGGATTTACTGAAAGTATTGAAGGATCCCGACATCAATCGGGCGATCCGATTTGGCATGCACTTCCTTAAAGGCATGGGAAAAGAATTGAAAGAAGAATAATTGATTGTATTTTATTGTCTATAGGACATTCAACTACTAACTTTATATAACGCAAAAAGTGTTCCAAAAACCATTGGAACACTTTTTGTTGTTCTCTTCTTCCCTCCCTCTGCATGCAAGTTCACAAAGAAAGTATAGAGAGATTTAACGAATTAAGAATAATAAAAAGAGGAATTTTTCATATAAACTATAAATATATAGATTATATGTTTAAAAGCAGCAAGTTATTTGCAGGAGGATTTATAAATGATGGAAGAGAATAAAGTAATTGAACTGGAAGAAGTCACCTGGAAAAGAGAACAGAACAATATACTCAGCCGCATTTCATGGAGTGTTAAAAAAGGAGAACACTGGGCCATCCTTGGATTAAATGGCTCAGGAAAAACATCCCTTCTGAAAATCATCACTGGTTATCAATGGCCAACGAAAGGAAAAATTTCTGTTTTAGGACACTTATTTGGCAAAACGAATATTCCTGAGCTTCGCAAAAGCATTGGCTGGGTGAGCTCCTCACTGGAAGAAAAATTTCATTCCCGACCAAATGACTCTGTCCTTGAAGTCGTCTTAAGCGGGAAAAATGCCTCTGTCGGCCTGTATGAGGAGATAAACGAAGAAGATATTAAAAAAGCCAACAACCTTCTTCAACAATTCAGAATCGAGAGCTTGGCTGACCGAGCTTTCTATTCCCTATCACAAGGAGAAAAAAAGAGGACGATGATTGCCCGGGCACTAATGCCGTCTCCAAAATTGCTTATCCTAGACGAGCCCTGCAATGGATTGGACTTATATTCAAAAGAAGAACTGCTTTCTGCGATTGAACATATGAGCCAATCATCTGAAGGCCCAACTCTTTTGTATGTGACTCATCACATTGAAGAGCTTATGCCGTCTTTTACACATGCCCTCTTAATTAATCAGGGAAATATTGTTGCCGCCGGCCCTAAAAGAACAGTTTTAACCGAAGAGCTGCTCAGCAAAACTTTCCGTCTCCCAATCTCATTGGACTGGGAGGATGAACGTCCCTGGATTCATATTAAGTCAACGAACAAAATATGAATTGATTAGCAGATTGCAATCAATCAACTTCTTTTTCTATGGATCTTCCACTGGAAGTATCCATAGACGTCCACCATGAATGTAAGCACTTAATTTCCTTCTTTTTACCTTAACTAAAAATCCCAAACCATAATCAACTGTTAATTTTTTTGTGTAAATGAACACTTATAGAGGGAGGGTTTTAATTGGAAAGAAAAGCTTACCGAGGAGTCAGTTATGGAGAAGCGAAAAGAGTCATACTCAATCAAAAATATGAGCGTGGGGAGTGGCGGGCTTTTAATAATGGAGTAGCTGCTCGTTCATTATTCGGACAAGGTATTTATCTGATTAACGATCTCGGCCTGGCGGCACAGTATGCCTTTTGTCATGCAGAAGTGGAAGGCGATGAAACAGCTGTCGTATTAAACCAAAAGATTTTTTTCCAAAACCCCTTCATTTTAAACTACCAATTCAGCGAAGCCCGCTTAAGAAAGGAAGCTCTCCGCTGGAAATATGCAGGGAAACATTTTCCGGATCATCAAGAATTCCGCAGTTCATTAGAGCTCTCTAGACAAATCGGAAACAGCGTAAAGGACTATCTTTTATCCCGCTCCAACGATGGCATTATTTATCACATTGATGATGAAATTATTTATTATGTTTTATACAATCAAGAAAGACAGATCAAAGACATAGACGTAGAGGTAATCTTCAATATTCAAAGACCCCACGAAGTAGAACGGGGAAATAAACTTCCTCTTTAGATATTAATCTGCTGTTAAGTATTTCCCCGCCGAAACAACAAATCTATATCTAATCCGGCGGGGAAATATTGATTGATCGTTACATCCTAATTGATCAATTACACTAACCTTTCTGATTGGCCATAATCAAATTGGAAAAATACTTTCGAGCGTCCGCTGTCAAAATTTGCAGCTTTACCTTTTTCTCTGTATTCTTTAAATCTAGAGATGACCGTTCAAATGTCAAAAAAGCCCCGCTTAAGTTTTCCTCTACACCGGTGATTGTGTATCCATTTTTATAAAGTTCATCAATCTTCTCTTTTTCCTTTACAAACTCTTTATAAGATGACATTGGTTCTCCTCCCAACTCGCTAATGTCCTTTAGATAGTGGCTTGCTCCTCATCTGTCCGGTCATCCTCTCCGTTCGCAATGACCCAATCGCGTCCTGCAGTAATGCCTAAATATTTCTCATCGCTTGGATCCTCCAGTTCAGCCTGTTTGTATTTTTGGAACCACCAATATTTTGACAATACATAGTAACTAGCAGCCGAAAGCAAAAAACCGACGATAAAGGAATACTCCGAAAATATAACCGAAGCTCCTCCTCCTACTGCCCAAGCAATAACTCCTGCCCAATTTATCCCCATATGATAACTATACTGACCTGCTTGCTCATACAAATCGGGCACATTTACTCTGCGCTTGCGGATAACATAATAATCCGCAAACAAAATACCAACGATGGCGGACAGCAGCCCACCGCTAATCAGCAGAAAAGGCATTAATGCATCAAAAAGATTCCATGGCTGCGTGACCATTCCGATAATCCCTGCTGCAATAACCCCCACATAAAAAGGCACTTTCGGCCCGCCAATATTAGAGAAAACAGTAGCTGCCGGTACTAAGTTAGCTGCCGTATTAGTCGACCATTGGGCGAAAATAATCATCAACAACAAAACTCCCAATATGAGCCCGCCGGCAGCTTCCTGCAACGCCACAATTGGATCATAATTACCTACAGCAATGTAGGCCACTCCCCCGATCGCAACAACAAATGTTTGTGTCAGTGGCAAGGCGATCATACTCCCAACTAAAGCCCCTTTATTTCTCTTAAACCAGTTTTTTTCATATTTCGGAGCTTTAATAAACCTGGAAATCGAAGAGATGTCTGCACACAGTGTAGACCAGTATCCCATATTTCCCAATACTACCGTCAAGAAAGCAGCGAATAGTGCAGTTCCTGATACAGGATTTTCAATCCATGTCCATACGTTCTTATCTGCAGCGCTCGCTCGATCAGCTAAAGTATAATACATCCAAATGGAAATCAAAATAATAGTCGGGGCTGCCAAATTCGCAAATTTTTCTATCGCTTTAATTCCAATAGATGTGTTAATGACCTGAGCTGCTACAAATAAAAGCAAGCAAATAAACCAATTGTCGAACCCCATCAGAATGTTTAAAATGCCATTAATGGCCGCGGCGCCAAAATAGGAGTTAATGCCAAACCAAATAGAAGCGGCTATTCCACGAAGAAGAGAAGGAAAATGGGTTCCTAATGTGCCAAAAGGCGCTCTTAAATAAATAGGAAAGGAAATTCCATGCTCGATGCCTATGTCTGCTATAAGAGTAATGAGAAAACCAATTATGAGACATCCGACAAAAGATGCTAGCAAAACCCATGTCAGCGGCATAGATTGTACTCCCGCTCCACCAATCGCAAAGGCTGCCAGTACAACTGCCATACCTACCCACATTACTGAAAATCCAAGCGTACCGATTTTTCTATCACAATGAGCAATAGGAAGAAGATCCGGAGACTTTAAATACTCACTATTTCTTTTCATCACATATCTCCTCGATTCATTATCTGAGTTTCAGGAATAGCAGTGATGGCAAAGGAAGAGAGAGAACGCCTCCCTTCCTTAATTGTCAATTAGCTTTTAAATGAGGGAGCGAGAGATTTATCTGTAGTTAAAGTACTTGCTCTGCTTTCTTCTTCTTACTTCCAAAACGATCTCTCTTTAAGTACTGGCCTGCCCCCGGCTTCCCAACAAACTCCTTTTCACGAATGACAAATTCGCCTCGCGATAAAACAGAAATAGGTTCTCCTGTTACCTTCATTCCTTCGAACGCGCTGTAATCTACATTCATATGATGAGTTTCAGCTGATATTACTCTTTCCTTGTTCGGATCGAAAATGACAATATCAGCATCGCTTCCCACAGCAATCGTTCCTTTTCTTGGAAAAAGACCGAACAGCTTGGCGATTCTTGTTGATACAATATCAACAAATTGATTAATTGAGATCCGTCCTTTTTTGACACCTTCCGAGAAAAGAAGACTGAACCGATCCTCAATGATTGGGCCTCCATTCGGAATCTTAGTGAAGTCTCCCAGTCCCAGCTCCTTTTGCCCTTTAAAGTTAAAGGAGCATTGATCGGAACCGAGGGTCTGCAGCTGTCCATTCTTCAGAGCGTTCCACAGCACTTCTTGATTCCATTTTTCACGAAGAGGCGGGGACCAGACGTATTTTGCTCCCTCAAAATTTGGTTTTTCTAAATACGACTGGTCAAGCACCAGGTATTGCGGGCACGTCTCTCCCCAGACCTGGTAGCCTTTCTTTCTGGCTTCTTCAATTCTTTCCACCGCTTCAGCACAGGACACGTGAACAACATACAGCTGAGAATCAGCCAGTCCTGTCAGCTGTGCCGCTCTTCCTGTAGCTTCTCCTTCTACCTCCGGCGGCCTGGTTAACGCATGGTAAATCGGATCGGTATTTCCTTCTTTTAACGCCTTATTTACTAAAAAGTCAATGACGTCCCCATTCTCTGCATGCACCATAACAAGTGCGCCATGCTCTTTGGCAGTCAGGAGTGTGCGGAATAAAGTTTCATCATCGGCCTGGAATACATTTTTGTAAGCCATAAATACTTTAAATGATGTAATCCCTTCCTCCTCAATGACACGTGGAATTTCTTCGAGCACATGATCATTGACTTCACTGATCATAAGATGGAACCCATAGTCAATAACCGCTCGGTCCCGCGATTTCTTATGCCATGTTTGAATAGCATTTTTTAGCGGTTCCCCTTTGTTCGTTAAGCAAAAATCAATAACCGTTGTGGTACCTCCATAAGCTGCTGCGATGGTCCCTGTCTCAAAATCATCGCTTGTAACTGTCCCACCGAATGGCATATCTAAGTGTGTATGGGGATCAATTCCTCCAGGAAATACGTAAGCTCCCTGGGCATCAATGATTTCAGCTGCGCCCTCACTTAAATTCCTGCCAATGGCAGCTACTTTCCCATTTTCAATTAAAATATCTGCTTCATAAAGATCTGTTGCGGTCACAATTGTTCCATTTTTTATTAATTTCTTCATTCATTGTTTCCTCCTCTTTATCTATGAATGGCAGATCGGCAGTTTAATAGCTGCTTGACGCTCGTTCCATGTCATTGGCTCTCCGTTCGGTATTTCGACCATGTCAATCGCTCCGTCAACCGGGCAGACAATAGAGCATAAATTACAGCCTACGCAATCTTCTTCACGAACTTCAAGATAAGCATTTCCATTTTCTGCTGTCAGCATGTCGATGCACTGATGGGACGTATCCTCACAAGCAATATGGCATTTATTGCAATTAATGCAAACATCGTTGTTAATACGAGCTACAATCTTATAATTGAGATCTAGATTTCCCCAATCGGAATATTTTTGAACGGACTGGCCAATAAGACCATCAAGAGAAGCAATCCCCTTGCTATCCAGATAATTATTCAAACCATCAATCATGTCTTCAACAATACTGAAACCATGGTGCATAGCAGCCGTGCATACTTGAACACTTCCTGCTCCCATCAGCATGAATTCCACTGTATCTCTCCATGTTGATATGCCTCCGATTCCTGAAATTGGAACATTAATTTCAGGATGCCGTGCACACTCAGCAACCATGTTCAAAGCAATCGGTTTAACGGCCGGACCACAATAACCTCCATGTGCTCCCTTTCCGGCAACATGCGGGATCGTCAGCCATGAATCGATGTCAACACCAGCTAAGCTGTTGATCGTGTTAATCATACTGATAGCGTCTGCTCCTCCTTGCACAGCTGCATAGGCAGTCGCAGTAATATCCGTAATATTGGGGGTCAGCTTTACAATAACAGGCACTTCTGCCGCTTCTTTTGCCCAATATGTCTGTTTTTCAACTAGCTCCGGCACTTGCCCTGATGCAGAGCCCATGCCGCGCTCTGCCATGCCATGCGGACAGCCAAAGTTTAATTCAAAGCCATCCACGCCAACAGCTTGCACCCTCTTTACAATTTCATGCCACTTTTCCTGTTTAGGCTCCACCATCAAGGAAGCAATTACCGCATGATTCGGAAACTTCTTTTTCGTTTCATAGATTTCCTTTAGATTCTCTTCAAGCGGCCTGTCAGTGATTAATTCAATGTTATTGAATCCCATCACCCGCTGGCCGTTGAAATGAGTCCCTGCAAAACGGGAGGATACATTTAAAATCGGTTCTCCCAAAGTTTTCCACACCGCTCCGCCCCATCCAGCTTCAAATGCTCTCTGTACTTGATATCCTGAGTTTGTTGGCGGGGCAGAAGCCAGCCAAAAAGGATTAGGTGATTGAATCCCTGCAAAGTTCACACGCAAGTCTGCCATTTAAATTCCTCCTGTCCCAATTATGGATTTATTTATACGCGTTCCAGCGTAACTTTATCAGCAATGAATTGTTTATGAATGGCATGAGCGGTCAATTTCCCTTGCTGGGCAGCCGTTACAACCATCGCCTCTCCTTGGCCGTCTCCAAAAATCACATCACCGGCAGCATATACTTTCGGGTTCGAGGTTTGATGTGTATTCATATTAATTTTGACAACTCCGTTACGATGGTCCACCCCCAATTCTTCAATTAAAGGAACATAACGTGTTTGACCGATCGCTTTCACAACAGCATCCGCTTCCATAGTAAATTCTGAGCCAGGAACAGGGGTCGGGCGGCGACGTCCGGAAGCATCCGGTTCCCCAAGCTCCATACGGACACATTCTAAAGCTGTTACTTTTCCGGCTTCATCTTTAATAATTCTTTTCGGCTGTGTCAGCCACCTGAACTCCACCCCGTCTTGCTTGGCAAACTCATATTCAAACTCATAGGCCGTCATTTCCTTTTCCGTTCGGCGATAGACCATCTTCACATCAGCCGCTCCTAAACGAACCGAGCACGTAGCCGCATCAATCGCTGTATTACCCGCTCCAATAACGATTACTTTCTTTCCGATAAATCGCTGGTCAAGAGGCGGAGTTTTTGTGCCTTCCACGAAATCAATCGCATCAAATACACCCTCTGCCTCCTCTCCTTCAATGCCTAGCATTGGCACTTTTGACATGCCTATAGCTAAGACAACAGCGTCAAAGCGATCAATGATTTCTTTTGCCTGAATGTCCTTCCCTATCTTTGTATTTGTTTCAATTTTCACCCCTAGCTTCTCCACTTGCTCAACTTCCCATAAAGAGACCTCTTGAGGAAGACGGAACGAGACAATCCCATAAGTATCTAATCCCCCCGCTTTTTCCTTCGCTTCAAAAAGGGTTACTTCATATCCGAGTCGAGCCAGCTCGCGGGCTGCGGATAATCCTGCTGGTCCTCCTCCGATAATCGCTACCCTTTTCCCATTTTTTTCACCGGCCTGGAACAGTTGCTCATTATTGCGGATAGCCCAATTTGTCGCGTGGCGCTGCAAGTTACCAATCATAATCGGCAAAGAAGCATCATTTAGCACACAGGCCCCTTCACATAATTCTTCCGTCGGACAAACACGGGCACAGCTGGCCCCTACTGGGTTTGCCTCCATGATGACACGGGCTGATCCTTTCAAATTTCCAGAGGCAATCTTTTTTATAAATGATGGTATATTAATGCCTGTTGGGCAGGCTTTAATGCAAGGTGCGTCGTAGCAGTAAAGGCAGCGATTGGATTCCTCGACAGCTTCCTTTGCAGTTAAATCCGGTTCAATTTCCTGAAAGTTCAATCGTAAGTTGTCCAACGAAATTTTTTTGTTCTTTACCCTGTTCAAATGCATGCCTATTACCCCCTCACTTATTTCCACACGTCTTCACTTATACCGTTTTATGCGGCATCCACTTCCTTAACCAAAAATAAGATGATAAAAATCCCTTATTTTCTTCGGTCCCCCTCAATCTTAGATTGAAGATTTAGCAAGATGATCAAAAATATCAATATTCTAAATATTCCTAAAACAATGGTATGATATTAAAAAGTTCATGTCAATATATTGATTGCATTTTTTACTCTTAATATAATGCAAGCAAAATAGAATGTATGACATTTTAATTCAATAAAATCCTCTTCTTTTTCACTCAATCTAATTCATTTACTACATGAAAATAGTGTAAAATAAAAATATATTTGAATTGTCTAGCATCATGAGAAAGGAAGGCGGGAAAGTTTTTGAAAAGAACAGAGTTAGAAGCACTGCTAAAGAGAACAGAGGAAAAAATACAAGAACAGCAACTGCTTCTTAAAGACTTGTCTAAACGCTTAGAAGCGTTGGATAAGCAAGAGAAGGAACGAGAAAATTATATTTCTTCCAAGGAAATTATTGACCTAATTTTCAAGAAAATTGGCAAAACAATTAACATGTCCACCATCAAAAGATGGGCAGATGAAGGGTACTTGGGAGAAGTCATCGACGAAAAAGAGAAATTTTGGGCGTTGCACTCTAAGCAAGGAAAGAAAAGATTTCTTTACCCTAAAGTCAATACGTATCACTTTTTATATGAAAAAGGTTATCTGCTTCCTGAATTTGAAGTGCTTGACCGTGTTCTTGTAAAAAAGCATTCTAATGATCCAATTATTGGAATTATTATTGATTCTCAGCTAAGCAAGGGACAGTTTCTTTATACTATTCAAATTGAAGGATCTTTTGAACTCATGAAAGATGTAAAAGAGAGTCATTTGACAGAAGTATCGGAGGAGTTGATTAGCGAATGAAAGCGAAAATCAGCCTGCTAAACACCGTGCAAAATCAGGAGATCGCCCGTAAGATTAAACAAGCTAACCAGGCAGCCAACAATACGCTCGATATTTCCTTTGAAAAGGACTTATCCAAAATTTTTTTTGAAGGAGATTTCATATTTATTCCTGACAAGTCTTGGCTTTCTGATGACATGGTTATAGAAGGTCAGACAAAAGAAACGGAAAAGGGCTACGAAGTCAGACCGAAAGATAAAGGAAAAACGATTAACCTTCACTTGGATGCAGAGTTAGTGGCTGAGTTAAACGAAATTAAAAACCACGTAATGAGTAAAACCCAGCATGATATTATCCTTGATTTGTTCAAAAAAGGATTGGATCAGTACAATAAAGAGAATTCATAAGAAAAAACAGCCGTGTACCTTCTCTCCCTTAACTTATTTTCACCACTCTGCCTTATGGGCTGCTTTTGTCCAGAAGAACTATCGCATGAAGTCTACTGTCAGCAGCCCTCTCCTCACTGGTAAAAAAGATAAATATTCTTTTTCTCCTAAAAAAACGGCTACATCTCTCACCTCTCTTTTTTCTAAATTAAGTGCAGCAATTGTAAATGTTATGCTTGTTTTTCTTTTACTTAGACCTTGTTAGCTAAAAACGTTGCTGTTCGTTCCTTAAGCGTCTACGGGATTCTGCGCGGCTTTTAATCCCAGTTAACTCTATAACAATCAACATGGCCCTTTAACGAAGATTTCGTTAAATTGTCTAAAAAGAAGGAATATTTAGTATTTAATAGAATAATTAAATCAATATTAGAATCATTTATTTACTGATATCATTTTCGAGACAAATATAACCAGAGAGGTGAGCAATGTGTATAAACAAAAGATAGCGGTTAATGGAAAACGCTTAAAAGAAACACTTGAACATTTTGCGGATTTCGGCCGCACAAAAAACAATGGAGTAACCCGTCTGTCTCTATCTGAAGAAGACCGCTTAGCCAGGGATTATTTTCGTTCCTGCTGTGAAGAATTAAATATGACTGTCCAGATTGATGATATGGGCAACATGTATGCTACTTTAGAAGGCATCGAAAACAAACCGCCAATCGTTGTTGGTTCACATATGGATACCGTAAAAAAAGGCGGCCGCTTTGATGGGATTCTCGGGGTTGCTGCCGGCTTAGAAGTTGCCCGAACTTTAGTAGAGAATAATATAAAGCCACAAGTCCCTCTTACTATAGTAAACTTTACCAATGAAGAAGGAGCTCGCTTCGAGCCTTCTATGATGTCCTCAGGGGTTCTTTCAGGAAAATTTGAAAAAGCTGTAATGATGAAAAAGACAGACACAGAGGGTATGACTTTTGAGGAAGCCCTCCATTCTATTGGTTATGCAGGCGATAGAAAATACCGATTAACAGAAGCCACGGCTTTTTTGGAATTACACATTGAACAAGGGCCGATTCTTGAAAGAGAATCATTAACAATCGGTGTCGTTGAGTGTGTGGTTGGAATGGTATGTTATGAAATCGAAGTAACAGGAGAATCTAATCATGCTGGAACCACCCCTATGAACATGCGGAAAGACGCTCTCTTTACGGCCAATGACCTTATAGCGAACGCTCGCAAAAAACTTAGCTCTCTTGATAAAGAACTTGTATTCACCATAGGAAGAATGAATATAACCCCTAATATACACACAGTCATCCCAGACAAAGTTGTTTTTTCTTTGGAAGCTAGACATAAAGATCCCACCGTTATTAAGCAGGTGGAAGCCATTATTCGAGATTTAACCCAGTTGCCTTCAGAACAAGATTGCACCGTTAAAGCTGAAAAATTGTGGGGGCGAGATACCGTTTGGTTTGACGAGAGTATCTGTCATGCGCTCGAACAATCTGCAAGATCTCTTGTCTATCCATTTAAACGAATGGTAAGCGGCGCCGGCCATGATGCGCAATTTATTGCCAGCTATATCCCTTCAGCCATGATTTTCGTTCCAAGCATCAAGGGGAAAAGTCATTCTGAGGATGAGTTAACTACGTGGGAAGATTGTGAAAAAGGTGTCAATGTACTGCTCGAAACTATTTTGACATTAAAGTCTTAATTAGCATAATCACTTTCAAAAAGCAGAGTCACGAATCGTGACTCTGCTTTTTTCTTAATTATTTATTTCCCGGGAAGCAAAGGATTACATCTGTTTCAGCCTTATTCGCAAAGGATATTCTCTATAATGATGCTGTTATTGAAAAGGAAAGGCTCATTCTTTGCCTCCATCATCGTATAGACATTTTCAATATGCAACTATATAATTACCTAAGTAATTATCATCAATATACTCGTGCTTTTCATATATGTATAGTTATTTCTGCTGTTCCGTACCTGGAGAGCGTTCTTACATATGAAATAATTTCTGCTGAAGAAAGGTGTCATGCGGGTTGAATAAAAAATTAATTGTATACGTCGTAGCTTTTGCTGCTTTTTTCGGTCCTTTTACACAAACCATCTATGCACCACTCATACCGGAAGTACAGCAACAGTTTCATACCTCTGAATTTGTAATCAATTTAACTATTTCTATTTTTACTCTCGTACTAGCTCTTATGCAAATTGTTTATGGGCCTCTTGCAGACAAGCTGGGGAGACGAAGGATTATGTTGCCGGGAATTTTAATTTACATAGCTGCATCGATTGGAGCGGCTCTTTCCCCTTCTATTCCATCTCTTATCTTCTTTCGCGCTGTTCAGGCAGCCGGTATTGCAGTCGGCTCTGTCGTAGCTACTACTGTAATTGGGGATTTATTTACCGGGAAACAACTGGGAAGATCAATGGGGACTTTCCAAATGATGGTATCTCTTGGTCCCGTTGTAGGCCCAGTAATTGGGGGAATTGTTGGTGAGGTCTCTGGATTTCACGGGGTTTTTTGGGTACTTGCTGCTACTGGAGTTATCATGTGGCTATTGACATATAAGTTCTTACCCGAAACAAAGATAGCGGGAGAAGAAAGTGGGAGAATTTCTCCCCGAGACTTTTATTTTATTTTAAAACACCCGATCGGTTCTGTCGTTATTCTTCTAGGGTTTGTTCAGTACTTTACATTTTATAACTTTTTGGTGTTTATGCCTCACCTGCTTTCTGACTTTTATCAATTATCCGCAAGCGAAAAAGGACTTATTTTTCTTCCTATGTCGCTAGGTGTTGTTATCGGCAGCTTTGCAGGCAGTCGTTTGCAGGAGCACTTTAATACAAAAAAGTTTCTTATTTTCAGCTCTTCATTAAATGTTGCAGCTACAATCCTCTTTGTCATCATAGCTGCCGTCTCGCTGCCGCTATTGGTTGGTAGCATTACTTTATTCGGTCTTTGTCTAGGGCTTTCTCTCCCTGTTCAAACCACCTTACTAAGCCTCGCTTTTCTCCATAATCGGGCGACAGCGATTGGGACATATAATTTTTTTCGCTACCTCGGCATGGCAGCTGGTCCCATGATTGGTGCAGTATTTTATAAAATGGGGAACCGAGTGGAATTTCTTTTTGCTGCCTTCCTTTTTGCATCTGTTGTTTTATTTGCTACAAGGCAATTTGCTCGCGCAAAACAAAATGTATCGGCTTAAATCATCTCTATGCCCTCCTCAAGGAGGGCATATTCTTTTAAACAGTAAATTTACACACTAAGCCATTAAGGTCCTCAGCCAGTTTTGACAACTTTACGGCATTTTCAGCAATCTCTTCCATTGAGCTGCTCGTTTGCTGAATCGAGGCAGAAGTTTGTTCAACTCCAGCTGCCGATTCTTCAGAAACCGACGCAATATTTTCAATCGATCTGTTCATCTGTTCACTGCCCGTTACTATTTGGTTCAAATTTTTGGAAACAAATTGGACTCTCTCTGTCATTTCAGAAATAGAAGCATCAATTTTTTCAAACATTGCTCCTGTTGTCTGAATTTGACCCATCCCCTTCCCAACTTCTATGTAACCAGCTTCCAAGGAATGAGCAACCTCAGATGACTCTTGTTGAACATCTGAAACAATAGCTGTAATGTCTTTTACAGAGTGAGAGACTTGGACGGCTAATTTGCGTACCTCAGCTGCAACAACAGCAAACCCTTTTCCATGTTCACCTGCCCTTGCTGCTTCAATCGCAGCATTTAACGCCAATAAATTCGTTTGTTCAGCAATGGCCTGAATGACTGCTACTAATGATGAAATTTCTTGTGATTGACGATCAAGTCCTCTTACTCTTTCAACAGAAGCCTGCATAATTTTGTCAATCTCTCTCATCTGATTGACAGAGGAACTCATTAAGCGTTTTCCCTCAGTAGTTAATTCTGAAACAGCTTTTGAGGCTATATAAATGTGTTCGCCGCTGCTATTTGCTTCTTGAACCCTTTCAATATAGCTGGCCATGACCTCTGAAAGGTCATTTACCTCATGGGCCTGGGATTCGGCTCCCGCCGAAAGTTGTTGCATAGTAGCTGCTGCCTGCTGGCTGCCCGCTTTCACTTCACTAGCCGCCTCGGTCAGCTCTCCACTTTGACTGGTTACTATTTCAGATGTAACGGTAATTTTCTGGATTATATCCTGTAAGCTCTCGAGCATTTGATTCATAGCCGAGCTGAGCTGGGCAATCTCATCTTCCCCTTCATAATTACTTTTCTTGATCTGTAGATTCCCCTCCGAAATACTGTCGGCCATCTCAACCACCCGGTTCAAGTGATGTCTCACCAGACGATTGATCATAAAAACAGCTGCCGAGCCAATGGCTGCAGATAAAATAATGGAGAAAATTAATACAGTAATCGATTCATTCAAACTATGCTTTGCTTCATTAGACGCTAACTTTCGCTGTTCATTAATCATGCTTTCCAATTCTGCCAGCTTTTCGACCGTTTCACTTCTCAAAGCCTGTGTTCTTTGTCTGGCGAGCAATGTCTCTAATTCATCTCCACTTTTGACAGCAGGTATAACTTTATCATGGAAAACCTTACTTACTTCTTTATTATTTCCTTTAATCCACGCAAAAACCTCTTCTTCTTTCTCTGTTTTAATTGCTGCCTCTAATTCTTTTTCAAGCTTAGTAAAGGCTTGTTTCCTTTCCTCAAATCCTTTGACAAACCGCTCGTCAGGGTGATTAATATAATCCGCAATTCGAATGTCTTGTTCGCTGAATAAAGAAGCCATTTTTGTCATTTTGATAGCTCGGTCTCCCTTTTGCTCAAGAGCGGCAATATTCTCTTTAACATCTACCAGCTTTACGTAAACAACTATGGCAGAGAGACAGAAAAGTAGAATAACCACTCCTAAAGCCAATCCGTACTTTTTTCCAATACTTAAATTTTTTAGCAGCTTCGATACCAAGACTTCCCCCTCCTTCTGTCTTTACAAAAATAAAAGAGCTCCTTTCGTCAACGTAAATCCAAAAATAACTTTACGCGGACGGCCAGAAGAGCTCTTTGTAAAAAAACAGTTCGGCAGCCCGGCCATCATGGTACATTCCATGTTTTAGACCTGTGGCTTTGCGTCCCCGACTTTCATCGAGTTTGCCAGTATAGATAATATAGATAAATAGTCACATATCCCTTTTCTCAATCATATATAATTTTACCAATTTAAGCAATTATAACTATTTGTTCTATTCTGTCTTTTTCATAAGTAATGTGGTAGTTCCATCCACTATATAATCTAATCAAGTGAGATAGTTGAGAAAAACAGCGCCAATCAAAAACCAATTTATATAAGTACATGCATATGAGTATAAATTACTAAATCAGTTACAAAAGGAGATAAAATGAAGAGTGGATAATAAAAAAGGTTCAGCATATCATTATTAGCTGAACCTTTTCTCTCGTAATATTATTTCCTTACACAACAAAATAGTAAATGATTCCACGCTATCCACCAGATATCTCCTTCATCCGTTCTGTTACTTCCATAAACCATTCTTTCTGATTTAAATCCACTGTTAGTCTAGCTAAATCAAGAAGTTCATCCGCTGTTAAATCGTCATTCATCAGTGTCAACTGATGATAGCTGTATCTGTGTTCTCCAACTGGCTTTCCATTTCTGATCACAAACACCATCGCACCATGGTAGCTTGCTTCCAATACAAATCCAACGGCATTTCTGTTTTTGATTTTTACCCAAGCTCCTGCTTTATACAAGTTAATGCCCCCATACCCCGCCTTCCGCGAGTTTGTTTTCCCGTCTAATTCCCGCGACATGATGAGCAGCACAAACGAAAACATGATTTACACTATTATATTCAGCTGGCGCTTTCAATGACAACCTGGCTATTATATTTCATGCTTCTATTGAACAATTCATTGACAGCCTTGTTTTTAATCCCCTTATAACTGTTCCCTTGTAAAAGTTTTTCTTATACATATAAAGACAAAGAAATAGAGATGCAGTCTTTATCCTGCACCTCTATGGAATCATCAGCTAGTTGCTTCAAGTGGATCTTCAGCTGCTGTATTTTGTTGTTTCTTTGTCTTGTTCTCTAACTTCTCCAGCCGTTCAATCTCCAATGCTTTCGGGATAGAAATCCAGTAGCATAGAAGAATCGCCAAAACAGCACCAAGAAACTTACCGAGCATTACTGGGATAATAATTGTCGGCTGGAAGTTAGCTGGAAATGCCAATTGATCCCCGATCATCCATCCACCTGAAATGGCATAAGCAATCGTTAATACTTTATCTTTTGCTGGCATGTCTTTAATAATTTTAAAAAGTGCCAGAGGATTGGCTGTGGCTGCAATTACCCCTGCGCTGCCGATGCTGCTTAAACCGAGCAGCTTGCCGAAGAATTGCAGCGGCTTTGCCAAATACTTTTGAATGGCATAAACCATCGGGAAAGCTCCTGCAAGCATAATACCGATATAACCGGCAATTTCCAGTCCTCTAAATTGATCTTTTGCATCGGCAATAATTGGATCGAATCCCCAATGGCCAAATATGGCAGTAAATACGCCGGTAAAATATTCGACGATCGTACATGCCAGTACGAGTTTCATAGCTGTGCTCATAAACCACCCAATGGCCATAAAGCCTTTGATCATCAGATTAGGAAACATTCTCAAACCGACAGCAATAAATATTCCAACCGCCGTTAACGGAATAAGATTAATTAAAATTGTCCCAATAGACATGGACAATTGATAGGTCGGCTCAGCCGTCGTGCTGATTGTGTCCCTGATCTTCGTTTCTGTCAGTGCCAAAATGCTCGTTGTAATAAAAACGCTAATCGGTACAGTCAAAACGCCGGACATCATTCCAAGCGCTAAATATTTATGATCGCGCTTTTGCAACATAGCAAGTGCAACAGGGATAGTAAAAATAATATGAGGCCCCATAATAATACCGTTAACAGTGGCAATAATCCAATTTTCACGATCACTAGCCAGCACATCAGCCAGCTGATAGCTCCCCATGTCGCTTGAAATAAGGGTAGTGGCGGCCATAGCTGGATCAGCCCCAATTGCAGAAAAGAGTGGACCAAAAGCAAATTCAATAAACTTTGATAAGTACGGAATTGATGCTAATGTAGCAGCAATCGGAATAAAAATCGGTCCAATTGTGTGAATCCCCTGAATGAACTCTTTGCCCATTCCTTCTTCTTCGTTGCGCACAGCTGCGATCGCTCCGATAATAACAAAGGCCATAATTACATAAATCACATAAGTACCGAGATGCTCCATAGACATTCTCCCTTTCAGTTGCAAAGTGGTCGTGCGGTTAAAAATTTCCACACCAGTAAAATAAATACATAAAAATGCTTTTTTAATATTTGCAATTTTTATGCCTGAATTCACAAAAAAGACAAAATTTAGTTAATTTTTGTTTCTTTTTCGCTTCTATTCCTCCCCCTCATTTCTTAAATCATCAGTAAAGAAGGCGTTGTTCAACAGCAGCTGCTTCTAAAAGTTTTTAATAATAGACAAAATAGCGCTTTCATTTTTTGAGTGTTTTTTATGAATTCATGCATAAATAATTCATTTCTTCATATTTTTTGTCACTTTTGGTTACTTTTACTCTCTTTCTGTCATGATTCTTGGGAAGTTATTTCACTGTGTTCATTACAGAATAAATAGAAGGCTGCCCAACACCTTGTTTTGGGGCAGCCTTTCTTTATTTATTATTCAAATTTTCGTATCCCACTTAACCTTTTGAAAGGGACTATGCCGAGAGGAGAGCAATTTTATGATCGCAGGCTCCTGTACCATAATATACTGTGGATTCTTTAATTGAGCACTGTCCACAAATTGTACACCAATCGTATAAGCCGTAATGTATTCAAGCCAGCTTGAATACGAAGATTGAGCGAGACGTGCAGCTTTCAACATATAGTCGTAAGCTTCTTCTGAATCTAGATAACCCACTTTCCAGCCAAATCTGCTTAACACAATACAAAAGGCATAATCAAAGGCAGCTATATTTTGAGGTGACACTCTTCTAAAATATTTATTAGTAAAATCTGCTTGTTTCTTCAACTCTCCGTCATCGGGCAGTGAATGGATACCCGGCTGGCGATTGTCCTCCGAAAAAATGGTCAATTGATTTTGAAGCTGGCTAAACTCCTCTTTTCTCCCAGCATCTATTAGCCAGTCAAGCACTCTCCTCATGCTTTCATGGTCGCTGACATCCCATTGTTCCAACGTTTTTCTCATTTCCCTCTTTTTGAACCCATACCTTTGATTAATCGCGTAATAGTAAGCAAACTTTCCACTGAAACATACAGCCGTCAGTGCATACAAGTAACGATGAGTCCTTCTTTGTTGTCTTGAAATACGCAATACCATCTTTCCCCTTCTCCTCTCAATAACGGGCGGCCCGCCAGGACTTCCATAATTCTCTTACAACTCGCCATGTTGTCCAGATAAAAAACGCAAACCATGCATAGGCTCGAAAATCAAGAAAACTTAAGTCGATACTGTCTGTAAAAAGAGAGAAAAAAAACACCAAGGTAAATAATAAAGGATTTATGTATACAGCATTTTCAAGTTCTAGCCAACTATAGACCAGCAGGCCAAGAAGAAACAGAATTTTAATTTTAGGAAGGTAGAGGAAAAGGAAGGAGATGTTTTTGAGCAAACTAGGTTTATTCAGTTCTTTGCTCAGTTCCCTTGCAGAAGGGCGCTGCCTCCTCTTTTGTTCTCTTTTGTTCTCTTTTGCCATGAAGGCATGAATGCTTGCTAAATAAGAGATCGCTTCGCTGTCATAAGCTTCCTTTTTCTTTATTCGTTTAAATATATCTCTTGATTCGTTCAGCTTTCCCTGTTCGTACAAACTTTTGCCGTAGATACTAAGTGTGTCAAGATGATCTGGCAGGAAAGAAAGAATTTTTTCGCATTGTGCAGCGGCTTCTTGCAAATGCTTTGATTCATAAAGAACGTAAGCAAGCATCACCTGTGCGTCTATATCATCAGGGCTGATCTTCACCGCCCGGGCAAGTGCCTCTATGGCCTCCTTCATACGGCCCGTCCGAGAAAATAGACTTCCCTGTAAGCGGAGAAGTTCAGGATCATCCGAAAAAATCGCATAAGCCTTATCAAACCATTCCTCTGCTTTTTTTAGCTTATTTTCCATGAACTCTTCCACAGCCAATTCCCTGTAGGAAAGATACGCATCGTAATTCATCTCACCGGCTTGAAGCAAACATGTGTAAGAAAGCTTTGGATAAAAATCGGCTAGCTGTTTTTTATAATAAGAAGTAAACCAACTAGAGGTTCTTTCTTGAAAATCTTCTTCGTCTTCTGTTATTTCGTGACTCCATTGGAAGCTATTATCAATAAGCTGCCAAATATTATTTGGCAAGTAGGGGTGCTCGTGTAAAAAATCTAGCAAACGGTCACTCACTTCTTCTTTAAGCTCCAGGTTCCAAATGACATCAGAATTTAATAGTTCTGTCCATTTATCTACACTTATACGGTCAGAGAAATTTTCATATAACTCTTCAGCCTTTTCAAGAAAACTCTCTACTAATTCTTCATTTCTACGAAAATGAGTTTGCGAATCTCTCCAATCGATCCATGGGGGAGTCTGTACATACACCTTCTCTTCTTCGTAGCTGTCCTCCCATTCATGTTCTTCATTCCCTAGCCATCTCTCGTCTTCCTGCACTGCTGTTCCTTGGGGACTGAATGCTATTTGTTTCTGATGCTTCACCGCCCAATCATAGGCTTCTCTTAACTTTTGGTATCCTGTTGGATCCTCTTCGGGATGATGCACTTTCAACTTTTTAGCATAGGCCTTTTTAATGACAGTCAGGTCATCCGTCGGTTCAATCCCTAGCATGTCCCATGCTGTCATCAATAATCAGTCCACCTTTCAAAGGAAGCTAATTCGGCCTTGAAAACTTGCGCCGCTTTTTTTATGTCTATTTCATTTTGTGAAGCAAGCACCTGTTCGAATCTTTCTAATAAGAAGGCAATTTTCTCTCGCTTATCTCCTAATGCTTCTTCATACAACCTTTCGCCTTTAGCCAACAGCAGCCTATTTTCGGTTCTCTCGCGAGGATGAATTTTAATCGATTTTAGCTCTTCCATTCTCGCTTCGATCTCTGCTTCGGTCAGATGTCCAGGATTCTGCTCAATCAGCATCGTCTTTTTTTCACCCGTACTGATGATCGTGACTTCGACTTCTAGTAAACCGTTCAGATCATACGTGTACCGAATATCTATTGCTTGATCACCAGCGGCAGCGGCAGGAACCTTTACTTTTAGTTCATCAAGCTTTAAGTTATTTTCTACACGGCGGCTCTCTCCCTGATAAACATCCACAAGAATTTCTGTTTGTAAATCATGCATGGTGTAAAATCGTTCTACCTTGCTGACCGGTATTGGAGTATTACGCTCAATAATAGGTTTGAAGTGACCATCCTCTATTTGCTGATGACTGATCCTTTTAGATATACTCGTTCCCAATGTGTACGGACAAACATCTGTTAAGATCAACTCTTGCAATGCTTCATTTCTTTCTTTAAGAGCCACTTGCACGGCTGCTCCCATTCCAACTGCTTCGTCCGGATGAATAGTGGAGAAAGGAAGCCGTCCGAACATCTTACTGACAATCGTCTTAATAATAGGCATTCTTGTTGCACCACCAATAAGAATCACCGCATCAATTTCATCTATGTGAAGGGAAGCGTCTCTCAACGCACGCTCAACGGGCTGCCGGAGTCTTAAAATTAACGGAGCAGCCAGCTTTTCAAATTCACTGCGGCTGACTGCAATTTCGTACTCCTTGCCGTTATATGTATAGTTCATTCTTCCTGTATGCCCCTGGCCGAGCGCACGTTTACACAACTCCGCTTGTTTAAATAAAACGGAGCGAGCATTTGCATCTAATGCATTCAGGTCTAGTTTTGTCATTTCGATAAAATAGGAGAATAGTAAACTTGTAAAATCTTCTCCTCCAAGAAAGTTATCTCCCGCGATCGATTTAACCTCCATGATGCCTTCAAAAAGCTCTAAAATAGATATGTCAAAGGTGCCGCCTCCTAAGTCAAATATAAGAAACTTTGTATCTGTCTCTTCTAAATGAAGACCATAAGCGAGAGCCGCAGCAGTTGGTTCACTAATTAACCGGTCTACTTTTAGACCGGCAAGTTCCGCAGCTTTTTTCGTAGACTTACGCTGCCTGTCGTTAAAATAAGCTGGCACACTAATAACGGCTTCAGTCACCGGCTCGCCAAGAAATGCCTCAGCATCACTTTTTAGAGACTTTAAAATAAAGGACGAGAGCTCCTCTGGAGAGAACGTGTAAGAGCCTAATGAATAAGCTTTCTCGCTACCCATGTATCTTTTAAAAATAGAAGCAGTCAAATCCGGGTGCGAAATCAGACGCTCCTTAGCAATTTGTCCAACTAGTATTTCACCGTTATCATCCACACTAACGATGGATGGAGTAAGGTGTTCTCCAAGTACATTTGGAATGATTACCGGGCCATTGTCAGACCAGTAAGCAGCGAGACTATTAGAAGTCCCCAAGTCAATGCCAATCGTTGCCATATATGTTTCCCTCTTTCCAACAGCTTTTCCACTATTAATTATACTTTACATTATTTAGTATAATTATAAAAAACAGCCTAATGAATAACAACTGATACCTGATTTATCATACGAATGGACCAGAAATATAACAAAATAGATCATTTTACCTAAAAGCTTCTTGAATCAAAAACAAAAGGCATGCTAGATCTTAGCATGCCTTAGATGATGGCCAACGGATGGATAGTTGCAAACCTTTGTCTTCCTTTTGATTATTATTGATGATTCAGCCGATCAATAAATTCTTGCAGTTTATCGAGCGTCGTTAAGTTTTGATTACACTTTTCGCTATCCCGGCAAATATAGTTGCCCCTTTTTGTGAATGTTCCTTTTTCTGCTCTCTTTACTTCAGCAATAAACATACCGGTCTCTTCATAGCCGTTGCACAATGCACAAATGCCTTTTTGATTGGCAGGAGTAAAGGTACCTTGCACCCCCGTAAGTTTTTCATTATGATAGGCTACTAAATATTTTTTGTTTGATCCTTTATCGTACCATCCAAGGTAGGAAATTTCCCTTAGATCTATGTTTTCCATGTCCGGCAACTTCAGCTTCTTTGCTTTAGGAAACAATTTTTTTAAGCTCTGTTCTGTGATTTTCTTAAAAGGAATCACATAAGGCTTGATCCCCGCTAAGAACTTCTCTGCCTGCTCTTTGTTTTCCACCCCTGTAATAGGACTGAGCAGCTGTCGCTGTTCCTCAGTGAGATCGGTAAATGCCTCAGCTATATTTTCTTCAGCCATCGCCTTTAATGCCTTTAATACTCCCTCATGTTGAGCAGCCGCATGGCCATTAACAAGGTTTTTAGCCTGTCTTTTAATTAAATTATATTGGTCATTTCTTATGAAAGCTTCCATGTTCTTCACTCCTGTTCATTCTTCTTTCTACGTTAAACGATTCATCTTTTTTTTGAAAGGCAAAGAATGACTAGGAAACAAATTTGCCATAAAAAAGCACTGATTTATCTAAAAGATAGTCAGTGCTTTCCTGAAGTGCATTATTTAGAGTAGACGATTTTCTTAATGGTTTCAACGGAAAGACAATACTCATCTGCCAATCGTTCAATCATCTCTCCATTTTGAAATGCTCGCCGAATAGCAGCATTTCGATCGTCAATAAACTTCCTTCCTCCAGAACGGGATCCCCATTTTTGATACGCCGTTTTAGGTTTTGGAATGTAAATGGTTTCCCCTTGCACATATTTTTGAATTTCAATGATTAATTGTTCTGGTAAAATAGCAGTTGCTTTTACATATTTCACTTTTGCCAGCTCCTTATTCTTTTTTAGAAATAAAATAAGGTGCAAAGCCAAAGGAAGATAGAAATACGGCAACTCACTCAGGCGATGATTTTAAAGAATCACCCCATGCAAAGTATCGCCCTTTCTAAACCCAGGCTTTGCATGAGACGCTGCAAACTTTGGCAATTTGCTCTCGATCGCCATACCATCACCTCCCTGCTATTTATTGTAAATCCTTTGTACAGTTTCATGCCAGCCTTTCATGTTCATTTACAAGAAATTTTTTAATAGG
This sequence comes from Pseudobacillus sp. 179-B 2D1 NHS, assembly GCF_045370945.1. Lineage (NCBI taxonomy): Bacteria > Bacillati > Bacillota > Bacilli > Caryophanales > Bacillaceae > Pseudobacillus > Pseudobacillus sp. 179-B 2D1 NHS. Next base: position 302,289 of record NZ_JBIQDP010000002.1, read on the forward strand.
CGCTCCAGCCAGCATCTGCAGCGATCGCTACTCCGTTAATATAAGCGGATTCATTAGAGGCCAGAAATAAAGCAATATTAGCGATATCCTCTGTTATTCCAGCTTTCGGCATTAAATTCACACCACGTGTGGCTACTTTCATGCCGGACTCATCAACGTTCGTCATGAAAGCAATCTCCTTGCCGATACCGGCTGCACTTCCAGTTATAATCGCTACTTTGTTTTCAAGCCGTCTCATAATGATCACCTTTTCTAAATTGATTGGACCTTTTTTGAAATATATAACCGCTAAATTGACTACAGATAAAATATAAGTGAGGAGGTATACTTGAGCAAAAATTATGGTTAATTGTTTATGGATGTACGTCCCACTTTCTTTACTCATTAAAAATGATAGCTATTTTAGCTATCATTTTTAATGAGTATACATCATGCTTTTAGTGTTGTTCCTAACACTTGATTTTCCTTCCGTACCTTTCGAATATTTATACGGATTAATAAAGAAATCAGAAGTGCTGCAGCAAAAGCAGCGGTAAAAATATATAAAGTCAATGAATAACTATCGGTCACTTCACGGATATTCGAAACAACTACCGGACCAACGAGACCGGCCGCTGCCCATGCGGTTAATATATAACCGTGAATGGCACCGAGCTGCTTTGTGCCGAATAGATCTCCAATATAAGCTGGAATAGAGGCAAAGCCACCACCGTAACAGGATAAAATAATAAAGATCATTAACTGGAATAAGAGAGGATTTGTTACATTTGGAAGAAGCAGAAAGGAAATCAGTTGGATAGCGAAAAATGTTGTATAGACGTTCGGACGGCCAATATAATCAGATACAGTCGCCCACCCAATCCGGCCAAAGCCATTAAACAATCCCATAATCCCAACCATAGTGGCAGCTGCAGCAGCCGATAAACCAGCAATTTCCTGCGCCATCGGTGAAGCAACAGAAATAACGGCAATTCCGCATGTTACATTAATAAATAGCATAGACCAAAGCGCCCAAAATCGCATGGTCTTTACTGCTTCATTGGCTGTTAACTCGGACAAATCGGCGGTTTTCCATCTGCTCTCATTCTGTACATTTTCCATTCCTTTCGGGAGCCATCCCGCTGGAGGAGGAGACAAATACAGAGAAGATGAAATCATAAGAAGAAAATAAACCGTCCCTAAGAGGTAAAAAGTATTGCTGATGCCAACCGCGTTAATAAGCTGGTCAATGATGGGGCTTGCAATTAACGAAGCAAAGCCAAAGCCCATAATGGCAAGTCCGGTTGCAAGCCCACGGCGATCCGGAAACCATTTAACAAGAGAGGATACCGGTGTAATATAACCAATTCCAAGCCCAATGCCGCCCATTATCCCATAAAAAAAATAAAGTAAATAAAGTGATCCAATGCTATTGGCAAATCCGCCTCCAATCATGCCCATAACAAAAAAAGCTGTTGCAATTAACCCAGAAGCTCGAGGTCCATATTTTTCGACAAAATGGCCCATAAAGGCGGCTGATAACCCTAGAAAGAAAATAGCGATACTGAATGTGAGTGAAATCTCTGTTAGTCCCCATCCATGTTCTTTATTCAGCGGATTCGTAAAGACACTCCAAGAATAAACCGATCCGATTGAAATGTGAATACCGACTGCTGCAGCGGCGATCAACCACCGATTTTTTACTTTTTCCATTCCCCTATTCCCCCTTTCTTCCCAATTGTATTTAAAGCGCTTTTATTTTATGAGCAAAAAACGAGACAAACCGGTACACTCGCTAAGCGGAGTACCGGCTTGCCCTTCTTTAATTTAACCATCCTTTTTTCTTTAAGATTAGAAATCCCGCTAGAGATAAGCCAGCAGTCGCCAACCATCTACTGCGTCCTTTTTTTTGCTTTTGTGTTTTCTCCGTTTCCATTGCTCCTTTTAAAAAAGAAATCAAAAAGAGCAGCGACTCTTTCCAATTTGTCTGTTTAAAAAGCTGAGCGAGAGAGCGGTCTCCCTCACTCCATTCCGCTACCTCATCCAAACCGCTATTCAGTCTTTCAATGATAGGGCCAAGCTTCTCAACGTTTAACTGACCGAGCGTACCGATTAAAAGCAGCCCGTTTTTTAGCGTTTTTGCCGCTCCCGGATTATCCATTGCCTTGACGAGCACATCAAGCACTCTGTCCCCTTGATCAAATAGGCCAACCGCTAAATCCATGCCGCCGCTTTTATAGACTTTATCCAATACATTCATAAAGGCCTGAACCGCCTCTTTATGCTCAATCAGCATCGCTTCTATTTCCTGTAAATCTCGCTGCCGCTGCTCTTCTTCACTTAGCTCCATGCGTCGGATCTGAGTAATTGCTTTAGCCACGCTTTAGCACCCCTTTCTTTACGAGATCGCCAGGAAAGATATAATCAGGACGTGCCCATTTTTTCTCTACTTCTACACCAATCTGCGGGTTTGGATTGCCTCGTCGGTGATTGATACGCGGAAGTGGATCTTCGCCTGTTTGTTGGATAATCTCCATTTTAGCTTTTACTTCTTTATAGGCTGGTGTGTCCGTATCTTTATCGGCCCGACTGCTCGTTAAGTAGTTAATGGCGCCTTCCCCTGAATCATTCATTGGCAGGTACACTTCTTTTCCTTTTACTCGGTCGGTCACATGGCAAGGCACCTTCACACTTCCGTACGGTGATGTTAAACGGACAACTGTTCCATTCTCAAGTCCTCGCTCTTTGGCCAACTCTGGTGACACTTCCAGGAAGACACTTGGAGTTTTGGATGAAATCCCTCTTGATTTGTACGTTAAATTTCCCTCATGGAAATGTTCAAGGAGTCGACCATTATTTACTTGAATATCATATTCCTCTTCATATTCTATCGGCTTAGTCCACTGTACAGGGAAGAGTTTCGCTTTTCCATTCGGGAACGGGAACTCCTTTTCAAAAAGGAGCGGAGTGTCTGTTCCGTCAGCTGCTACCGGCCATTGCAGCGTATTGTATCCCTCTAGTCGTTCATAGGTCACTCCTGCGTAAAGTGGCATTAAGCTTGCAGCTTCTGCCATAATTTCACTTGGGTGATTATACTCCCAGCCAGCGCCGAGACAGTTAGCAATTTCCATAATAATCTGCCAATCCGGTTTTGACTCACCAAGTGGTTCAAATATTTGATACAACCGCTGGATGCGGCGCTCTGTATTTGTAAATGTACCTTCCTTTTCAAAAGAAGGAGCGGCAGGGAGTACAACATCCGCAAATTGAGCCGTCTTGGAAAGAAAGATATCTTGAACAACGAAGAAATCTAGTTTCTCAAACGCTGCATGCACGTGGTTTATGTTAGAATCAACCATCGCCATCTCTTCGCCTTTTATATACATGACTTTGACGTTTCCGTTATGAATCCCTTCTACCATTTCATGATTGTTCAAGCCTGGCTTTGCCGATAGGTTTACGCCCCACCCTTTCTCATATTTAGCGCGAACTGCATCATCCTCTACCTTCTCATAGCCTGGGAATCTTTCTGGCATGCTGCCGAAATCGCTCGCTCCTTGTACATTGTTGTGTCCACGTAAAGGATAGCTTCCTGCTCCTGGCTTTCCATAGTTACCGGTTACAAGCAATAAATTCGAGATAGCTGTGCTCGTATCGCTTCCGCCAAGATGCTGAGTGACACCCATGGCCCAGAGGATACAGGTGGAGGAGGCTTCATGAACGGTTTCAGCAATCTTGATGATCTGTTTCTTTGGAACACCGGTAATTTTTTCAGCATATTCCATTGTGTATGGATTGAGGCTTTTAATATATTCCTCCCAACCATCTACACGTTTTTTGATAAACTCTTTGTCTGCCCATCCCTTGTCAATGATATATTTCGTAACCGCTGAAATCCAAACAAGGTCCGTTCCTGCTTTTGGTTGAATAAATAGATCAGAGCGCTCCGCCATTTCATGCTCACGCAAGTCAGATACAATTAACTTCTGCCCTTTTAACTTGTGCGACCGCTTCACTCTTGTTGCAAGTACCGGATGCGATTCAGCCGTATTTGACCCAACAATTAGAACCAGACCAGCTCTCTCAATGTCCTTGATTGTTCCTGAATCCCCGCCGTAGCCAACCGTTCGGAAAAGCCCCATCGTTGCCGGTGTTTGACAATAGCGTGAACAGTTGTCGATATTATTGGTTCCAATAACACCACGGGCAAGCTTTTGCATTAAATAAGATTCCTCGTTCGTACACTTAGATGAACTGATAAAAGCAAAAGAATCCGGTCCGTGCATTTCTTTTATTTCTGTAAATTTTCTCTTTATTAAATGAAGCGCCTCTTCCCAATCTGCTTCACGGAATGTATCACCTTCTCGAATAAGCGGCTTCGTAAGACGCTCTTTACTGTTTACAAAATCCCAGCCGAACTTCCCTTTCACACAGGTAGAAATCCCATTGGCCGGTGCTTCTACCTGTGGCTCAACTTTCAAAATTTCCCGCCCTTTTGTCCAGACATCGAAACTGCAGCCGACCCCACAATACGTACAAACTGTTTTAGTTTTTTTCACGCGGGCCTCTCTCATAGCTGATTCCATATCAGAAACCGGCATGATCCAGCTATAGCTCGTCTCTATATTTTTCGTTAGTTCAATCATTGGGCGGAGCGTATCTTTCGCAAGGCCTGTTAAATAACCTGCCTCGCCAACCATTCCTTTTTCCATCATGGCGTTGCAAGGGCACACCGTTGAACAATGCCCGCACGATACGCAGGATGACTCGTTAATATCAACACCGTGATCCCAAATAACGCGCGGACGTTTGAGGCTCCAGTCAATCGATAGCGTTTCTGTTACCTGGACATCCTGACAGGCCTCTACACAGCGCCCGCATAAAATACACTGGTCCGGATCATAGCGATAAAAAGGATTTGAGTTATCTACTTCATAGGGCTTTGGCGTAAATGGCTCGCTCTGATGTTCAATTTTCATTTGTTTTACCGTGTTATGTACTTCGCAGCGGCCATTATTATAATCACACACCGTGCAGTACAGCTCATGATTATATAAAATACGATCCATTGCGAGGTCTTGTGCCTTCTTTACCTCTTCAGAAGCCGTATTGATCACATCTCCATCGTGAATAAAAGTAGAACACGACCGGACAAATTCTCCATTTACTTGCACAATACATGTATCACAAGTTTCAATAGGCCCAAGGGAAGGGTGATAGCAAACACTCGGTATATCGACCGATTGCTTCTTAAGCGCTTCCATAATGGTCATTTCTCCTGGTATGCTTACATTCTGATCATTAAGCATAATATTTACATAATTCCCCACAGAAAGAACCCCCTCTTTTTTATGATTTTGCTGCGAATGTCCCTTTATTGCTGACGAATGGTCAAGCAAATAAATAAGTCAAAACAGAACAAACATTCTGTTTTTTGCCCATACTTTTTTTAAAAGTACCCTCTTTTATAAGCAATAAACAAAAAAGACAGCAATTGCCCGCCTTTCTGAAAAAGGCAAACAATTGCTGTCTCGTATACACTTATAAAGTGGCGGCTTTCAAATCTGCTCTCGCTTCAAAGCGACTCATTTTTCTTTCAAGTCTTGAAAAAGCAATTTCACATACTAAACAAATTGTCCAATAAATGATAGATGCTACCAAGTACATCTCCAAAAAGCGATAGCCATCATTGGCAATGATCCTCGAAATCGCCAAAATCTCCATGACTTTTACTGCAAAGGCTAAAGAAGTTGCTTTAATCAAATTAATAAACAGGTTGCCCATGTTTGGCAAAGCGACTAGAAATGCCTGAGGAAGAATGATCCGATATAACCCCTGGGCTGTCGTCATTCCAACCGAATAGGCAGCTTCCATTTGTCCAGCGCTTGTTGCATTAATGGACGCCCGGAAAATCTCGGCCTGGTAGGCTGTCGTATTGATTGTGTAAGCAATCAATGCATAAATGAGCGGGGAAATATTATCCGCGTTCAATTCCCAGCCAAAACGAGGATTCAAATAATCGAGCAGCACCGGAACACCATAAAAAAAGACATACAGCTGAACGATTAATGGAGTTCCTCTTATAAATGAAATATAAAGAATAGATAGCTGATTTAACACAGGTACTTTGTATATTCTCAAAAGAGCGATTCCTAAACCGAACAGCAGCCCTAATGCCATGGCAACGATGGCTATCGTCAATGTCCACGGTACTCCTTTTAATACAGCGGGCACTTGCTCTAAAGCAAATTTAAAGTCAATAATAGCCACAACTCATCACTTTCCTTAGAAAAATATTACTTTGATAAACCGACATGTCCTTTTTTAAACATTTTTTCGGCGAAGCTGATAATCATTTCGATGACAATACAAGCTCCCCAGTAAACGAGAGAAATGACGATATATACTTCAAACATTCCCATCCCGTGATTGTTCCCCAAAATGATGCGCACCTGCCCCATGATATCAATGATGCCAATTGTGAAGGCAAGTGACGTATCTTTTAATAACTCAATTATGTTGTTGCCTAGGTTCGGTAAAGCGATCACAAACGCCTGCGGCAGAATAATTCTTCTTAAAGCTTGCGAGTAGCTCATCCCCACACTATAAGCTGCTTCTAACTGTGCTTCACCGACAGCTAAGTAAGCTGAACGGATCACTTCTGATAAATAGGCAGCCGTATGAAGTGAAAAAGCAAGAATCACAAAGATTAGACGATCCCAGCTGTTAATATCAATATTAAATACTAGCAGCAATTGCGGAAGCCCGAAGTAAATAAGAAACAACTGAACCAAAAGCGGCGTGCATCGGGTAAATGATAAGTAAAAAGTGGCGATTTGATAGAGAACGGGCTGCTTTTGTATGCGGATAATGGCTATCAGTACGCCTAAAATTAAAGCAAAAATCAATGAAACTCCCATCATAAATAACGTTAAGGGAAGCTTGTCCAGCACTTTAGTAAATAAATCAATCCAATCTTGCAAGCTTGTACTCATCTTTCTCTCCACCTAAACAGATCATTAAATTAATAAGATAAAATTCACAAATATAATTTTCCGGAGTAAGCGGCAATCGCTCATTCCGGAAATGATTATTTTTTATATTCAAAGCCTTTTTCGTTAATGTACTCAAGATCCTTAAAAATATCGATATCGAACCACTTCTCGGCAAGCTTAGGAAGGGTGCCGTCCTTAATCAGTTCCTCTGTCGCTTTATCCATTTCCTTAGCCAATTCTTTATTTTCTGAATCAAACACAACATAAATCGGCTCTTTAGAAACAACTCCTGCCACCTTTAAATCCAAATTCAGATCTTCCTGAACCGCATCAAATGTAGTTTTATTAAGAAACACTGCATCTGCTTTTCCAGCTGCTACACGCTTTAGGTTATCCGCATTTGAAGGATGATCGATGCTTTCAATTGTCACCTGGCGTTCTGGATGGCTCTTGTTATAACCGTTTAAGATCGAGCGCAGTCCGCCGCTTGGAGACATAGGCGCGAGTTTTTTACCGACCATATCATCCATTGTCTTAATGTCTTTTCTATCTTTCTTTGTAATTAGCGTGGTAAGAGAGTAGCCGTACTCATGCTGCGGATAAAGGAATTTTTGTTCTCTTTCCGGATTTTTAAAAAACCAATTAATCGCAAAGTCAAACTTCCCTGTATCAACGCCGACTAAATTCGACTCTTCTTCACCAAAGGTGTATTCAAACTTATATTGTGGCAGCTTTTTTTCTATTTCTTTTAAATAATCCATATCGTAGCCGATCGGATTATTCGATTCATCCGTATATAAAAACGGCGGATTGACCTCATCACTTAATGCCACTTTAATAATTTGTTTTCCATCTTTCGTTTTTCCACTTTCACTGTTGGAGCAGCCAGCAATCACAAAAACGGAAACGGCTGCTAAAAAAAATGTCAACCAAATGCGCTTCATCTCTATGTATTCCCCCTATTAAATTTCATATTCTGGCTCTCTGACAAGCCTTTTCAAAAATTGCTTTGTTCGCTCATGCGTTGGATGGGTTAATACTTCATCAGGCGTTCCTTGCTCGACAATCACCCCGTCAGCCATAAAAACAACACGATCAGCTACTTCTCTGGCAAAATCAATTTCGTGAGTGACGATGACCATCGTCATTCCCTCACTGGCGATTTTTTTCATAATAGAGAGCACTTCACCGACCATCTCAGGATCAAGAGCAGATGTCGGCTCGTCAAACAAGATAACAGAAGGGTTTAAGGCAAGTGCCCTGGCAATGCCGACCCGCTGCTGTTGTCCGCCGGAAAGCTGGGCCGGATAATCATTTATCTTCTCACTCAGACCTACCTTCTGAAGCAAACTAACACTGAGATCGCGGGCTTCTGTGGCTTTCATTTTCTTTGCGACAATTAACCCCTCCATTACATTTTCCAGAACAGTTTTATTTTTGAATAAATTATAGTGCTGGAAAACCATGGCTGTTTTGCGTCTCAACGTCAAAATGTCTTTTCTTGAAGCGTTTTTTCCTTCAATTGAAAACCCATCGACAGAGATGGTCCCTTCATCTGGCCTTTCTAAGTAATTAATGCAACGGAGAAGAGTTGTTTTCCCCGATCCGCTCGGCCCGACAATAACTAATACATCCCCTTTATTCACTTGTAGATCGATCCCTCTTAAAACAACATTCTTTTTAAAGCTCTTTTTAATATTAGTTAATTCAACCAATCTAACTCCCTCTCTATCAGCTCAATGAATATATCCAAACATTAACATAACAATTCCGGGTTGTAAAGTTGGTTTTTAAAATCTATAATAGAATTGTAGAATAATTGGGAATTTAATTGCTTGACGTAGGAAACGAATAGGTCTTGAATGGAAAGTAATTGAAGTTAACCGATTTTATTAAGGAAGTGTGGAATGTGTCCAAGGAATTATTTATTAGAACAAGCCTGCAAAGAGAGTGGCTGGAAAAATTATTGAAGCATGAGAAAGATTTTAAAGAAGATTCACAGGAAAACGATAAACAATCATCCTTTCCTAAGAAAAATGTCAACACGCTGGTTGAAATGGGTTATACAAAATTAACCTTGCCTGTCGAATATGGGGGCGAGGGCATCAGGGTGACTGACATGGTACTTCTTCAGGAAACCATCGCGAGCTTGGACAGTGTAACAGGATTAGCGATCGGCTGGCATCAAGGGGTTGTTGGCGAGCTGTATGAAAAAGAACTCTGGGAAAAAGAAAAGCTAAAGTCCTTTGCTCAAGAAGTGTTGAACGGCGCTTTAGTGAACAGGGCAGTAAGCGAAGCGCAAACCGGCAGTCCGACCCGTGGTGGCCGTCCTGGAACTAACGCAGTGAAAAAAGGCAGCAAATGGGTGATTTCCGGACAAAAGAATTTTACAACAATGTCACCTGTATTAACGCATTTTCTCGTATCCGCATGGGTCGAAGAAAAACAAGGAATTGGCTTTTTCCTTATTCCGAGAGATTCCAAAGGGTTGTCTATCAAAGAAACCTGGGATGTCATCGCCATGAGGGGCTCTGAAAGCCACGACCTCGTATTGGATCATGTAGAAGTGGCGGAGGAAAGCTTCGTAGAATTAAATCACGGACCAAGAGGTGACAAGATAAATGGCTGGATTCTGCATATCCCCGCCTGTTATTTAGGCATCGCCCAATCCGCTCGTGATTATGCACTGAAATTCGCTGTGGAACATTCACCAAATAGCATTAGCGGATCGATCAGCCAGCTGCCAAACGTGCAGAGTTTGCTCGGTCGCATTGATCTGGAACTAATGAAAGCACGCCATTTCCTCTACAGCGTAGCGGAAGCTTATGACGATGCTGAGCGCCGGTCTCATATAACGAATGAACTGGCAGCTGCCAAGCATATTGTAACAAATTCAGCTATTACGATCGTTGATTTGTCCATGAGACTAGTCGGTGCTAAAAGCCTGCAAATGTCTAACCCACTCCAAAGATATTATCGGGATGTAAGAGCTGGGCTTCATAACCCGCCAATGGATGACATAACGATCTCAAAACTGGCGCAAACCGCTATTAAAGAAGCAGAAAATAAATAAATCTTCCTTCTCAAGGCAGCTAAGTCTGTGGAAAAACTAGGCTTCAGCTGCCTGTTTTTATTGGGGGTATGATTTATTCTCCTTCCAGGATAATTGCTCGTCTCCTCTCAGAGTAACCGCTTGAAGAATCTTCAAAACGGGCCGAATAAGTAATCGTGCACAGCGAATAATAAACAAAATTGTGCCTGCTAATTTAGCTGTTTCCTAAAGAAAAAGAATACTTCCTACCAAAAATCAAATACCAATCATGATTTCATTTGCTAATCAAATCAAGTGATAATTTCTATTAAAAAACAGTCCGTACTTTCCGGCCTTCAGCTCTATGTATTCTTCTGTTTCTTTACTTTTGGCATGTCACTCCTCCCTTCCCCCTGTCTATCTTTATAAACGATTTTTCTCTCTGATTTTTTAGAAAGATGCCGCTTTTCACATCTCTTTCACATAAAAGCTTTGACATCCCCTCAAAAATGAGGTACATTACCTTTTGGACGAACATTTTTTTATCAAAAATATTTAATATTCGTTTTTAGGGGTGTTAATCATGGAAAATGTGTTTGATTACGAAGATATTCAATTAATTCCGGCAAAATGTGTTGTAAATAGCCGCTCAGAATGTGATACAACTATCAACTTTGGCGGGCGGACATTTAAGCTGCCTGTCGTGCCTGCCAATATGCAGACAATTATAGATGAAAAAATCGCTGTTTACTTAGCCGAAAACGGTTACTTCTACATTATGCACCGCTTTAAGCCAGAGGAACGTCCAGCTTTTATTAAAGACATGCATTCACGTGGACTATTTGCCTCTATTAGCGTAGGCGTCAAAGAAGAAGAGTACAGTTTTGTTGAACAGTTGGCTGAAGAACAGCTTATACCAGAGTATATTACGATTGATATTGCCCATGGCCACTCTAATGCGGTAATAAAAATGATCCAGCATATCAAAAAACATTTGCCTGAAAGCTTCGTTATTGCAGGAAACGTCGGCACACCAGAAGCGGTCAGAGAGTTAGAAAACGCTGGTGCAGATGCAACAAAGGTTGGCATTGGACCAGGTAAAGTATGCATTACTAAAATTAAAACTGGATTTGGAACTGGCGGCTGGCAATTGGCTGCGTTGCGCTGGTGTGCAAAAGCAGCAAGCAAGCCAATTATCGCTGACGGCGGAATCCGTACCCATGGGGATATCGCTAAGTCTATTAGATTTGGCGCATCCATGGTAATGATTGGCTCATTATTTGCCGGACACGAAGAATCTCCAGGAGAACTTTTCGAGCAAGATGGAAAGGTTTATAAAGAATATTTTGGGTCCGCTTCAGAATTCCAAAAAGGTGAAAAGAAAAATGTAGAAGGCAAGAAGATGTTTGTAGAATATAAAGGGCCTTTACAAGATACGTTAACTGAAATGGAACAAGATCTTCAATCCTCTGTTTCTTATGCTGGAGGAACGAAGCTGGAAGCTATTCGCAATGTGGATTACGTCGTTGTTAAAAACTCTATTTTCAACGGTGACAAAGTTTACTAATTAGTGTTTATATAGGACCAAAAGCGGCTCTCCCTAGATAGGGAGAGCCGCTTTTCATTGTTTCATCTTATCTTTGCACGGCCCTTACTTGCGCCTTTCGCTGATACAATAAAATGCTGACAAAGACCAAAAATTCAGATGCTGGAATGGCGAGCCAAATACCATTCACTCCTAAAAGCGGCGGCAAAATGAGCAAAAAGACGAACATCACAACAATTTCGCGGGCAGCTGTAATCCATATAGCCATGCGGACATTGCCGACAGATTGATAGTACGTCATCATTACAAAGTTCGTTCCTGTAAAAAGATAAGCAATGAAAAATAATTGGATGCCCAGAGTCGCAAGAGCTGTTACATCGGAGGAAAAATCACCAAATATTGAAACGATCGGCCCGGCCGCCAACTGACCAATAAAGAAAAAAGCAGCGCCTGCCAATATAGCAGTCAAACTGGCTTTTTGAACGGTTTCTCGCTTTCGCCTTTGATTATCAGCCCCATGGTAATAACTGATGAGCGGCTGTATCGCCGATCCCATCCCGAGAAACATCATCAGCATGACACTATGCACATAGTTAAGGATAGAAAAAGCGGCGACACCGTCTGTCCCGGCAGTCCGTTCAAAAGCAACGTTGTGGGAAATAGTAAAAACTGAGATACCTATTTCAGACAGAAAACTCGGAAAGCCGATCACAATAATCAGCCAAAACAGCTTTTTATCAAAGGTAAAGCGCACGATTCTTAAATTGCCTGATTTCTTCAAAAAGTGGCTAGCCAGCACGAGAATAGCAAGAAAGGCTGCGATTATGGTGGCGGAAGCAGCACCTGCCACTCCAAAGTCGAAAATATATAAAAATATATAATTAAGGATAATGTTTGCAGAGGCCGATACGACAAGCGCAGCCATCGAAAGATTTGGCGCCCCATCATTACGGACAAACACACTAAACGTATTTTCAATAGTAAATACAAAACCAAACAATAAAATGACATATAAATAATCCGACACATATGGAAAGGTATCTTGATTCGCACCAAGCGCATAGGCAAGAGGATCGCGAAGTAAAAAAGCAGCCAATCCAATTAGCAGCGTAAATAGAAAGATTGAAAACAGAGCATGTGTAAAAATTACCCGGGCCTCTGCTACTCTTTTTGCTCCCATAGCCATGGAATACTTCGTGGCTGCTCCAATACCAATCCAAAGAGACAGCGCTACGAAGATTGTGTAAACAGGAGCAGCAATTCCCACTCCCGCTAAAGCTTCAGGTCCCAGCCTGTTTCCTACCATAATTCCATCGGCCACAATATTAACAGCCATCAATAGCATGCCAATCATAGACGGAAGCAAATAACGCAGAAATATGCGTCCGACAGGCTGCGTATCTAACTGATGAAATGCAGAGGTTGATGAGCTCATTCTATGCTTCTCCTTACTACGTTAAGTTCCATAACAAGTCCACAAACTAAACCGGCTTCATCCTTTTCTCCATTTAATGTAAAACCAAACTTTTCATATAAATAACGGGCTTTTGTGTTTCCGGGATAAATACTTAAATATATGTGATCGCAATGGTAGTGCTGTTGGATTTCTTTAATTAAAGGTGAAAGAAAGCGGCTTGCATATCCCCTGCCCTGATACTTTTGATCAATCATAAAGCGGTCGAGCCATACACGTCTGGTTGTTTTATCACGCCCGTACATGGCATATCCAACAAGCCGTTCACCATCATATAAGCCGACAGACTTCCAATGCGGTTCAAATTTAGATTGAGCCAAAGAAAACAAATTACTTTCAATAAAATCTTTTTGATGATCATTAACTGATAAGGAGGCTACTTCCATCCAGTTATCAGCTGTTACCTCACATATACGGAGGCTCATACTTCCATCTCGCTTTCAAAATAAATGTAAAACAACAAAACTATTTTTGTTTTATTAGTTTTTTATGGGAGGAAAAAAACCGGACTAAAAAGCCGGATTCTTCATGCTCGATCTTTTTTAACTAAGCCAAATAATAAAATATCCACAATGGAGTCTAACGCCTCCGTAACCGTTATACTATTTTCCAAGAAAAATTGACGGTCAAGAGTAGAGTTTGTTGCATCAATAATCAGTTTAATAAGCAAAGAGACATTTTGATCAATAATCAACCCTTCGCGAATCCCTTGTTCAATCAATTGACGGAGCGCATCCCACTGGTTAAGCGCAGTATGAATTCTTTCCCATTGCTCTGGATAAGACTTCTTCATTTGATCTAAAATCTTCCAGTCATAAAATTCATTATATTTAGGAACGACAGTAATAACCCCTTTTATTTTTTCCAGGAGTGACAATTCTGGATCGCGAACAATGGCTTCGGTTTTTTCATCAAATTCAAATAAACTAGAATCAATGATTGCATCTAAAATTTCCGTTTTTGAAGAAAAATGTTCATACAGCGTGCGCTTGCTAATACCTAGCCTTTTTGCTAAATCATCCATCGTGAATTTCATGCTTTTATCATGAATCTCTTCAAGAAAAGCTTTCATAATACGAGATTTCATTTATCATCCTCCTTACAAGAAACTAAAAAAACAAAAAAAGTTTTCATCGTTTAAAAATAGTATAAACCATCCTTTCGGAAGATGCAATGAATCACTATTCCTACAAACGATCCTCACACAATGTCAGGATCGTTTGTAGAAGTTTTTCTCTTAGACAAGCTGGACATTCTTGATGATAAACCGGCTCTCAGGAAGGGATGGAATTCTGCTCATATCATAAGTTAAATCCTGCTCTGGCACATCGTATGCGACGTTCTTCGTTAAAAACTTCAGACTTTCCTTCATTACAAGAACAGTAACCCACTCTCCCGCACAACGATGTCCCATATAATGGTCCCCTCCGCCTTGCGGTATGAAAGAAAATGGACTCTCCTTCCACTCTGCAAATCGCTCTGGCCGGAACTCTTCCGGGTGATCCCAAAGATCTGGATGGTGGTTTGTTCCGTAAATATCAAGCAGTACCAATGTTCCTTTTTTAAACTCGTAATCCTTCCACTTAAAGTCCTCTCTCACCCTTGCTCCCACAAACGGGCCAAACGGGTAGAAACGGCGGACCTCCTGAACAAACAGGTGGCTGTAATTGTCTTTATCCGCTTTTACTTTTTCTCTTACTTCCGGATAATCATGCAAAGCAAGAGCTCCAAACGTAACGAAACGACCGATCGCAACAATAGGTCTTAAGATATTGATCAGTTCAATGGCGGCCATTCGATCGTCAAGCATTTTCCCATTTAAGTCCCGATGCCAAGCGATAATGTAAGCCGCTGTATGTTCAGGAGGTTGCAACTTTTTAGAGCGAATTTGCTTAATCACCTTTTCAATCCATTTTTCTGATCTCGCACGCGCCTGCTTTCCCTCCCGATATCTTCCGCCAACAGCGGCAAAAGTATCAATCATTATTCCAAAATCAGCCGCTCGCTGCTTCACTTCTACTTCTGTAATCGGCACTCCTGCCCATTCGCAGGCAATCCGGCACATCACTTCCTCTGCTTCATGAAACAGTACGATTTCGCCTCTCTGTTTCCATTCAGGGGCTTTCGCCTGCCACTGCTGTTTAGTAATGTTTGCGAGGTCATCGAGACGTTTAGGTGTCATCATAGATAGAAACATCCGCTTTCGCTGTTTATGCTCCTCTCCATCCATTGTTTGAATGGCCTTCTCCCCAAACAACGTTTTTTGTACACGCTTTGGTGCCGCTCCCTTTCGTGTAAACAAATTTTCATCATAAAAAACAGCAGCGGCCTCCTCGCCAGCTATGCAGATGGCCTTCTGTCCAAGAATACGTGTTTGAAAAATATCAGACTGCAGCTCGCTGCGTCTTTCAGGAATAAACTCATACCCTTCCGCCAATAGAGCGAGTGTATGATCAAGCCCTTTTTCTTTAGGAATTGAACGACTGGATGCCATTAAGATCAGCTCCTTTAAAATTAGTTATGTACCTTCTTGATGCACAAACAGCCTTCTTCTCTGTAAACAAGCTGCCAGCTCTACAAAAAAGCAGCTTAAGCATTATCTTACCCTGACTTCTTCTTGATAAAACGAAGGTTCCCGCCAATAAAAAAAGACGTAGAGAGCTGAGCTTCTACATCTCTTTTAACCCATTAAATTTTCTCGATCTGATAAATGCCGCCAAATAAGCTAAATGACTCGCTCTTAATTGGGCTGGAAAGGGCTACTTGGAACGGTCTCTCTCCTCTCTGGCGAAGGACATCTGCCACGATTCCCTCACCGATCGGGCTTCCAAAAACTAATCGCCCGCCTTGAAGCTCTAATGACTGACATTTTGCCTGTAAGACCTCATCAATAAAGACCTCGCCAGCTTCTAGCTTCAGCCACTCCGCCCATTGTCCAATCTTTTTTTCCAAGTCACGGACAGCAAATGTAACATGAGAAAGTACAGCTTTAGAAGGATGCGGCTGGATGACCTTCCTCTCTATCAGCTCCTTCTTTCTCTCGGCGTCTTCCTCTTGCCATTGAATAATAAACGGCAGCTCCATCCCGCCGGCCGGATCCCCTATATAAAGAAGCTGCCATTCAACAAGGCTACCATCAGGGCGCTTGCGGCTAAAAGACTCTGGACCATAAATCGTTAATCCTTTGTTCTTGAAGTGCTTTGCTGCACCTTCAATATCCGTTGTTCGAATGGCTATGCGGGAAAAGCCTTCAGTGAATTGTTCTTCGGCAACTGTTTCAAGGAAGCTATGTTTGGGGTGCTGCGTTTGCCGCACAAGCTCTTTGTCATATGTACTTAAAAGTTCAATATAGCTTAAATCAAAATAACTGACCGCATTGTATGTTCCCCTGTTTTCATGCACCCCGCCTTCAACAGCTGCAATTCCTTTCTCTTTCAAAAAGGCGATCGCCTTCTCTGGCTCTTCCACAAAGTGAACAAGATGATCAAACATAAAATTCACGGTAATTCCTCCTTCTCATTCCAATCAGAGTTTTTCTTCATTATACTGCTTTAGAAAAACAGATGGTTTTTTCCTGCTTGAAATCCCCCTCTGCTCATGACTCTATTTAACAAGAATGGAAAAAGCACTGTATACCAATAAGGCGGCCATTACTGCATTAAACGATCGTCTGTATTTTACCAAGAACTTTTGAAAAACCGAACCAAACAGGCTCCAGCTAAATGTGCTCACTATACCGACCATTCCTAAAAACAATGAAAAAAGAAAATAGCTGGAGTAGGAAGTGTAGTAAGGAAGAATGAAGGTGGAGACGACTGTAATACCAAAAAGGATGCCTTTCGGATTGACAAATTGCACCAAGACGCCTATTAAGAAAAAGTTTTGTTTATCTTGATTATTACTATTAGTATTTCCCTTACTCGTAAGTATTTTAAAAGCTAAATATAGCATGTAGACTACACCAAAAATAGTTAAAGGAAATTCAATGATTGGCATGACAGTTGTAAGAAAAATATTAAAACAACTACATAATAACGCGATAATAAAAAACCCAACACCTACTCCTAAAGAGAATTTAACTGTTTTTTTCATTCCATGTTTATTGGCAAACGCCATTGCCATAAAATTGTTAGGCCCCGGGGTAAAACTGGTAATAATCACAAATAGCAAGAAGGAAAATACAGGCATTTCAAGCTCCCCTTTCACGATATATGTTATAATGTCCGAAACAGACAATATAACGTCGTGCTTTTTATTATACAAAATAAACGTTATAAAGCACAATATATAGGAGGGATTTGATGGAGGAAATTC
This sequence comes from Pseudobacillus sp. 179-B 2D1 NHS, assembly GCF_045370945.1. Lineage (NCBI taxonomy): Bacteria > Bacillati > Bacillota > Bacilli > Caryophanales > Bacillaceae > Pseudobacillus > Pseudobacillus sp. 179-B 2D1 NHS. The sequence goes on from NZ_JBIQDP010000002.1 coordinate 319,628, forward strand.
ATCTTATTCTTGCAAAAAATTTAAAGGCTATTAGGGAAAAAGAAAAATTAAGTTTGGAAAAAGTCTCTCAATTAAGCGGAGTAAGCAAAACAATGATCGGGCAAATTGAAAGAGGAGAGTCAAGCCCAACACTAACAACGATTTGGAAAATTGCTAACGGATTAAAGGTTTCCTTTACCTCTCTCATTAATAATCCGCAGCCTGATACTAAAGTAGTTTTAAGAAGTGATATTCAAGTGCTGGATGAGGACAACGGCAGATATAGAGTATACCCCTCCTTCCCCTTTCAAGAGGACAGGCGCTTTGAAGTTTACTCTGTTGAGATTGAAAAAGAAGGACGATTAAATTCTCAGGCTCACAAAGAAGGAACCGAGGAGTTTATCACAGTTTTCGATGGAGAAGTAACCATTTGTGTCAGCGAAAAAAGCTATAAATTAAAAAGCGGCGATTCAATCAGATTTAGAGCTGATAAGCCCCATACTTATTATAATTCTGGAGAAGCATTAACCCGATTAAGTATGACTATCTATTATCCAAACTGAGCAAATTCTCTTCTTCTTCTCTTGCTCAACAAAAATATAACCACCCAAAAAAGCCTTACTTCCTCTAAATGAAAGTAAGGCTTTTGATTAAATTTTTATGATTCCTTTACTCCTAGCTGTTCTATTTGCTCAACGTCTTTCTCCGCAAATACCACAACGGGATGAGCCCTTTATCAGGAAGCGTAGCAACGATCCCTTTCTTGAACCATGACTCCAGCTCCCTGCTCTTTCTATTCTCTGCTTCTTGAAAAGACTGTTTATTCGATGTCTTTTCTTTCGCGTTTACGTTACTAGCTTGAAGTGAGAGAATACCCTGATTCCAGCTACTAGCGTTTTTCATATTACATTGCCTATTATTTGCAAGGATGGACCTATACAAATAAAAAAATCGCTCCACATTGTCTGGGCGATAAACCTGTTCATCTTTTAGTTGTTTTATATGAAATAATGGATGAGTCATTCTCAATTCAAATAATGATTAGGCCTTCGTACATCTTGCTCTTTATTTATAAATGTTGGAACCCATTAAAAATATACAAGAAGAACATTGATCTTCAATGCCTGTGCATGTAGTGACTACGTCTTTCTTTCCCGAGGCCTGGCCAGTGTACGATAATTCTTGGTTAACAAGCTGCCCGACACACGGACAATAGGTTGTCCAGCGCCTTAATTTATATTTTTCCATCATTTCCTGCTTTTCTTCTTCTCCCCTTTACTTTTTATTAACACTTCCTTATACCCGGCCCCTCTCAAGATAAACTCCTTTCTCTTATTCGCTCAGCCCTTTCTCCAAATAATAGAGTACCTTAATCGCACCTTATTTTACATTAGGCAATAAAGGCTGAAATTAACCAGAAGGTTTACAGAGCTACTTAACAGTCAATTTTAATAGGTTAAGTGCCATATCAAAAACCGCAACACCTTGTAAAAGGCATTGCGGTCATCGTAAACATCATCCTTGATAAACAGGAACGCAAGGAACTAAGAATTAGATTAAAACTATATTTCTTTGATTCATGCTCTCTTATTCATCCACATAGCAGTCATTGCTATAATAGCGAGAAGTACCAATTGGGGAATAATCGTTTCCCATGTCGGATAAAAGCCGATCCAGCTAACAATCGGCAAGCTGTGTATTTGTGTCGTTCCAATATGGCCGGTTAACTGTAAAGCATGAATGCTCATACCTAATATCTTAAACGCCAGGAAATAAATTAAAATGGTGGCAATCTTAAAGAAAGGGCCAACAGCAATTTTTGTACTGTAACGGATGAGCAAAAAGGCGAATACACTCAAAATAACAAGAGCAAGCAAAATACCGGCAAGCAATTTGCCTGTACTTATTGATGGGGCCATCCCCATGTAGAAGATAACCGTTTCTGCTCCTTCTCTAAAAATCGACAGGAAGCTGACTAACGCCATCGAGATAATACTTCCTGTTGAAAGAGCGGTTCCCATTTGCTTTTGGATATACTGGTTCCATGCTTTCATGTTCGATTTTTGATGCAGCCAGACACCGACACCGATCATCATAACAACGGCTATAATTCCAGTTACTCCTTCAATCGTTTCCCGATTAGCCCCTGCTGTGGCTGCCGAAAACATAATATTAATGACTACAGCAGCTACAACACTCATAATGATTCCTGCAAGAGCACCGAGCCAAATCCATTTTTGATGTTGCGAAGCATTAGCTTTTCGTAAAAAGGCAATCAAAGCGGCTACGATCAGCAGTGCTTCCAATCCTTCACGAAGCATAATCAATGCAGCATCCCACATGGTGTAACTTTTCCCCTGCAATAGCTCAATCGATTGCTTGTACTCATTGATCTTCTTTTGCTGTTTTTCCACCACATTTGCATCAGAAGAAGAAAGCTTTCCGGCAATGATCGGAATATCACTTTCCAGCTTGGTATATAAACCGCCGTTTCGCGTTCGAACGTCCCCTTCAACTGACGGCCAAACTGTTAAGAACTCCTGCAAGAAAGAAACAGCTTCTTTAGGCTGATTATTATCAATGGCTTGATCTGCTTTCCCTAACAAATCAACTAATGTGTGTAAAGAGTAATTGTTATTGTTAGCTTTTATCTCCCTGCCAGAGACAAATCCATCTACCGCTTCTGCCAACTTGTCGTAGATGCCACTAATTTGCTCAAAGTCTTTCTCATCTTGTAACAGTGCTATTCGGAGAAAGCCCAACTGGGTTTCGATTTGCCCATAATAAGCAATACTTTGTTCGCGCACAATACTTTCGTTCCGGTTCCATGTCGACAAACACTTTTGGTATTGGGCATAGGCTTCCTCTGCATCTTTGTTTTTAATAGCTGTTTGTAAATCAGCTAAAACAGGCATAAATGCCGACTTCACCTCAAGTCGCTGTTCTTCTTCATCGACTGGGTTTTGTTCCTTATCAAACGCTACTAGCGCATGCGACATATCGGATAAAGCAGCGAGCATCGGTTCTTTTTTATGTTTGCCTGCTACTTTATTTACCTGCAAAAGGGCTTTATCTACTTTTTTTGCTTCCTTGCTGTCCGTTTGATCTACTTGTTTCCAATCTTTATTCAATTGAGCAACAAGTGCATCTACCGCTTTCCAGTCCTCTGCTTTTGTTTTCATCATGGCATCGCCGACTGAGATAAATAAATCGCTGTAACTCTCCTCGGCGTGTACGGGTTGTATAGGAGAAAGCATATACAACAGCAAACCGAATAGGATAACAATCTTTTTCATCTAACCCTCTCCTTAACCAAACAACTCCGCTCCAAGGTAGCTCCCCTTTTTCACGCCTGGAAAACAGGCAAATAGTGCACTTCCACGATGCGTAATATATTCGTTCAATTTGTCCGCTCGGCCAAAACTATTTTGGATATTAATAAATTGTTTCGGATGCTTTTGAAACGATATAAACAACAATCCCGCATCGAACGTCCCCGTATTCGGATGGATTCCGTCTGAGTAGGAGAATGAACGTCGCAATAGACGGTCCTTCACTTGCCTTGCCAGATATACATGAGAATCAACAGGAACAACAGGCTCGCCGTTTTCTTTGCGTTCAAGTCCCATATCTTCAAATTCGTCCTCTTTCCCAAGCGGGGCGCCTGTGTCACGGTGCCTGCCAAATGTGGCCTCTTGTGCCGATAAAGCCGTGCGATCCCACGTCTCCAAATGCATTTGGATTCGTCTCGCTACTAAATAAGTCCCCCCGGCCATCCAGCTTTTTGATTCTCCCGGCTGAACCCAAACGACTTCATTCATTTCTTTCACATTGTCCACATTTGGATTACCAGTGCCATCTTTAAACGCAAATAAGTTGCGCGGCGTTAGTTTCTTCTTATTTTTCATCTCATAAGAGTTAAATCCCGTTTGCGACCAGCGCATCGTTACTTTTCCCCTTGCTGCGCGGACTAAATTACGCACCGCATGAAAAGCGACCTGTGGATCGTCTGCACATGCTTGAATGCAGATGTCACCGCCGACATAATTTGGGTCCAACTGATCTTTTGGAAAATGAGGGAGGTCCACTAGTTCTTTCGGCTTCATCTGTTTCAACCCGAGTTCTTTTTTCTCAAACAGGCTCGGTCCTACCCCGAATGTCAATGTAAGATGGGAAGCATTAAGCCCTGCTGCTTCTCCCGTATCTGCTGTAGGAAGCAGCTTATTCGCCGTATAAGGCTCCACCAGTTTGCCATTCATTAATTGAACACTGTAATTTGTCCATAGCTGAAACATTTCCTTCAATTCTTTTTTAGATTTCGCGGTGCAGTTCAGCGAGACAAAATAGACATGCTCCGGATTCTTCGTTAAAATACCTGGCTGGTGCTTACCGTAAAAATTAATTTTATTAGCTGCTGTTTGATCGTCATCAATAAACGGGTTCGCTCCAAAAGCCGTTAACGCCCCTGTCAGACCAGAAGCGCCGAGGATGACCCCGGCTCCCCCGATTCCGGCAAACTTTAGCACGTCACGCCGAGACACTTCTTTTTGCAAGATGGATTTTTCCTCTTGATTGCTCATTTATCTCACTCCACAACAATGGCCATTTGGCTTAAAGGTTCCCCTAAATGATCGACAGCTTCCGATAATGCTTTCGTATCTTCTTTCGTTAATGTTTCGTAAGACACATATCCGCCTTTTCCATCTTCGTACTTAGCTAGTAATCCATTTAATGTTCCAAAGTTTTCTTCTAATGTTTTAGCAAGCTCAGCATCTTTTTCTTGTAATTTTGGCTTAAAAATCCCGAAAATTTTCTCAGCGCCTTCAACGTTGGCTTTAAAGTCGTACAAGTCAGTATGAGAATAAATTTCCTCTTCTCCTGTAATTTTTGATGTAGAGACCTCATTTAATAAATCAACGGCCCCAGTAATCATTAAATCCGGTGTTACATCAACTGTTTCAACTTTTGCACGAAGCTCTTTTACATCTTTTAATAATTGATCGGCCACGGCTTCATATCCTTTAGTCGTTCCGTCAACCCAAAGACCTTTTTCAATTTTATGGTAGCCGGACCACTCTTCTTCTCCTTGCCCCTCTTCTTTCACGTCTGCCAAACGAGCATCAATGCGTGGATCCAGATCGCCGAAACTCTCTGCAATAGGTTCTGAACGTTCAAAATACATCCTTGCTGGTGCGTATAGCTCTTTCGCCTTCTCTACATCACCTGCTTTGACTGCTTCTGCAAACGCTTCTGTCTGAATAACAAATTGGTCCAGCTGCTCTGAAGCAAATTCCTTGTAAGTATTGACTTCTTTATCCAGCTTGTTCGCTTGCTCTGCTTTCAAGCCCTGACTCGCTTCTTTGCTTTCCGAGTCCTTTGACCCGGCATCTCCACACCCAACTAAAAGACTGCTTGACAGCAATAAAATCCCTACATTTCGGACTATTTGATTCATTTGTGAGACCCCTAATCTTGTATTTTTGTATTCTGATGATTATTAATGATAATCATTGTCAATTATGTTGTCAATGTTGTTTTTTACCGGTTATTTTAAAGGAAACAATCTATCTCATTCTCTCTTTAATTTCCTCTCTTCGCATAGGGTCAGCCACTTAAAAAAGGAGGGCAACAGTCCGTTTATTATATATACTTGAGTGTTGATTTTCACTGCAGACAGGCGGTCCGTAAGCCTCCTCGTCTCGTGCACCCGTTCGAGTCTTCATCGGGAATCGTTTATCCCAGCTGCTGCTCCCTTCTTCTATACTATGGGCTAACTTTAGAGCTTTAAATATTACACATGCGTACAAGTAATAGAAAATGAAAAAGCAGCAAGCAGAGAAGTCTCCTTTTCTGCTTGCTGCCGGTTATCCAAACATCCTTCTTTCTTATCAAAGAGTTGGAAAAAACCCTCTTCCGCATTAAAAACCGTACGGTGGCTTTATGGAAGTCCACTTATTGCCACACACGTTTTAACTTAAAAAGCTCCTGCAAATATCCCCATACAGAAACTGGAGACATAATCATTTGATAACAGAGAATAAATAAAATGAATCCTCTCTTGTTTTTTCTTACTCTTAAATGAAGATTTTTAAATACATACTGTTTCTGGTAAATGTACAATGAGCCGTAACTGACAATAGTTAAAGGTAAAACGAATAAAGTCATAGGACCCACAATCCAGTAAAAACCAAAAAAGGCTAAAATCAATCCAGGAATCCAACAAAATGTATAAATGAAGTCTAAATAAGGCATGATCAAGTTAATTCCCGTTAAATATTTGGTATATAATTGTGGCTGATTCCATGGCTTCACTTCAATTAGTCCTTCGATCATCCCTCTTGCCCACCTAGAACGCTGCTTAACAAAGTGATTAAACGTAGGAGGCACATCTGTAAAAGCTACAGCTAAAGGTTCAAAATACACCTTCCACTCGTTACGTAACAGCCTCCAAGTTAATACGATATCTTCGCCAATTGCATCAGGCCACCCTTGAACTTCTCGCACACATTCTGTTTTATACAAGCTGAAAGCCCCCTGTGCGACGAGTGTACCTTGATATAACCCTTGCAATCTCTTTATTGAGGCAATCCCAAGAAAGTAATCCCACTCCTGTATTCTCGTCCAAATTGTTTCTCGGCTATTGCGAACAAGCATCGATCCAGCTACTGCACCTACATTGGCAGGGCTGCTTTCTATCCTTGACACTAGATAACGAATAGCTGATGGATGGAGCAGCGTATCTGCATCAAGAGTAATAACATAAGGCGTGGTTACATACTGCAATCCTTTATTCAACGCATGGAACTTACCAGGCTTAGCCTCATGCAAGAGGGTAAGATTTAAATTCAGCTCTTTCTTCGCCCTCATAACTTCCTGGCAGGTATGATCTGTTGAGTTATTATTGATGACAACCGTATAGATTTCTCCATCATAATCTTGATTAGCTACATATTGAAGGGTGTCAAAAATCGTCGCTTCTTCATTGTAAGCGGCAATAAGCAAGGTTACCGCATCAGTTGGATGTTCATCTTTTAATGTTGGCTGCCGGTCTAGTAATAAGCTCATTATTAGAAAGGCATTCATGTAACCTGGAACGTAAGCGATTCCTCCAATAATGAAAAGAGCTAAAGGAAAAGAGACAATGGAAGACAAGTTCTCCAGCCAAGGCAATGAAAGATAAATAGAAAAAAGCATCCATCCAACAGAAACAGCATGGCTTATCCAGAATTTCATCTTAATAGATATGTAGAAATGATTAGCTTTTGGTTTAAAACTAGGTCTGATAGGTGATAAATTTGGTTCCATCCCTTCCCTCCTTCATGTCTTTTAACCTAATCTATTCCCTTATAATGGAACTTAATGACTATCTTAACATAGAACATCTCCTTCCTTACAGTTAAAAAATAAAATTTTTGTCTGCACAAAAAACCTCCTTATTTTAATAAGGAGGTCAGACTGTAGACAAACTCAATGAAATTCTAGAGTTTGTCTACAGTCCTTTTTATTTTGCTTGTGAATGGGGGCTGT